>JBBRBM010000094.1:0-22164 GCA_038205745.1 Verrucomicrobiota bacterium | reverse complement strand
GGATCAACCGGCGTTTTCTCGAAGCCCTGAATCGGTTGCTCCTGCGCGTGGGCGGCTGCCAACCCGAGACCGGCGGCCCCGGCGCCGAGTGTTTGCAGGAACGAACGTCGTGTCTTGAAATGTTTCATGGTGAGTTCAGATCATCAGACGCCGGTGCGAAGCGCGCTACAACAGAATTTTCCAATCGTTACGCAGGACTACCGGCAACGCTTCACCAGCCTCGACAAACTCCCGGAAACTGAACTCCGAAATAATGGCGGCTCTCTTCCGGGCAGTCGCTGCGATGGATTAGTGAGACACGTGCTTCCGGTGACGCGCAGTAACCCGGTGTTCATCCAGCGGCGTGAAGCGGGTCAGCCTCACGCGGGTCAGCTTCCGGTTCCGGCGTCGGTTGATAAGTGCCCGTGCCGACAAGTCGCTCGAAGATCGGCGACGCCATGAGCGTGGTGATCACGGCCATGATGACGAGCGTGGCGAAGAGCCCCTCGGAAATGATGCCGCGCTGGAGACCGATATTGATGATGATGAGTTCCATCAGACCGCGTGCGTTCATCAACGTCCCGATGCCGAGCGCTTCACGGTTCGAAATGCCCGTTGCGCGAGCCGCGAGCCAGCACGCCACACCTTTGCCAAGCACCGCGGCCACCAGCACAGCGCCGCACATCAACCAAAGAAATCCCGTGTTGAGTAAGCCGATCTTGGTGTTCAGCCCCGAGTAGGTGAAGAACAGCGGCAGCAGCAACGCCACCGTCAACGGTTGGATCCGCCCAATCAGATCGCGAGCGACGATACCACGCGGCATCGCGGCTCCCATGACGAACGCGCCGAATACTGCGTGCAGGCCGATCAGGTCGGTGAACCACGCGCCCAATCCCATGAGCGCGAGTCCCACCACGAGGCCGGCTTCCGTGAGCGCACCATCCTTCACCATCAGTCCCTTCGCTCGCGCCATGAGCGGGCGCACGACGAGCAGAGTCAGGGCTACGTAGGCCGCGCCGCCGCCGATGTTCACCCACGCATGGCTCCAATTCTCGTCGAAGCTGGCGAGCACCACGGCGAGCAGGCACCACGCCGTGGCGTCATCAATCGCGCCCGCACCGAGAGCCACCGTTCCCATCGTCGTGCCGGTCAGCTTCTTGAAATGAATGATGCGCGCGAGCATCGGGAACGCCGTGATGCACATGGACGCGCCAAGGAAAAGCATCGCTTCGAAGAGCGAGGTTTTCTTTGGAAACAGTTCGGTGTGATGAAACAGAACCCACGCCAATCCAGCGCCGAGGATGAATGGAGTGACCATGCCCGCGACTGAAACCGCGATGGAACTTTTCAACCGCTTCCGCACGATATCGACGCGAAATTCCATTCCGACCACGTACATGTAGAGCGCGAGACCGAGCTGCGACGCGGGGAAAAGGTAACTCTGCGTGTCGCGAATCTTCTGCGCCTGGTCCCACGGAAAAAGCCACGCCTGTCCTTCCGGCCAGAGCAGCCCGAACAGAGACGGCCCCAGCAACACGCCCGCCACCATCTCCGCCACCACCTGCGGCTGGCCGAAGCGTTTCGCGACCGCGCCGACCAGCCGGCAAAAAAGCAGGATGACGGCAATCTGCAGAAAAAACTGTACGGCCAGATGTAGGTTGTTCATTGGTGCATCGACTCCAGGAACGAAGCTAAGCAAACACTGGCTGATCCCGGAAATAAACTTTTGGCATCGCGGTGATACCGCGCCGCGATGACGGGTTCATGAATCGGTAGTTGATGAAGTGGAAAGATTCGCTCTTGCCCGCACGACGTTTGGCTCACGCACATCACAAACCCCGCCTGCTCAGCATCCTTCGGTGCCATTTATCCATGAGGCAAGGGGTGTCCCGTACCTGGCCAGGAAGTTCTGTCGAGTATGCGAAACAGCTACACGATCCAACTCGACGACCTCGATCTGTTTCAACTTCTCGACGGTTTGGAAATACGCGCGGAGTGGACGCGGACTTCCAATCGCAACGCGATTGCATCACTCAGCCCAGGGTTGCGCGCGGCGCGCTACCCTGGGTTGCACCGCCAAAACGGTCACAACCCTGTAAGGGTTGAATCCAGTGCGCCAGCCAAGCTTGTGATGCAAACCCTTGCAGGGTTGTGGTTCAACGGTTCGTCCACCCAGCGTAGCCGCTTGGCGCGGCAACGCTGGGCTGAAGGATGGAATCCCTTCAGGATTCGGGAACCGGTCCATCATCACCAAGGCTCGCCAGCAAATGGAGGCGCAGCCATGAGCCAGAAACGACGTCGCGCGGAAATAAACTGCTCACAGAACTGAGACGATGGATTCGTCTCTGCCCTCTCCCAAAAGTGGGAGAGGGCTATTGCTTTTGTGTTACTTGATAGATTTCAACGCCTCGCCGGCTTTCGTTCGAGTGGCTTCGTTTTTGGAATTGGCGATGGCGGTTTGAAGCGCTTTCTGACGCGCTTCCTTGCTCACGCCTTGCAGACCTTTGGTGGTGGCCACATTGACGATGGCCAGGCTGGCTTCTTCAGCGATTGCTGGATCTCCGGCGAGCGTGCTGAGCGAATCCAGCGATTTCCCTGACGGGATTCCGCCGAGGGCGGAGATGGCGAGACGCTTTTCCGGCGGTTGCTTCAAGAGAGGCAGCAAATCATCGATGGCCTTCACCTTGTCGGCGTTGCTGAGTTTCTTGTTCTCCTGAACATAGAGCAGGTAGCCGCGCGCGCCCTGCACCTGATACGAGCGCTTCTTGCCAGTCTTGACGAGGCCCAGGAGCGGTTCTGCCACGGCGCCGTCCTCCGGCCAGTTGTTCGGCCATGTTGCGAGTGTACCGACGGCTTCGTCCTGAACGCTTTCGTCGCTGTCGTTCACTGCTGCCGTCACGGCACCTAATGCCTCGGGGCCGCCCGCCATCGCCAAAACACGCAAGCCAGACTTGCGCAGTTCGCTGTCGTTATTCTTCGTCAGCGGCAACACGAGTGCCACGGCTTTCGTGCCGGTGCGTCCACAAATTCCGGCCAGTGCCTTTTCGGCGCCGTCGCGATCATCGGCGGATTTGGCTTTGGAAATCAGGCTGACGAGATCCCCGACTTGTTTCTCCGAGCCGAGGCTGCTCAGCGTGGCGAGCGCGGCGCGACGAACACCGGGATCGGCATCGACCGCGCTCGCAAGCAGGACAGGCACGGCAGCTTCAATGCGTCGCAACGCAGCCAGTTCGATGATGACCTGACGCGTCTTTCCGGAGGACTTGGGCAATCGATCCATGAGCGCCGCGTCGATCTTCTTGCCTTCCATACGGGTCAGGGTCGATTTCGCGGCGTGCGCGATGTCAGCATCCTCGTCAATAGCGCCGTTCAACAAAACGGGCACGGCAGAAACGTTGTTGAACCGGTCGAGCAAACCCAACGTTGCGACGCGGGTGGCCTTGAAGCTCTTCTCCGCTGTCTCGAGCAATTTGGGATACACGGCGGAGTCCTTGCGATCGGCCAGCGCCAGCAGCAGCATCACCTGACGGTCGGCCGTGACGCGCTTCAACTCCGCGCTGAGCGCTTCCGTCGTCGCACTGCCGGGCAGTTCACGCGCGGTGCGCAGCGCCATTCCGAATTCGGCTTTCTCCGGCGAGCGCAATTGTTCGAGCAGCATCGGGATGCCGTCCGATTGCCGCGCGAGGATCGCGCCGCGAATGCCTTCAAGCTTTCGTTGCAAAGGCACGTCGGCCTTTCGGACCGCGTCATATAACTGCGCGGCGTCGGTGAACTTTTCATCTGCGAGGAATCGTTCCGCGCACAGGATGCAGCCTTCCGCGATGACCGGCAGGGTCTGCTTGCTCGCGCTGGAAAGGGCCTGATTCAGGGCCTTGGCAGACTGCTTGCCGCCGATCTTCCCCAGCGCTGCCGCGGCCGATGCGACGACTTCGACGTCTCCATCCGTCAATTTGCCGGCGAGGATATCCACCGCTTTCGCATCACGGCGAACGCCGATGGAATTCATGGTGCCAACCAGCAACAGACCTTGAAGCTTCGGCACGGCAGTGCGCAGGGCTTCATCCGCTTCCGGGCCGGGGATGGCTTCGAGAGCGATGCGCGCCCACGAAGACAATTCCTTGTCAGCGAGCAATGGCGCGAGCGCCGGCACGGCCTCTTTGTTGCCGTAGATTGCGAGTTGCTTGCAGGGGATCGCCTTGTCCTGCGGCGGAGCGTCTGATTTCAGAATGGCGATGAACTTCCGCTGTTTGTCCGCTGCGGATTCATTGCCGCTGTCTGCGGCGAAAGTTGCCTGAGCAATGGTGAGAAACAAAACCGTGGCGCCGAGGAGGGAGAAATTTTTTGTGCGTTTCATAATTAGCCTATGAGTTGTCGTCGGTGAGTTGCTCAAATTCTCCATGGTTCCCGCAACGCTTCCGAGCGCAGCCGGTTGGCTTCGTCGTCGCCGATGAACACGTTCTTCACGGGATCGAAGTGGACCTGACGTTTCAGGTAGAGCGCGATGTTCGCGGCGTGGCAGGCGATGTGTGCCTGACAAGCGACGTCCGCATTCGCACGGGTCATGCCGCGCGATTTCACGCAGTCGAGGAAGTTGCGCACGTGGAAGTCCGCGGGGTAGCCGGCGATCTTCGCACCGCGGCCCACCAGCAAAGCAGGGTCGCTGGCTGCGATATCGGCGTTGTCACCTGTTTCAACCCAGCCTGTTTCGCCTTCGAAGCGAACGGGGCAGGAACCCATCTTGAGCCAGCCGTCGTTGCGCATGATCAGTTTCACGCCGTTCGGATACTTGGCGTGCAACTGGCCGTCCTTCGGCTCGTATTCGATCGGCGCGGTGTCGTCCGCGTTGTTGGCCCACTGGCAAAGATCGACGCAATGCGAACCCCATTCGAGACAGCCGCCGCCCACAAGGCCGCCGCCTTTTTCGAAGTTGAACGCGTCCATCAACTTTTTGTTGTAAGGGCGCCACGCTGCCGGCCCGAGGAACATATTCCAGTCCACGACTTCCTTTTCCGGCTCGGGCTCGGCGGGCAGCCAGCCGCTCTGTTTCGGGTCGAGGCCGCCGGGATGCGCGTAAAGAGTGTGGAGCTTTCCTAGTTTGCCGAAGCGCGCGAGATCGATCGCGAACATGAAGTTCGGCAAACTGCGCCGCTGTGTTCCTGCCTGGAACACGCGACCGGTGCGGCGAAACACATCCCGCAGCAGAAGGCTTTGCGCGATGTTCTTGGTGCAAGGTTTCTCGCAATAGACATCCTTGCCGGCCTTCGCGGCCATCGTTGCCAGCGTGGCGTGCCAGTTCGGCCCGGTGGCGATCAGCACCGCGTCGATGTCGGTGCGCGCGAGCACTTCACGAAAATCCTGAATCATCGAGCAATCTTTAGTGCCGTTTTGGTCATCGATCATCTTCTTGACCGACTCGCGGCGCTTCTGCTGCACATCGCAGACCGCGACGAACTGCACGTCGGGGTGGGGGAGAAAACAACTGAGCACGTAACGGCCGCGGTTACCAATGCCGATGCCGCCCATCACAATCCGCTCACTGGGCGAGACGCCGCCGTCGCGGCCCAACACGGCGCCGTGGACAACCATCGGTGCGACCGATGCGAACGCGCTGGCTTGCAGCGTCGTTTTCAGGAATCCGCGTCGGTTGAAAAGTGGATTGTGGCGACGCTGACGTTTTTGTGGTGTGGTCTTCATTGGTCTTGTTTCTCCAAAATACTGTTTCACTGATTACTGATCACTTCCCCTTCACCGGTTGTCCGTAAACTTCGATCTCCTGGTACCCGTTCAACGCAGTCAGGTTGCTTCCCTTGCTGTAGAAGCGGAGGTAGCGCGTCTTCAGCGCGTTCTTCACCGGGATGAGTTTGCCTTGCTGCGTCTCGAAATATTGGCGGTCCGTGCCGATGCCCTGGCCGGTCACATTCTCGGTGTCGTTGTTGAAGAGCGTGGTGACATTGTCGATGAAATCGGGATCGTCGGCCGCCTGCACCACCACGCCGCGGCAGACCTGAAGCACGCGATGATCCTTCCACATCACCAGCGCATAGACCTCGCACACTTCGCCGAGATCGACCTGCACCCACTGCACGCCTTTGCGCAGCTCGATCACATGGGCGTCGATCGCTTCCTTGTTGCCGTCGGTGATCATCGAGAGATCGCCAAAGACCGGATTCCTGTCGCTGGCGGTCACCTTTTTGCCCAGCGCGACGTTTCTGGCTCCCTTGGGCGCAGAGAAAGCAGGACGCGGCTTTTCCGGCGGCGGCTCAATGCCCGGCCCTTTGGGCAATTCATCCGGCGTGCCTTTGAGAGTAGGCAGTGGAAGTTTCAGTGGCAACGGGACGAGTTCAGCATCAGCAGCATTCGCGGGAACGAAGGCTGCCAACGTCGCGGTAAAAATCGCAGTGATGAAGAAACTTCGCCATTGGCTGTAGGTCATGCGCATCGGATTTCCATTTCTTTTAAACTAATCTGGTCAATTGGGGACAAATATTTCGATTAGAGAATGACGCAAGGCAATCAATTCATTTTCTTTGTCGTGCCCTGAAGGGATGGGGCGTCGCATCGGACAATCGCGCCACCGATGTAATGTTTCGAAGATTCAATCATTCAACGTTTCTGAATGAGCGCCCGTCATCGAAGTCCAACACCTTCATGACACCGAACTCTGGACGCGCGTGGATCTGCGCCACGATTCTCGCGCTGTCATGTCTCGACCCGCCAAGCCGCGCAAGCTGCTGATCTTCGATCTCAATGTCGGTTACGGCGGCCACCGTTCGATCCCGACAGCGGAACTCGCCTTCACGCTCATGGGGCAAAAGACCGGCGCGTTCGAAACGACGGTCAGCCGCGATCCGAATGTGTTCCAACGCGAAAGCCTGCGGCAGTTCGACGCCGTCTTTTTTAACAACATCGTAGGGAATTGTTTCCCCAACGCGGACCTGCGGCAGAATCTGGGCGAGTTCATGTACGCCGGTGGCGGGCTAATGGGCGTGCATGGGACGACGGTTGGTTTCACGAGATGGCCCGGCGCGATCGAGGATTGGCCGGAGTTCGGGTTGATGATCGGCGCGCGTGGCGCGAATCACCGGGCCAGCGACGAGCATGTCTTTATCAAACTCGACGATGCGTTGCACCCGCTGAACCGTGCATTTGAGGGAAAAGGTTTCGACTTTCGCGACGAGTTTTTCCGCGTCGGCGATCCTTACTCGCGGAATCGACTACGGCCATCTTGGCGTGCTCGACGGAATCGAGGCGGTGGGTTAGCACTGTGCCCCTGGAATGACTGACAGCGACTTTCTCCATGAAGAACCGTCTGCCTGCGGCGGTGGCGGCAAATCGTCTCCCGTGCTGGAGTATCTGCGCAAGCTGGAGCGCGCCCTCAAACGCGGCGATTCCACCGAGCACACGCATCGTCCTGCGCTCAAGGAATTGCTGGAGGCGCTGAATGACAAAATCGTCGCCACCAACGAACCCAAGCGCTCGGATTGTGGCGCACCGGATTACGTCATTTCCCGCAAACGCGATCAACTGTCACTGGGCTACGCAGAGGCCAAGGACGTTGGCGCGGATCTCGGCGAAATTCAGCAGAGTGAACAACTCAAACGCTACCTCGCCTCGCTCCCAAGTCTGCTGCTGACGGATTACGTCGAGTTCCGCTGGTTTGTGGACGGCAAGAAGCGCGAAACCTTCCGCCTCGCCACCGTCACCGCCGACGGCAAATTCACACCCGTTTCCCCAGACGAACTCGAACGCGCCCGTCACCTGCTTGAAAGCTTTCTCGCGCAACGCCCGGTGGACATCAATTCTGCCGAGGAACTCGCCCGCCGCCTCGCCAATCTCACGCACGTCATCCGCGACATCATCATCGGCGCGTTTCAAACCGGCGCGGCCTCGCAACAACTCCGCGACTGGCGGGACGCCTTCGCCGCCACGCTCCTGCCAGAACTCGCCCCGCACGTCGATGCGAAGAAGGAAGCGGAAGCCGTCAACGAATTCGCCGACATGTTCGCGCAGACGCTTGCCTACGGATTGTTCAGCGCCCGCGCGTCCATCGGCAGCACCAGGTTCACCCGCGAGAAGGCGCAGAAGCTCATCCCGCGCACCAATCCCTTTCTCCGCACCTTCTTCGAGCAGATCACCGGCGCGGCGCTGGATGACGAGCCGTTCGCTGGCTTTGTCGGCGACTTGATCCAGACGCTCGATCACGCGGACATGGCGCGCGTCATGGAGGACTTCGGGAAAAGAAATCGCCGCCGCGATCCGGTGGTTCACTTCTACGAAACCTTCCTGCAAGCCTACGATCCAAAGCTGCGCGAATTGCGCGGCGTTTATTACACGCCTGAGCCGGTGGTGAACTACATCGTCCAGAGCATTGACCGCTTGCTGAAAGAAAAGTTCGGCCTCAAGGCGGGATTGGCCGACCACTCGAAGATCACCACCACGCGCAAGGAAGGCGAGCGAGAGATCACCGACGAGACGCATCGCGTGCTCATCCTCGATCCCGCCACGGGCACGGCCACGTTTCTCTACACCGTGCTCGATTTCATTCGCTCGCAGTTCAAGACCAAGAAGAACGCGGGCCAGTGGGGCAGTTACGTTCACGAACATCTGCTGCCGCGTCTGTTTGGGTTTGAACTCCTGATGGCCCCGTATGCCGTCGCGCATTTCAAGATCGGACTCGCGCTGGCAGCGATGGATGAGGAACCGCTTTTCCGCCAGCAATGGAGCTACGAACCGCAGGGCAACGAGCGTGTGAATATTTTCCTCACCAACACGCTGGAGGATTTGGAACACACCGCCCAGCAACTCGGCCCGTTGCGCGCCTTGAGCGACGAAGCCAACGCCGCCTACGAAGTGAAGCAGAACAAGCCCGTGCTCGTGGTGCTGGGCAATCCGCCGTACTCCGGCCACAGCGCGAACACAGGCGAGTGGATTTCCAAGCTCGTCCGCGATTACTACTTCTGCGACGGCCAGCCGCTCGGCGAACGGAATCCCAAGTGGCTTCAGGACGACTACGTGAAGTTTCTCCGCTGGGCGCAGTGGCGCATCGAGCAAACCGGCCAGGGCGTGCTCGCCTTCATCACCAATCACGGCTATCTCGACAACCCTACCTTTCGCGGGATGAGGCAGAATCTCATGCAGACCTTCGATGAGATTTACGTGCTCGATCTGCACGGCAACTCAAAGAAGAAGGAAACCGTTCCGAACAGCGGCGAGGCGGACAAGAACGTCTTCGACATCCAGCAAGGTGTAGCCATCGGCATCTTTGTGAAGCTGCCACCGGAAGCGCGGGCCAAGAAGAAAGAGAAAGTTCCAGCCACCGTCCACCACTGCGACCTGTGGGGCGCGCAACGGCAGACGAAATACGACTGGCTGGACAAAAACCAAGTGGAGAGCACGGACTGGACGACGCTCGCGCCTGTTTCGCCGCATTACCTTTTCATTCCGCAGGACACGAAGCGGCTCAAGGAATACGAGCGCGGATGGAAGGTCACGGAGATGATGCCGGTGACAACAATCGGACCGAACTCTCACCGTGATAGTTTCGCAATTGCGTTTGATTGCCACGAAGCCGAGGCGCGTTTAACGGCGCTCAGAACGGGGCGGCTCTCGCCGGCAGAATTGCGACGACGGTATGACGTGCAGGAAAGTGATGCGTGGACTCTTGAGTTCGCGCGGCAGAATCTTCCTGAGAATCCGCGTGTGCTGCGCTGCTTGTATCGTCCTTTTGACCAGAGGTTCATGCTGTGGGGGCGCTTCATGTTCGACCGTCCGCGTGAAGATCTGATGCGGCATTTGATTGACTGGGAGGAAGCTGCCGTATCGCTGTCGAGCCGGCACAAAGAGTTTAACCTTGGACTGATTGCAACGCGCCAGACCAAAGAAGAGTTTGCCGTCTTTGCAACACGGATTCCCGTTGGACAGCACAAGCTCGCTACACCGTATGACGGCAGCTACATCTCCCCGCTCTATCTGTACGCCAACGGCAAACTGCCCGAGGAAGATTTGTTCGCGCACGACAATGGCCGCCGCCCGAACCTGAGCGCCGAGTTCATCAATGAGTTTTGCGAGAAGTTGCAGGTCAAGTTCGTGCCGGACGGTCTGGGCCGTCCCGGCAAACGCGAGGTCGGGCCGGAATTGATTTTCCATTATGCCTACGCCGTGTTTCACAGCCCCACCTATCGCGAGCGTTACGCGGAATTCCTGCGCGCGGATTTCCCCCGCCTGCCGCTCACGAGCGATTTCGAGTTGTTCCGCACGCTGGCCGGTTTCGGCGGTGAGTTGGTGGACCTGCACGCGCGCGGTCAGGGCGAACCGCGCGACCTCAGCTTCCCCGTCAAGGGCGACAATGTGATTGAAGAAGTCCGCTACCAACCGCCTGCCTCCACTCCCGTAGCAGCCGACGTAAGGAGGCTCACTTCAAAAGGACAGTCGGAGCCTCGTGACCTTGGCTGCTACGAAGCGTCGAAGGGCCGCGTCTGGATCAACGACCGGCAATACGTGGAAGGCGTGCCGGAGTCGGCGTGGGCTTTCCCGGTTGGCGGCTACCTGCCCGCGCAACGCTGGTTGAAAGACCGCCTGGGTCGCACGCTCGGATTTGTGGAACAGGAGGAATATCACCGCATCGTCTGGGCCTTGCTGGAGACGAAACGCCTCATGGGTGAGATAGACGCGAGCATCAAACAACACGGCGGCTGGCCCATGAAGTGAACGCATCGCTTCCCCAACGGCGCAACTCGCACACGGGAAATCAAACTCGGCGATGGTAAATTCCTCCTACCCATTCCGACGTCCTTGCGGCGCGGGCACCACCGTGATGAAATCCAGCCCATGCCGACTGATGGCCATGCGGATTCACTGAGAGAGCAGCCGGCTCCGTACGCACCGCCGCCGGAGACGCAGCGGTTGATTGATGAGTTGTACCGCGAGGAATTGATCGAGGCGCGCGCGATGCGACCGGAGGACAAGGTGCGGGCCGGGCAACAACTCTTTGCGGCCGCGTGACGCGTGACGCTGGCGGGCATCCGCAACCAGAATCCCAACGCGTCAGAAGAGGAGTGTTGGGAAATCCTGCGCCGCCGGCTGGAGTGGCAGAAGAAACTGGAGGCGACGTCGTGACGATTGACGACGCGGTAGATCCCACTGCGCGGAGTTCCGCCGCATGAGCGACGTCACCCGGCTCCTCGACTGAAGGTGTCCCGCGAAGAGCGCGAAGGAAGCGAAGCCGTCCAGCATGGCGATCCCAAAAGCCGCGGAGGACTTGCTGCCGCTCGTCTATGAGGAGTTGCGCAGACTGGCCGCGCACAAGATGCCCCATGAAGCCGCCGGCCACAGGCTCCAGCCCACCGCGCTCGTTCACGAGGCGTGGCGGCGGCTCGACGGCGGCGCGGGGGCGAAGTTCGAGAACCGCGCGCAATTCTTCGGCGCGGCCGCGGAGGCGATGCGGCGAAGCTTGATCGACCGCGCGCGGCGCATACGAGGAGATGCTGTGCGTGAATGAGGCGCTGGAAAAATTTGCGCGCGAGGAACCGCTCAAAGCCGAGCTGGTGAAGCTGCGCAATTTCGCCGGCCTGACGATTGAAGAAACGGCGCATGTGCTTGGCATCTCTCCCGCGACGGCCAAGCGCCATTGGGTTTTCGCCCGCGCCTGGCTCCACGCCGATTTCCAACGGGCGCAAGCGCGATAGACCGGCAGGGCGGGGAACGCCGCGCTGCGGGGTTTCACACGCGATTCCCTCCACTTGCTCTTCCATGCACGCAGGAGTAACCCTTCTCCCCGTCATCATGCGTGCGAGCCAAACACCGGCGACGGCTGCTGCCCAGGGCGGCAAATCGTTCATCGATCCTCAGGTCCTCATGCGCATCAAGAACCTCGAACTGCGCGCGCGCGTCGTGGTGCAGGGCTTTTGGAACGGGATGCATCGCAGCCCGTATCACGGCTTCTCCGTCGAGTTCACCGAGTATCGCCAATACACGCCCGGCGACGATCCGCGCTACGTCGATTGGAAGCTCTACGCCCGCAGCGATCGCTATTACGTGAAGAAGTTCGAGGACGAGACGAACCTGCGCTGCCAGCTCCTCGTCGATTGCAGCAAGTCGATGGGCTACGGCTCGCTCGGCTACACGAAAAGCGATTACGCGAATACGCTCGCGGCATCGCTCGGCTATTTTCTCTTCGAGCAAGGCGACGCCGTGGGCGTGCTCACGTTCGACGAAGCGGTGCGCGATTATCTTCCCGCGCGCAATCGTCCCGGCCACTTGCGCCAGCTCATGCTCACGCTGGAAAAAGCCGCCGCGGGCACGGCGACCGATTTGATTGCGCCGCTGAAACGCGCCGCAGAAATCAACCGCCGTCGCGGCTTGATGATTCTGATTTCCGATCTGCTCGCCCCCGTCGATCGGCTGGAGACGAGCCTCGGCACGCTTGCCGCGAGCGGACATGAAGTGCTGCTCTTTCATGTGCTCGATCCGACGGAGGTTACTTTCTCCTTCGACAAGGCGTCTTTGTTTTACGACGTGGAATCCGCTCGTGAACTTTACATCGACCCGGCGCTGGCGCGGCGCGAATACCTGAGGCAATTCACCGCGCACACCGCCGGCATCGAAGCGATCTGCCGCAAGCTCGGCGTCGCGTATCATCGGCTGATGACGGATCAGGCGCTCGAACTCGCAATGTTCGATTTCCTCCGCGCGCGTGACCGGCGCGGCAAGCTGGTGAAACGGCACAACCGATGAGTTTCCTCGCGCCATTGTTCCTTGCCGGTGCGGCGGCGATTGCGTTGCCGATTTTGTTTCATCTGATCCGGCGCACATCACGCGAGAAGGTCACGTTCAGCTCGTTGATGTTTCTCACTTCATCGCCGCCGCGTGTCACGCGAAAGAGCCGGCTGGAGAATATTCTTCTCCTGCTGCTGCGCTGCGCGGTCCTCGCACTGCTTGCAACGGCGTTCGCGCGGCCGTTCCTTCGTCACGTCACCAGCGCGCCGACTGGAAACGCGAAGCGAATCATTCTGCTCGTGGACACCAGCGCGAGCATGAAGCGCGATGAACTCTGGGCCGACGCGAAGGCCAAAGCCGCGGAGTTCGCCAAGAGCGCCGCTGCTGGCGACGAACTTGCCGTTCTGACTTTCGATCGCGGCGCGCGGACGCTTCTTGCCTTCAACGATTGGAACGCAGCGCCGATTGGTGATCGCGCCGCGCTGGTCTCACAGCGTTTGCAACTCATCGAGCCCAAATTCGCCATGACGCAGCTCGGCAACGCACTCCTGAGCGCGACCGAATTGCTCGACCACGAAAACACCAGCGCGATGGCCCGCCAGATCGTCGTGATCTCGGACTTGCAGGACGGCGCGAAGCTCGACGGTCTGCAAGGATTCAACTGGCCGCGCAACACGAGCGTGAATGTCGTGCAATTGAAGTCGAAGCGCCCGACGAATGTCGGCGTGCAGATTCTTCCCGAGCCCGCAGTAACCACGAGCGGCGCGGAAGTCGTGAAGGTGCGCGTGAGTAACAGCGCGGAGTCGAAGCGCGAGCAGTTCGAAGTGCGCTGGTCGAGCGCGCCGACGAATGTCGTCGCCGTGTACGTGCCGCCAGGCCAAAGCCGCACGGTCGATTTGCCAAAACCCGCTGCCGCCGATCGCGTCATGCTCACTGGTGATGAATCGGACTTCGACAACACCGCATGGTTCGTTCCGCCGAGCCGCGAGCAAATCAACGTGCTCTTCATCGGCGACGACTCCGATCGTGATCCGCAGCGGCAACTGTTTTACGTCCATCGCGCCTTCTCCGATACGCCGCGACAAATCGTTCGAGTCGCCGTCACGAAACCCGACGCTCCATTACCAAACACGAATGCGTCCGTGATTGTCGTCGCGACTGCGCCGAGCGCAGAGCAGTCGACCGCGATCGCCGAGAAACTTCGCAACGGCGCCACGGTGCTTTGGTCCATGACGACAACCGCTGACGCGGCGCCGCTCGCACAGCTTGCTGGCGTCAGCATCACGGCCGACGAAGCGAGTTCGGGGAAATACTCCATGTTCGGTGAAATCGACTTTGCGCATCCGCTCTTCGTTCCGTTCGCTGATGCGCGGTTCAGCGATTTCACGAAGATTCATTTCTGGAAGCATCGCACGCTCAAGTTCGACGCGTCGCCAAACGCGCGCATCGTGGCGCGGTTCGACAACGGCGATCCCGCGCTCGCACAGTTCACGGTTGGCAAAGGAACGTTGCTCGTGCTCGCATCGAGTTGGCAGCCAGGCGACAGCCAACTCGCGCTCTCATCGAAGTTCGTTCCACTGCTCTATTCCGTGCTCGAATTCAGTGGTGCGATCAAAGCGCAAGCGCTGGCTTTCAACGCCGGCGATGTCGTGGATCTCAGTGGCGTGACAGCGCCGAAACTTTCCGTGCGCAAGCCGGACGGCTCGATCGCAGACCTCGTCACGACCTCAACAAAGTTTTCCGCGACGGACCAGATCGGTGTGTATTCCGTCGTGTCCGCCCAACCGCCATTTCAGTTCGCGGTGAACCTCGCGCCTGAGGAATCGAAGACGACGCCACTTGCGATCGAGGAACTGCAAAAGCTCGGCGTGCCGTTGAACGTGACGCTCGCGGGAACACCTGAACACAACGCGCGCAAGGCGGCGCAGCTTAAGGCGACGGAAATTGAATCGCGCCAGAAGCTGTGGCGGTGGTTGATTGCCGCCACGTTGCTGGTATTGATGGTGGAGACATTGGTCGCGTCGCGCCTCTCGCGTCGCGCCGCAACACCGGCAGGGACATGACAGAGATTCTTCTGAGACGAGAACTCGAGCCTGCGGCGCAGCAGCAACATCGCGTCGCGCTGCTGCGTCGGCTCACGCGCTGGTGGATCGCGTTGATCGTCTTTGCCATCGGTGCGCTGGTGCTGCAGCAATACGTCGCGTTTCCGGCGGTGCCACTGTTCGTCGTGCTCGGCGGCGCGCTCGTGCTCACTGGAATCGGCTGGGCGTCCTCGGATCGCGCGATCGATTTCCATCAACTCGCGCTGAACATCGCCAAACGTAATCCCGACCTGCACGCGCTCCTGCTCGCTGCCGTGGAACAGGAACGAGATCCGACTACGGGCCACCTGGGTTTTCTTCAGGAACGCGTGTTGAACGACGCGATCGCGGAAATCCGCCGTCACGAAAAACTCGATGCGGTTCCGCGCGCCACGCTGATTCGCGCGCACGCGCTGCACGCCGTTGTGTTCGTCGCTTTCCTCGGACTGCTGTTGCTCATGCCGGCGGGCAATCGCGGCGCTTTGGTGAAGACTTCCTTGTTCGCTGCCCGCGTGACGGTGACGCCCGGCGACACGACTCTTGAAAAAGGAAATGGTTTGGTCGTCCTCGCGAAGTTCGAAGGCTCGATCCCGAGTGAAGCATCGCTCGTCGTGGTAACGAACGGTATCGAACGGCGCGTGCCGCTGACGAAGAATCTGAACGACCCCGTGTTCGGCGGCAGCATTCCGGAAGTCACCACATCGCTGAAGTATCGCGTCGAGTTTGGGTCGGAGAAAAGTTCGGAGTTCAACGTGAGCGTGTTTGAGTTTCCGCGTTTGGAGCGCGCCGATGCCTCAGTCACCTTCCCCGAATACACCGGGCTTCAGCCGAAGAAGATCAACGACACGCGACGCGTCAGCGCGGTCGAGGGATCTCAGATGGATCTCGCGCTACAACTCAACAAGCCGGTGAAGTCCGCGCGGCTTGTCGCCAAAGACAATTCAGTGATCCCACTCGCGATCCAGACCAACGTTGCACAGGCGCATTTGAGCGGCTTCAAGTTCGAGAGGAGCCAGAAGTATGAATTGCAACTCGTCGATGCCGAGGGCCGCACGAACAAATTGCTGGCGCAGTTCTCATTCGATGCGCTGACGAACCAGCGCCCGCAACTCAAGATCGCATCGCCGCGCGGAGACAAGCGCGTGTCGCCGTTGCAGGAGGTTTCATTTGCGGGCGAGGCGCAGGATGATTTTGGGCTGCGCGGCTGGGGGCTCACTTACTCGATCGGCGGCGACGAACCGAAGACGGTCACACTTGGCGGCACCGCTGGCGCGCACGCGAAGACGAACTTTGCGCATCTGCTGCGGCTCGAAGAGTTGCAACTGAAGCCTGACCAACTGCTTTCATATTTCGTGTGGGCGGACGACTTCGGGCCTGACGGCAAGCTTCGCCGGACGTCGAGCGACATGTTCTTCGCCGAGGTGCGTCCGTTCGAAGAGATTTTTCGAGAGGGCGACAGCGCGGCATCACAACAACAACAGCAGCAACAACAACAGCAACAAGGCGGCAACCAAAGTCCCGCCACCAAACTCGCCGAGCTGCAAAAGCAAATCATCAACGCGACGTGGAAATTGCAACGGAACGAGACGGGCGCGAAGCCATCGGAGAAATATTTGAAGGACGAGCCGGTGGTGCGCGACTCGCAGGAGAACGCGCTGTCGCAGGTCGATGCGCTCGCGGAAGAAATGAACGACTTGCGCATGAAGGATTTCGCCGAAGCGGCGGCGAAACAAATGACGACGGCGCTTGATCAACTGAACGCGGCGACAAATTCCACCGCGCCATTGCCGAAGGCGCTCGCGGCAGAACAGGCGGCGTATCAGGCGTTGTTGAAATTGCAGTCGCGCGAGTTTCAGGTCGTCCAGAACCAGCAGCAGCAGCGAGGGCAACAGCAACAACAGTCGGGGCAACCGAGCCAGTCACAGCTCAGTCAGTTCGACCTGAAGAAGCAGCAGGATCGTTACGAGACGCAGCGCGAAGCGCAGCCGCAACAGCCGCCGCAAAAGAAGGAACAGCTTGAGGCATTAAATCGATTGAAGGAACTCGCACAGCGGCAGCGGGACATCAATGAGCGCTTGAAGGAATTGCAGACGGAGTTGCAGGCCGCGAAGACGGAGAAGGAAAAAGAAGAGCTCGCGCGTGAGTTGAAACGTTTGCGCGACGAACAGCGCGAGATGCTGGCGGACATGGACCAGCTTCGCCAGAAAATGGAGCAGCCGCAGAATCAGTCCGAGATGGCGGAGTCGAAGCAGCAGTTGGAGCAGGCGCGTCAGGAAGCGGAAAAAGCATCCGAGGCGCTGGAGCAAAACGCAGTGCAGCAAGCGCTCGCTGCCGGCACGCGCGCCGAGCGCCAGCTCGAGCAGATGCGTGACAACATGCGCAAACAAACCTCCAGCCAGTTCTCCGAGGAGATGAAGCAGATGCGCAACGATGCGCGCGAGCTTGCCGACAAACAGCAGGAGATTCGCAACGAGATGCAGGCGCAAACCGACAAGCCCAAGACACTCAGCGACAACGGCGAGACACAGCAACTCGCGAACAAGCTCGGCGAGCAGAAGAAAGCCGTGACCAATTTGCTCGACCAGATGAAGCGCGTCACTGACCAGGCGGAAGTCGCCGAGCCGCTGCTTTCGAAGCAGCTCTACGACACATTGCGCCGCAGCAGCCAGGGCAACCTCGATCAAACGCTCACGGCGGCGGAAGAGTTGTCGAAACGAAATTTTCTGCGTGAGGCCGCGCAGTTCGAGCAGCGAGCGGGCAAGGAGATCGAGGCGTTGAAGAATGATGTCGAGAAAGCCGCGCAGTCGGTGCTCGGTGATGACACGGAGTCGTTGCGCATGGCGAAGCGGGAGTTGGATCAACTCACGGCCCAGCTTCAGAACGAACTTTCGCGTGTGTCGCGGACGAACTCGGCGTTGAGCAACGCGATGGCGGCGACGATGCGCGGAGGGACGAATCAAGGGGGGGGACGTTTTGGCAGCAATCAACTCGCGAGGAGCGCGGACGGTCTCGTCCGCACAAACGCTCCGGATGTGACTGGCGGACGTGACCGTCCGCGCTCTGCCAGCGGCACGAATGAAAACCTCGCGATTGCTTCGACGAACGGGGGTTCTCGTTCGCTCGGCGGCACGAATTCTTCGCGTGATCTCGCGTCAGCGCAGCGCGGTTCACGGCAGGGAGATCCGCCGGCGGATGGCTCAGCCGCACAGCGCAATGGACAGCAACCGGGCGAACGCCAGCCCGGCCAGCAAGGCAACAACGGTCAGGGCCAGCGCGGCGAGAACGGCCAGCAACAGACCGCGAGCGCGGAGCAACAAAGCCAGGACTCGCAAAGGGAGCAACCCGGGCGCGGCGAGCAGCAGGGCAATCAGGGTCGCGGTGGTAATCGCGGCGATCGTCTCGCACAGATGTTCGACAACCAGCAGCAGCGCGGTGGCAATCAGCAGCAACGACAAGACGGCGGAAGCCGGGACGCAGGCAGTCCCATCACGGGCAACACTGAGTTTACCGAGTGGTCGCAGCGCCTCAGCAACGTCGAGGAAATGGTCGATCGCCCCGCCCTGCGCAACCAGATCGCCCAGGCGCGAGATCGCGCTCGTGCCGCGCGCGCAGAGTACAAACGCCACAGCAAAGAGCCGCGCTGGGACCTTGTGCAGATGCAAATTCTCGGCCCGCTGATCGAAGTCCGAGATCGTGTCGCGGACGAACTGAGCCGGCGTGATTCCAACGAGTCACTCGCGCCCATCGATCGCGACCCGGTGCCCGGCAAATACGGCGATCTTGTGCGCCGCTACTACGAAACGCTGGGCGGCAGCCAGTGACTTCCGCCGTGATCGCCGCTTCCGTTTCATTCTCTGGCTTCGATTGGCTCTGGCCGATCGCCGGCATCGGCGTCATCGCACTCGCTTTTGTTTTCGGCAGCTACGTGCGCAGTCCGGCGAGCGGCGGCGTGCGCGCGGTTTGCCTCGCGCTAAAACTTCTCGGCATCGCAACGCTCGCGGTCTGTTTGCTCGAACCAATGTGGAGCCGCTCGCGTGCGAAGCCCGGCGCAAATTTCTTCGTCGTGCTGGCGGACAACAGCCAGGGCATGCAGATCAAGGATCGTGGTGCGGCGAAAACACGCGGCGAAGAGTTGAAGGAACTGCTCGCGCGCGACAGTTGGATGCAACCGCTCGGCGACACTTTCAGCATCGCTCAATACACGTTCGATGCGCAGTTGCAGCGGGTGGATCGATTCATTGAATTGGACTTCAACGGCTCCGCTTCGTCGCTGGCGCACGCGCTCCGGACCATCGCCGAACGTTTCCGCACGCAACCGCTCGCCGGCGTGCTCGTGCTTTCCGATGGCAATGCGACCGACATGGACGACGCATTCAACGCGGCCGATTTTCCGCCCGTGTATCCTGTCGTGATCGGGCGCGACGACGTGCCTCGCGACGTTTCGTTGCAGAAGGTTTCCGTGAGCCAGACCGCGTTCGAGGATGCGCCGGTGACGGTGCAGGCCGAGGTAGTCGCGAGCGGTTACGCGGGCGAAGAGATCACGACGCAAGTAATCGACTCCACGGGAAAGAAGGTAGAAGAGAGCACGGCGAAAGTTCAGGGCGACAAGCCGGCGTCCGCGCGTTTCTCGCTCAAGCCCCCGCAACGTGGCGTGTCCTTCTACACTGTGCGCTCACGTCCAAGCGCCGAGACCAATTCTTCGACGAACCCGTCAGAAGCCACGCTCGCGAACAATCAGCGCGTGATTGCGATTAATCGCGGCAACGCGCCGCATCGGATTCTTTACGTGTCGGGCCGGCCAAATTGGGAATTCAAATTTCTCAACCGCGCGCTCGCCGAAGATGAACAGGTGCAACTCGTCGCGTTGATGCGCATCGCCAAGCGTGAACCAAAGTTCGAATTCATCGGTCGTCGCGGCGAGACGAGCAACCCGCTCTTCCGCGGCTTCGGCCAGAACAGCGAAGAGGCGGAACGCTACGATCAGCCCGTCCTGACTCGCTTGAACACGCGCGACGAGTTTGAACTGAAAGGCGGCTTCCCGAAAACAGCCGAGGATCTTTACGGCTACGACGCGATCATCACCGATGATCTCGAAGCCGAGTTCTTCACGCGCGACCAGATGTTGCTGGTGCAGAAATTCGTTTCCGAGCGAGGCGGCGGTTTCCTGATGCTCGGGGGCGCGGAGTCGTTTCACGAAGGCAAGTTCGCGCGCACGCCGATCGGCGACATGATGCCGGTTTATCTCGATCGAGAAATGGAGTTGAAGAATGCGATGCCAGTGAAGCTGGTGTTGACGCGCGAGGGCTGGCTGCAACCGTGGTTGCGACTGCGCGACAATGAGAGGGAAGAGCGCTCGCGGATTGAGACGATGCCGGGCTTCGACATCCTCAATCCCACGCACGACGTGAAACCGGGCGCGAGCGTGATGGCGACGGTGAGCGATGCGCAATCAGCGCTTCACCCCGCGCTCGTCGCGCAACGTTTCGGGAGCGGGCGCACGGCGGCGTTGATGATCGGCGACCTGTGGCATTGGGGACTGCGCGACGAGGCGGCGCATCGCGACATGGACAAAGCGTGGCGGCAAATGATCCGCTGGCTCGTCACGGATGTGCCGGCGCCGGTGGAACTGCGCGTCGATGAAAAATCCGCGGGCGGCACCGTCGCTTTGCAGGTAATCGCGCGCGACAAACAATTCCAACCGCTCGACAGCGCCACCGTCCAAATCTTCGTCACGCCGGCAACAGCGCAACCTTCGCTCACGAATTCCATTCGGTTGCTCGCCGAGGCTTCTGCAACCGCGCCCGGCACTTTCACGGCCACCTACGTGCCACGCGCGACCGGTGGCTATCGCGCCGAAGCTGTGGTGCTCGATGCCAACGGCGCCGAACTCGGCCGCGCGGAAGCCGGTTGGGCCAGCGATCCCGCGGCGGAAGAATTTCGTTCGTTGAAACCGAATCGTGCCTTGATGGAAAAGCTGGCCAAGCAAACGGGCGGCGAAGTCATCGCGGCCAACGCACTCGAACGCTTCGTGAAGTCTCTGCCGAATCGCAAGGTGCCCGTGACCGAGACCATCGCGCAGCCGTTGTGGCACACCCCGGCGATGTTTCTCTTCGCGCTCGTCTGCTTCGTCGGCGAATGGGGCGTGCGGAGATGGAAAGGGTTGCCATGAAATTTCTCTGGCTTTGCTTCATCGCGGCCACTGCGATCGCGAGTTCCCACGATGAAGGAACCGACAGACCTACGGTCATCGTCGTGGTCGGCGCGGCGGGTGAAGACGAGTTCGGGAAGGAATTCGCCGAGTCGGCGCGACGCTGGCAAAGCGCATGCACGACGGGCGGCGCGAGTTTTTTGGCAATCGGTTTGACCAACGCCGCGGGGACGAACGACGCCGAACAACTCCAGCAAGTGTTGGCGCGTGAAGCAACGAACTCAGTGGCTGAACTGTGGCTCGTATTTCTCGGACACGGCACGTGGGACGGGAAGGAAGCGAAGTTCAACCTGCGCGGCCCCGACCTTGCGGCGCATGAACTGGTGGCGCTCCTGAACCGCTTCACACGCCCGGTCGCGATCATCAATAGCGCGTCCGCGAGCGCGCCGTTCATCAAATCGCTTTCGCACACAAATCGAGTCGTGATCACCAGCACCCGCAGCGGCGCCGAAGAAAATTATTCACGATTCGGCCGCTACATTTCAGAAGCGATCGCTGCGTCGTCTGCGGACCTCGACAAGGACGGACAAACTTCGTTGCTCGAGGCGTTCCTGATCGCTTCGCGCCACGTCACTGAGTTTTACAAAGCGGAAGGCCGACTCGCCACCGAACACGCGTTGCTCGACGACAACGGCGATGGTCTCGGGACGCCCGCCGATTGGTTCCGTGGCGTGCGCGCCGTGAAGACACCAACGCCCGGCGCAGCGATTGATGGCGTGCGCGCGCTCCAATGGCATCTCGTCCGCAGCGCCACCGAGCAAAGTCTCGCTCCCGACCAGCGACGCAAACGCGACGCCGTGGAAATCGAGATCGCCACACTTCGCCGACGCAAAGGCGAATTGAAGGAGGACGATTACTACCGCGAACTCGATCGTTTGCTCACGGAACTGGCACCGATGATCGACCCGCGTTGATTAACGAAGTTCCACATTGCGCCTTGGGCAAAGTGTGTGATTAATAGCGCCCTTGATCGGAGCGTAGCTCAGCCTGGTAGAGCACTTGCTTTGGGAGCAAGACGTCGCAGGTTCGAATCCTGTCGCTCCGACCATTTAATTTCAATCACTTACGAGGTTTAAGTCCTCCTCTCCCATTCTTGACCATTTGAGGCAATACCCCCAAAATACCCCCATGAGTTCAGTGTATGCGAAGGTCGAAGCGGAGGCATTGCTCTTCATTCATCCG
>JBBRBM010000093.1:0-22460 GCA_038205745.1 Verrucomicrobiota bacterium | reverse complement strand
AGACAGAAGCCCGCGTCGGCCCGTACGCCGCGCAGGCGAAGGTGCCGCGGCAGGTTCTCCCACAGATCCAGAAAGAAGGCGCACACGTTGTTGCCGCACGAAGTGTTGCCGGGGCGCAACCACAACTGCGCCACCAGCCGCACCTCGGCGATCACGGCCAGGAGCGGATGCAAACACGGTTTGATCCCCTGCTTGGTCGGCGCAGGCGGCGCGGTGGATTGGCATGTTGACGATAGTCATTATTCCCCGCGCCAAAGCGGAACACACTTGGCCGAGCCTGCGTAATCGCTCCATCGTTTGCGCGGCCACGACATTCTTGCATGAAATTGTTGCTGAAAATTTTTCTCTGCGCCTTGGTGCTATCGCTGCGGACAGGCGTGAGTGCCGCGACTCTCACCAACGGCGGCTTCGAGTCCGGACTCGCGGGCTGGCGTCCGCTCTGGACGCGTGAAACGAAAACGGGCGTGCTGATGATCGACAACACGTCAGTTCACTCCGGCAAAAGTTCGGCGCGCATCGAACATCGCGGAGAGAAGGACTGGAATTTCGAACCCACGCAACGCGTCGCCGTGCAGCCCGGCGATGTGTTTGAACACGCCGCATGGCTGAAAGTGGCGGGCCAGGACTGCGACGCTACGCTCTGTGTGGCGACGTACGATGCGCAAGGGCGAGCGATCGATTGGTCATACGGCGCGCGCTCGATCCGCGAGTCCACCGATTGGCGACGCCTTCAGTCGCGGTTTGTGATTCCAGGAGGTGTCGCGGAAATTCAGCCACGCCTTATCGGGCACGGCCCGGCCACTGTATGGGCCGATGATGTTTCACTTGGGAAAACGAGGAACTTGAATTTCGCCCGTCGAGCGAATCTTCCAAGCACGCTCACCATCAGTAACGCGTGGCTCGAAGTGTCGCTCCGCACGAGCAACGCCACGCTCGTCGTGCTGGATCGCCGCACCAACGAGCGCATCGAACAAAAGCCGTTGAGACAAGGCGTTCTCGTGCTGAGCGCATCAGCGGAACGCAACGAAATCAAATTCACGGCGCTTCACCCCGCCTCCGGTTCGGATTTCGGGCACACGATTCATCTCGAAGCGAACGCACCAGAGTTCACGTTCGAACTCTCCTCGGGCGGAGAGTTGCCGGCGCCAGTTCAGTTCCCGCATCCGTTCACGACCAAAGCGGGCGACTACCTCGTGGTGCCGATGAACGAAGGCATCTCGTATCCGGTCGAGGACAAGTCGATCGAGCCGATGCGCCTGGTCGCTTACGGCGGCCACGGCATTTGCATGGGCTTCTGGGGCGTGACCGATGGCGTGCGCGGGCACGGCGTGATCATCGATTCGCCGGACGATGCGTCCATTCGCATCGACCGCGTCGAGGGCAAACTCACCGTCGCGCCGGAGTGGGATGCGCAGCACGGGCAGTTTGGATACGCGCGCCAGTTGCGATACGTGTTCTTCGATCAAGGAGGTCACGTCGCCATTGCGAAACGTTATCGAGCGCACGCGCAGAAGACTGGCTTGCTGAAAACACTCGCCGAGAAGCGGAAGGAAAATCCGAATGTCGATCTGCTCATCGGCGCGGTTAATGTGTGGTGTTGGGATCGGGATTCCGTCGCCATCGTGAAGGAAATGCAGAGCGCCGGCATCGAGCGCATTCTTTGGAGCAATGCGCAGAAGCCGGAGAATCTCCGCGCGTTGAACGACCTGCACGTGCTCACGAGCCGCTACGACATTTATCAGGACGTGATGGCGCCGACGAACTTCCCGAACTTGCGCGGCAAGCACGGTGATTGGGTGACGGAGGCGTGGCCGAACGACATCATCCGCAAGGCGAATGGCGATTGGTTGCGCGGCTGGGGTGTCAAAGGGCGCGACGACCAATGGTATTACTGCGGCGTCATTTGCGATAAACGCGCACCGACTTACGCCGCGCAGCGCATTCCGGCGGAACTCGCGAACTCTCCCTATCGCTCGCGCTTCATCGACACGACAACCGCCGCGCCCTGGAACGAGTGTTATCACACGAACCACCCGATGACGCGCACCGAGAGCAAGCAGTGGAAGATGGAATTGCTCCGGCAAGTGTCCGAAGAAAACAAACTCGTCACTGGCTGTGAGACCGGACACGACGCCTCGGTGCCCTTCCTTCATTACTTCGAAGGCATGTTGAGCCTCGGTCCGTATCGCGTGCCGGATTCCGGCCGCGATACGTCGCGCATCTGGACGAACGCGCCCGAGCGTGTGGTGAAGTTTCAACTTGGCCACGAGTATCGACTACCGCTCTGGGAACTCGTCTATCACGACTGCGTGGTCGCGCAGTGGTATTGGGGTGATTACAACAACAAGCTGCCGATGCTCTGGGACAAGCGTGATCTCTTCAACGTGCTCTACGCCACGCCGCCGATGTTCATGTTCAATCGCGGACTGTGGCAAACAAATCGCGCGCGTTTCGTGCAGAGCTACCAGAACACCTGCCCCACCGTTCGCGACGTCGGCTACAGCGAGATGACCGGGCATCGATTTCTCACGCCCGATCGCACGGTCCAGCAAACCGCATTCGCGAATGGGACGCGAGTGACGGTGAATTTTGGTGCTTCGCCATTTCAGCTTTCCGACGGGAAGGTTCTTCCGGCGATGGATTACCGGGTGGAGAAAGGCAATGCGGTGACACCCGGCTCGAAATGAGTTCGCATGACATCGCCGCAGACGAAGTCGATGTTCAGTCGGCATCCGTTGCCGTTCGGCACTTGTCATCCGTTCCAGTCTTCCTCATTTTCGCGCGCCGCGGATGTGCCCGGTGACCTTGACTTGGCTTGGAGCAAAGCCGATATAGCTCCAAGCCGCTGCTAAATATGTTGTGTTGTGTTTGCAAAGAAAAAGAAGCCACCGTCCATCTCACCCAGATTGCCGGCGACAAGATGCAGAAAGTCGATCTCTGCGAAGAGTGCGCCAAGCAAAAGGGAGTGAATGATCCCGCGGGCTTCTCGCTCGCGGATTTGCTGCTCGGCCTCGGCGCGTCGCAGGAGATGGAAAGTGCGTCTGGCGTCGAGGTGAAGTGTCCCGCGTGCGGCTTCACGCAAGCAGACTTCAAGAAGGCCGGGCGGCTGGGTTGCTCACAGTGCTATCAGACTTTTGCGGAAGGTTTGGAGCAGCTCTTGAAATCGATGCACAAGGGGACCCGGCACAAGGGAAAAGTTCCCGCCGCGCTGCGCGAATCGCAGGATCTCGCCGAGCGATTGAAATCGCTCCAGAAGAAATTGGAGAAAGCCGTTAACGAAGAGAATTTCGAGCAGGCCGCACAGTGCCGAGACGAGATCAAAGTAACGAAGGAAAAACTGGCGGGCATTTCCGCATCATGAACATTCACGAATTCTTGGTGACACCTTCTGAGACGGCCCGCCGCGACGGGCCGCACAGCAAGATCGTGATGTCGAGCCGCGTCCGGCTCGCGCGCAATCTCAAGGGCGTGGCATTTCCCGGCTGGGCGAAAAAGGCGGAACGCATTCGCGCGCTGGAAATCATTCGGCCGGCAGTGGAGCAGTTGCCCGCGTTGAAAGGCGCGTTCTCCGAGTCGATGGACAATCTCACGGCGCTGGATAAGCAGATTCTCGTCGAGCGTCATCTCATCAGTCGCGAGCACGCGGCGAAGAATGCGGGCAGCGGGCTGGTGTTGAACCGGGAGGAGTCGCTCTGCGTGATGATCAATGAAGAAGATCATTTGCGCATGCAGGCGTTGCGTCCCGGGTTGCAAATCAAGCAGGCGTGGGCCGCGATCGATCAGATCGACTCTGCGCTGGAGAAGAAGGTCGAATACGCGTTTGACGCGAGTCTCGGCTACCTCACCGCGTGTCCGACAAATCTCGGCACGGGGATTCGCGTAAGCGCGATGTTGCACTTGCCCGGGCTTGTTCTTTCGGAGCAAATCAACCAAATCATTTCGGCGGTAAACAAACTCGGACTCGCGGTGCGTGGTCTTTATGGCGAAGGCACTGAAGCGCTCGGGAATGTTTTCCAGGTTTCAAACCAGATGACGCTCGGTGAAGCAGAGCCGGATATCGTGGAGCGCTTGAACAAAGTGCTCGCGCAAGTCATCGAGCACGAGGAGAACGCGCGTGGATCGTTGCTGGAGAAAAAGCCGAAGACCGTGCTGAACCAGATCGGACGTGCCTACGGCATCCTTGCGAACTCGCACAGCATCACGTCGAAGGAGACGATGAACCTGTTGTCGTTCATGCGGCTCGGCGTGGACCTGGGATTGTTCCCGGATGTGGAGCGCGGTTTGGTGGACGAGTTGTTTGTCATCACGCAGCCGGCTCACTTGCAAAAGCAATTTTCCGAAAAACTGGGCGCCGACGAGCGCGACTTGCTGCGGGCCGACATGTTGCGCGACCGCTTGCGCAACGTGAGCCGTCCGTTGGGCGCGCCTCCCGGGCATGAGACAGGGGCCAAAGTGGACAAACCTGTAGAAGAATAGAAAGTTAAGACCATGAGCGATGAAGCAATGAATAATTTTACCCCTCGCGCTCAGCAGGTGCTGGCCCTCGCGCGGAAAGAAGCCGACAGGTTTAACCACAACTTCGTTGGCACCGAGCATCTCCTCCTCGGGCTGATCAAGCTCGGCCAGGGCGTCGCGGTCAACGTGCTGCAGAAGATGGGGCTCGACCTCGAGACCGTGCGCATGGAGGTCGAGAAACAGGTTGGCACCGGCCCCGATCAAAAGATGATCGGCAATATTCCTTACACGCCGCGCGTGAAGAAAGTTCTCGCGCTCGCCGCGAAGGAAGCGAAAGCGCTCAACCACACTTACGTGGGCACCGAGCACATCCTGCTTGGCTTGCTGCGCGAAGGCGACGGCGTGGCGGCGCGCGTGTTGAAGAACCTCGACGTTGATATTGAACAGACGCGCCAGGAGATTTTGAAGGAGCTCGATCCGAACTTCACCGGCCAGGAAGAAGGCGGCGGTGAAGCGGCGGGCGGTGGTGGTGGCGAACCCAGCGGAGGCGGAAAGTCAGAGAAGAAAGGCGAAGTGAAAACGCCGGCGCTGAAAGCGTTCGGACGCGATCTCACGGAAATCGCGCGCAAGGGCGAGATGGACCCCGTGATCGGCCGCCAGAATGAAATCGAGCGCGTGATCCAAATCCTCTGCCGGCGCACGAAAAACAATCCCGTTCTCCTTGGCGAAGCTGGCGTGGGCAAGACGGCGATCGTTGAAGGTCTTGCCCAGGAGATTAGCAAGGGCAACGTGCCGGAAATTCTGCACGAGAAGCGTGTCATCACGCTGGATCTCGCGTTGATGGTTGCGGGAACGAAATACCGCGGTCAGTTCGAGGAACGTATCAAGGCGGTCATGGACGAAATTCGTCGCGCGAAGAACATCATCATCTTCATCGACGAGTTGCACACCATCGTGGGTGCCGGTTCGGCTGAAGGCACGATGGACGCCAGCAACATCATCAAGCCCGCGCTGAGCCGCGGTGAGATGCAGTGCATCGGCGCGACGACGCTGACGGAGTATCGCAAATACATCGAGAAGGACGCCGCGCTCGAGCGCCGTTTCCAATCGGTGAAGGTCGAAGCTCCTTCAGTGGATGAAGCGATTCTCATCCTCAAAGGTCTTCGCGGAAAATACGAAGAGCATCACAAAGCCGAGATCACCGATCCGGCGGTCGAAGCGGCTGTGAAACTTTCGGATCGCTACATCACAGATCGCTTTCTGCCGGACAAAGCCATCGACTTGATGGACGAGGCGGGTTCCCGCGCGCGCATCGGTGCGATGACGCGTCCGCCGGAAATCAAAGCGCTCGAAGCCGAACTCGAAGAGATCAAAGGCCAGAAGGAGAAAGCGATCCGCGAGCAGGATTTCGAAGGCGCCGCCTCGATGCGCGACAAGGAAAAGCAGACGAAGGAGAAGATCGAGGCCGTCATGGCCGCCTGGAAAGCCAGCCGCGAAGAAAAGCGCGTCAAGGTGGACGAGGACGACATCCTTCAGGTCGTTGCCAAATGGACCGGTGTTCCCGTGAAGCGCATGGAAGCGGGCGAAGCCGCGCGCTTGCTCACGATGGAAGATGAGATGTCCCGCAAAGTCGTGGGCCAGCGCGAAGCAGTCGCAGCCATTTGCAAAGCGCTCCGCCGTTCACGCGCTGACTTGAAAGATCCGAAGCGGCCGATTGGAACATTCGCGTTGCTCGGACCGACGGGTGTCGGCAAGACGCTTCTCGCCAAGAGCCTTGCCGAATCCATGTTCGGTGATTCCAAGGCGCTGATCCAACTCGACATGAGCGAATACATGGAGCGGCACAACGCGTCGCGCATGGTGGGTTCGCCTCCGGGCTACGTCGGTTATGAAGAAGGGGGCCAGCTCACCGAGCAGGTGCGCCGCAAGCCGTACTCCGTGGTGCTCTTCGACGAAATCGAAAAGGCGCATCCCGACGTGACGAACATGCTCCTGCAGATTCTCGAAGAGGGGAAACTGACGGACAACGTTGGCCGCGTGATCAATTTCCGGAACACGATTATTTTGATGACGTCGAACGTCGGCGCCGAGACGATCAAGAAGCAGAGCTCGATGGGCTTCTCGCCGATCTCGGACGAGAGCAGCTACGAGAAGATGCGGGAGAAGATCATGGAAGAGGCCAAGCGCCAATTCCGCCCGGAGTTCCTGAACCGATTGGACGACATCATCGTCTTCCGTTCGCTCACGAAGCTGGACTTGATCGAGATTCTCGGACTCGAAGTCGAGAAGGTGCTCGAACGCCTCAAGGGCAAGAATCTGAACCTGCACCTCGACGACAAAGCGAAAGATCTGCTCGTCGAGAAAGGCTACGATCCGACTTACGGCGCGCGCCCGATGCGCCGCAGCGTCGAGCGCTACCTCGAAGATCCGCTCGCGGAAGAGTTGCTCAAGGGCAACATCCACGAAGGCGAGCCGGTCGAGGTCACGGCTGAAGGCGGCAAAGTAGTGTTCATCCAGAAGGCAACACCCGCCGCTGGAAGCGAAGCGACCGTTTCAAGCTAATCAACATCTGTCGCCGCCCTCCGTGACGGAGGGCGGCGATGGAAATCAATTCAGCCTCGTGCAGATCAAGACCGCTTGGCGCGGTCTTTTTTATTTCCCCGCGTGAGTTCAGTTGCGTTCGGCGCCGCGTTTCACCACAACTACCCGCCTTTCGAATATGCGGAAACAAAACCAGGAATTGTTGTTGTTGAAATTGTTGAAGTCCGTGCTGCCCAAAGCGGTGCCGGACCCGAAGATGGCGGACTTGATCTATTCTGCTTTAGAGAAGGAGATCACGAGCAAGGAGCGCACGGCGTCGTTCGAGAAGTTTTGCGCCAAGGCAGAGCTGCCGAGCTTGAGCAAGGAAGCGATCGAACAGGTAAAGGAACAGTTCGAGACGTCGTTCGGGAAAGGCGCCGTGTCCGTCGTGCCGCATCCCGGCAAAAAAGCGGCGAGCGTGGAAGTCGTGACACCGAATGGAACCTTCGAAGGCGTGGTCAAGGTGAACGCCGACGCCAAGAACGGTAAAGACGACGAGAACGGCGACAAACCGAAGTTCGTCCCCTTCCCCGTCGCGCTGGAATCCGATCCCGAGGTCGTGTGGATGCTCGGTCGCGACGAGCGCCTCACGCCCCACGATGCCACCGTGGCGCTGGCGAAAGCGCAGGACGGTTTCTGGGAATCGAAGTCCGGCCAGCAACATTTGCGCAAGCGCACCGAGCGCACCTTCCCCGAGTTCCTCGCCAAAGTCCCCGGCAAAGCGCTGACCGAAGCGGGCCTCAAGCGCCACTACAAGGAAGGCGAACCGCTCAAGCAGATCAAACTGCTCAAGCCGCGCAAGACGGAGTAGGTGCTTGCGCACGGCCACCATTCACCACAGAGGCACAGAGGGCACGGAGCAGAGGAAGGCGACAGAATTAACAGAAGGTTCGGTGCGAGAGAGAGAATCCCAACGGGATTGGCCAATGCGACGCCCAGTTGTGGGTAAAGGCAAGGGTTGAAACCCACGGCTACCTTCGGTTGTCGCTACGCGACACACTCACTCCCACTCAATCGTCCCCGGCGGCTTGCTCGTAATATCAAAGACACAGCGGTTCACGCCTTTGACTTCATTGATGATGCGCGAGGAGAGTCGTTCGAGCAGGTCGTAAGGGAGCTTCACCCAATCGGCGGTCATGCCGTCCTGCGATTCCACGGCGCGAATCGCGATCGTGTATTCGTAAGTGCGTTCGTCGCCCATCACGCCAACGCTGCGCACGGGGAGCAGCACGGCGAAGCTTTGCCAGATTTTGTAATACCAGCCGGTCGCTTTCATTTCCTCGACGACGATCGTGTCGGCGTTGCGGAGAATCTCGCAGCGGGCCGGTGTGACTTCGCCGAGAATGCGGACCGCGAGACCGGGGCCGGGGAACGGCTGTCGGAAAACGATTTCCTTCGGGAGGCCGAGTTCGAGACCAAGCTGACGCACTTCGTCTTTGAAGAGGCACTTCAATGGCTCGACGAGCTGGAACTTCATCTTCTTCGGCAGGCCGCCGACGTTGTGATGGCTCTTGATCATTGCGGCGGGATTGCCGGCGATCGGCACCGACTCGATGACATCTGGATACAGCGTGCCTTGCGCGAGGAACTTCGCTTTGCCGGCGCGCTTCGTGGCGGCGCTAAAAACTTCGATGAACGTGCGGCCAATGATTTTGCGCTTCTTCTCCGGATCGGTGACGCCCTTCAACTTGCTGAGGAACGCTTTGGCGGCGTTCTCGGTTTGCAGCTTCATCTTGAAGTTGCGGCCGAACAAATCCTGCACTGCTTTTTCTTCGCGTCCGCGCAGCAAACCATTGTTCACGAAGATGCAAGTGAGCTGGTCGCCAATCGCCTTGTGAATCAGCGCGGCTGCGACACTGGAATCGACGCCGCCACTGAGCCCGAGAATGACGCTCTCCTTGCCGACCTGAGCGCGGATTTCCTCCACGGACTGGTCGATGTAATTGCGCATCGTCCAGTTCTTGCCGCAGCCGCAGATGCCGTGGACGAAGTTGGCGATGAGTTCCTTGCCACGCGGCGTGTGGACGACTTCGGGATGGAACTGGAGACCGAAATATTTTTTCCGCCGATGCTCGACCGCCGCGTAGTCGGAATTCTCCGTGATGGCGATGGGCGTGAATCCAGTCGGCAGCTTCGTCAGTTTGTCGCCATGCGAGTTCCAGACCTGGAAGCTCGTTGGCAAATCCTTGAAGAGCGCGGACGAATTGTCCTTCACCGTCAGGAGACCTTTGCCGTATTCGCGCTTCTCGCCGCGCTCAACTTTGCCGCCGAGGAAATTCGCGAGCAGTTGCAGCCCGTAGCAGATGCCGAGCACCGGCACGCCGAGATCGAAGATGCCTTTGTCGGGCATGGGCGCGTCTGCGGCGTAAACGCTGGACGGACCGCCGGACAGGATGATGCCGGACGGTTTGCGCGCGGCGATTTCCTTCGCGGGCGTGTCGTAGCGCAGGATGATCGAGTAGACGCTGCACTCGCGGATGCGCCGCGCAATCACTTGCGTGTACTGGGAACCGAAATCGAGGATGACAATCTGTTCGCTCATGGCAATGAGGGGGAGAGTGTTTGCCGCCGCGCGAAAAATTTGGCGAGGAAAAACTGAACAAACAAAACTGAACAAACGTGATGCCAGCACTCGGCTGGCGATGATGAGGAGTCAATCCGATCGCGCCAGCGAAACGCCGGCGGCAAGTTATTACTGCGGGACAGCCTTCACGATCCCGGTGTTCGGATCGTAATCCCATTTCATCCCGGCGGGTGGATCAGGGACGTTGACGCCTTTGGATTTCAATTCCTCCAAGCTTTTTGGAAAACGGCCTTCTTCAGCGAAGAACGTTTTCATGGCTTGGTCCACACCGACAGCGCCGGTGATTTTCTGGGCGGACTTCTGCGCCTTGTTCAGCGCGCCCAAGTAGTCGGCTGGAGCGGAGAGAGGATTCCCGGAATCGCCGGACGCTTTTGGCACCGGCTTCTTGTCGCAGCCCGCAAAACACAAACAGGCCACCACAGTGGCGACGACTAAAGGCGTCTTCATGCGGAGGCCTGTTTGTTGATTATTTGGCCGCTCCAGTTTGGCTGGAGCGATCAACATTACTTATTGGTCATCGTTCCCGTAGCCGGGGGCGTCGCAGAATTGTCAGCCGGCTTATTGCAGCCAACCATGACAAACGAGAACGCAGCGAGCAGGGCGATATAAACAACTTTTTTCATAAGTGCGTGGTGAGTTCGTCCTCTTGTGTTGCTGGGATCCCTCTGCACCCGCAGGAAACCTCGCAACGTTCTTGGCTGGGCGTGAGGCTCTCTGAATCTGGCCACGTCCCAAACCAATCACCCTCGGCGGGTAAGAGAACTCTCTCAACGGGGCGCAATCTACCCACCGACCCCGCATTGCCAAGTATTAAAATTGCGAAGCGCAAGGAATCGAAAGCACCAAATCCCAAACTCAATCTCCATTGCCGGCGTTTCCCGATTTGGTGATTGGGATTTCTCTAGTGCTTGGGGTTTGGAGGTTGGAACTCACACCGAGGCGTTCCTCTTGGCATCTCGGTCTCGTTTTTGTCACTGTTCGCTCATGGCGAATTCCTTCGGTCATCTCTTTCGCATCACGACGTGGGGCGAGTCTCATGGCGGTGGTGTCGGCGTGGTGGTGGACGGCTGTCCGCCGCGCGTTGCGTTGACGGAGGCAGACATTCAACCGGATCTCGACCGGCGGCGCCCGGGGCAATCCAGCATCGTCACGCCCCGCAAGGAGTCGGACACGGTGCAAATCCTCTCAGGGACGTTCGAGGGCAAAACTCTCGGGACGCCGATCAGCATGTGGGTCAAGAACGAGGACATGCGTCCGGAAGCCTACAGCGAAATGGCGACGAAGTTTCGTCCATCACACGCGGACTACACGTACTTCGCCAAATACGGCATCCGAAACTGGCAGGGCGGTGGTCGCAGCAGCGCCCGCGAAACAATCGGACGCGTCGCGGCCGGCGCTGTCGCGAAGAAAATCCTGCGCGAGCGCTTCGGAGTCGAAGTGCTGGCTTACGTCACGCAAGTGCAGCGGATTGTGGCGGAAGTCGATCGTGAGTCGGTTAAATTGAAGGATGTCGAGTCGAACATCGTTCGTTGCCCAGACGCTGATACGGCTAAGAAAATGATCCGCCTCATCGAGCGGATGCGCCGTGACGGCGACAGCGTTGGCGGGATCGTTGAAGGGATTGCGCGTGGTGTGCCGCCGGGATGGGGCGAGCCCGTGTTCGATAAGCTCGAAGCGGACCTTGCGAAGGCCATGATGAGTTTGCCGGCCTCGAAAGGTTTTGAGATCGGCTCCGGTTTCGGCGGCCTTGCGATGACCGGTCGCGAGCACAACGACCCCTTTCGGATGCAAGGTCGAAAAGTCCGGACGACCTCAAATCGTTCCGGCGGCATTCAAGGCGGCATTTCGAACGGCGAAACGATTTACTTCCGCGTGGCGTTCAAACCCGTCGCGACCGTCATGCACGAGCAGGACACCGTGAACACTGACTTGAAGAACACCACATTGAAAGGACGAGGCCGTCACGATCCGTGCGTGTTGCCACGCGCCGTCCCGATGATCGAAGCGATGACGGCGCTGGTGCTCGTGGACCATGCGCTTCGCCACACGGCGCAGTGCGGCCGATAGCGATGAATCCAGTTCTTTCTTTTTCTGCGCGTCGCGGCTCTGTACGCTCCGCCGTCAATGTGCCCCTCGTTTGGCGTCCCCTGGCCAAGACTGGAGCGCGCAGCGGCCCGACTCAGGCAACTCAAAAGCCCGTCGGCGCCTGTCGCGCGCATCCAGCCCGTGCTATTCCTTTGCGGATTGAAGTATCTGCTCACGTACCGCGCGGCGAATGGCCGCCGGCTCACGCACTACGTGGACGATGGCCTGCGTGAAGCGGTCGAGAAGTCGCTGCCCCTCTTCGTCGCGCTTTCCAAGCAGCTTCAACTCGATGCGCCCGTCGGTCGTGTTTCCATCGCGCCTGTGAACGGTGAATACGAGCGTGTCAATTACGCCTTCATCCTGTTCAACGAAGCGCTTCCGATTGAAGTGAGGCGCTGGGTCGGTAAACCACTCGATGACGCGCCGCTGGTCCGCCTCACGTTCGGCATGGGTGTGATGGCCCGCTTTGCGCCTGAATCGCACACGCTCGTCAAGCGCATGATGGAGAAACCAATTCGCCTTTCGCCTGAAGAGGCCGACGTGCTCGCAAGCTTTCACTGGGATTCAAGCTGGTCCGTCGCCCTCCACGCGTAGTGACCGACAGCGCGTGAATTGCAATTCGGATCGCGCGCCCGTGTTGCAACACGCCGCAAAAGTTCACTCCAACTTTTTGTAGATCCCTTCGCTACTCGCACAGGCACTCACGTTCCTCGCAATGGCACGTCGCGTGCGAGTGGGTGGTCATGAAAAAAATATCGATCATTATTTCGCTCGCATCGGCTGCTCTGCTTTTCAGCGCTGCAACCACCTATGCGGATCACGACAAAAATTGCAAAGACAGCAAACACGGGACCGTCAGCGCAAAGACGGATGGCTCCGTAACAGTGGGCGGAACGACTTACAACACGGCCTCCTCCGCCGTGAGCCGTGAGGATGGCGGCATTGCCAGCGCTGACGCGCTCAAAGTTGGCGATCACGTTTGCATCCAAACTGCCTCGGCCGACAGCAAGGACGCTTCGAAGATTCTTGTATTGAACAAGGAGTCCAAGGATTCGCCATCGGTCGCCAGTGACACCCCGAAGGGCTACACCACAATGAGCGAAGTCGAGCGCAAGGCTCATGAGAAAATCTGCAAAGGCCATCACGGCACGATCACTGACAAGACGGCGAACTCGCTCACCGTTGATGGCAAGATTTACGCATTCAAGATCAACACCCCGGTCAATAAGCAGGGAGAGGCGTTGCTCCCGAAGACATCGAAGGTCGGCGATCGCGTTTGCTTCGATACCGCGAAAGCGGCGGACGGCTCGCAACAGATCACTGCGCTCATCGGGATCGACGAACAGTCGGATCGGACGCGCGTGCGCGACACAGACATCGATTCCGAACCGAAGGAACCGATTGAGGTGAAGTAGGGGTTTTCGGATCCAAGTCAGGACAGGGGAGGAGAGGCAGGTCGTTCGACCTGCCTCTTTCGCTTTTTCGTTCGAGTTCAGTGCGGGAACTCAAGTTGTGTTCGCGACTGCCGCTAACGAAAGAGACTTACTATGAATTTGTCTGACGCAGTCGATCGAGTCCGCAAGTGTGCCCAACAAATGAATGCCGGATACGGGAAAACCGTTTTCGACGAATGGGCTCTCGTCTCCCTCGAGCACGGTCACGAGAGGATCGTTCACTACTTCGGGCCGCGTCGGGACGATTTCCAAAAGAATTTCTCCGGCGACCTCGGCTCGATGCGCGCAGAATTTCTCACTTCAAAACACGCGCCCGGTCATTACGATTTCGCCCGCCACGGCGTCGGCACGAGCTTCGAGGCGTTCGTATGCATTGGCAGCGAGTTGTATCTCATCTTTAACAACACGCAGTGCTCGATGGACGACATCACTCGCGACCAGCGCTGGCTAGAAGCACAGAAGGCATTCGCCGAGTTGACGGAACATTTCTCCGGCGACGCTGTGGCCGCCTGAACTTCGCGCGGCTTGAACGCGCTCCGCCGTTTCGGTTACAACCGCCGCCATGAATTCACCGCGGCGAATTGTTTCTTCGGCTCTCTGTATCGCGCTGCTCGCGCTCTCCGGCTGCAACAAATCTGATTCACCCTCCGCAAGTGGCGGCTCGGCGAAGCCCGGCAAGAAACCTCGCGTCGCTTACATCACCAACGGCGTCGATCCTTTCTGGAACACCGCCTCGGCCGGTGTGCGCGCTGCCGCCAAGGAATTCGACGTCGATGCGGAAGTACACATGCCCGCAAAGGGACTTGTGGACCAAAAGCGTTTCGTCGAATCGCTCATCGCTGGAGGGATCGACGGCATCGCCATCAGCCCGGTCGATGCGAAGAACGAGGTTGGCCTGATCAACGACGCGTGCCGCGTCACCAAGGTGATCACGCACGACTCCGACGCTCCCGACTCGAAACGCCTCTGCTTCGTCGGCATGGACAATTACAAAGCGGGCCGAGCCGCGGGAAGACTCGTGAAGGAAGCCATCCCGAACGGCGGCAAGGTGATGCTGTTCGTCGGCCGCCTCGAGCAATTGAACGCACAGCAGCGCCGGCAGGGAATCATCGATGAGTTGCTCGACAAGCCCGAACAATCGTTCGCCACCGTCACCTATGATCCGCCCGGCAAGGTGTTGAGCGGTGCGAAATATTCCATCGTCGATACGCGCACGGATAACTTCGACTACGCCCGCGCCAAGGCGAATGCCGAGGACGCCATTACCTCCACGCCGGACCTCGCGTGCATGGTCGGCCTCTTCGGCTACAACTCGCCGAATTGCCTTGAAGCGTTGAAGGCCGCCGGCAAAACGGGCCAGATCAAAATCGTCGCCTTCGACGAGAATGCGCCGACGCTCCAGGGAATCATCGACGGCCAGATTCACGGCACGGTGAGCCAGCAGCCTTACTTCTACGGCTACCACTCCGTGCGCATCCTCGCCGGCCTCGCGCGTGGCGATCAATCTGTGTTGCCGAAGAGCGGGTTTCTCGAAGTCCCAATCGTTCAGGTCCGCAAAGACAACATCGAAAAGTTCTGGACGGAGTTGAAGAAGATGCAGGCGGGAGGCTAATCAGCCTTTCAAGTATTCTATGTCGATGACGTGAACTTTGTCCGCCAGATGCTCCGACCAGTAAGTGATGCACCAATCACCGAAACGCTTCACTTGAACGGGTCGGCCGATGGCATCGCGCTCCACGAAGTCGCCGGCGAGAAACGGATCTTCTATCAATTGATCAAACACTCGAAGCAGATATTCGCGGTGGCGTTTCGAAGCGCCTGCAAACGTGGACAGCACAGCGTCGCTGACATCATACGTGTAGCACACGTTCACTTGCCCTCTGAAGAAAGCTTGTCATGCATTTGCAGCAACTCCTCGCGGGCATGACCCTGGCCTGCGGCAGCCTGGTCGAGGCGCGAAGCCAATTCGGCGCGCCATGCCGGGTCGTCCTGCCGCGCACGCCATCGCGCGTATTCAGCAAGATCGATCCGCTCTTCCGGCGTCAATTCATCCACTGCTTTCTTCAGATCGGCGAGGCTCACGGGAGCAAAATCGGTTTGCGCAACCGGCTTGGCAAGTTTGATTTCCGTCACGCATGAGTGATTCATTGTTGGAAGTCCGCGCCGTCACCAAACGCTTCCCCGGCGTGCTCGCGCTGGAAAACGTTTCGCTCACGCTCGCGCGCGGCGAGGTGCTCGCAGTCGTCGGCGAAAACGGCGCGGGAAAAAGCACGCTCATGAAAATCCTCGCCGGCGTCCAACTGCCCGACTCCGGCGAAATTTTGCTCGATGGCAACGCTGTCGAAATCAGCTCCGTCCGCGCGGCGCAACAATGCGGCATCGCGCTCATCCACCAGGAACTGAATCTCGCGGACAACCTCACGGTCGCCGCGAATATTTTCCTCGGACGCGAACCGCGCCGTGGCTGGTTTATTCGCCGCAACGAAACCGAGACCAATTCCGTTGGCGTACTTCGGGAAGTGGGTCTGGACGTTTCGCCGCGCACCCTCGTCAGCACGCTGTCGATCGGACGACAGCAGATGGTCGAGATTGCCAAGGCACTTTCCGCCAAGGCGCGGGTGTTGATCATGGACGAGCCGACCTCGTCACTCTCGCAGCACGAAAGCGAGGCGCTCTTCCGCGTCGTCAAAGAGCTGCGCACGCGCGGTGTCAGCATCATCTACATCTCGCATCGACTCGGCGAAGTGCAGGAACTTGCGGATCGCGTGCTCGTTCTGCGTGATGGCAAAAACGCCGGTGAACTCAGCCGCGACGAAATCACGCACGACCAAATGGTGCGCCTCATGGTCGGCCGGAATTTCCGCATCGACCGCGCGCCGCGCCAACGTGCCGCCAGCGTCTCGCTGGCCGCCCTTGAAGTCCGCCGCCTCCGCACGCGTCTCTTTCCTCAGCATGAGGTCTCCTTCACTGTCCAACCCGGCGAAATCGTCGGCATCGCGGGTCTCGTTGGTGCGGGCCGGACGGAATTGCTGCAAGTGTTGTTCGGCGTCGATCGCTTGATGGATGGAGAAATCCTCGTCGATGGATCGCCACGGCAAATTCGTTCGCCCATCGACGCCATTCGCGCCGGTCTCGCCCTGGTGCCCGAAGATCGCAAACAACAAGGCGTGATCCTCGAAATGTCCGTGAGCGAAAACCTCAGCCTTGCCGCGTTGCGCCGCGACAGCCACGCCGGTTTTCGCGACACGCAATGCGAGCGTGTCATCGGCGACGAAATGATCCGCGCCATGAAAGTGAAAACGCCCAGCCCGCGCCAGTTCCTTCAATACCTCTCGGGCGGCAACCAGCAGAAGATCGTCATCGGCAAATGGCTCGCGATGAAGCCGCGCGTGCTGTTGCTCGACGAACCGACGCGCGGCATCGACGTGGGCGCCAAGCAGGAAATCTACAAACTCATGGAGCAACTTGCCGCCGATGGCGTGGCCATTCTCTTCGTCTCCAGCGAGATGGAAGAAATCCTCCGCATGTCCGACCGCGCGCTCGTGATGCATCAAGGCTGCATCACCGGAGAGTTGCAGCGCGGCGATCTTTCCGAAGAAGCTGTGATGCAGTTGGCGACTGGAAAATCGAAATGAAGAAAATTCTCGGCATCTTCGGGCTGCTCGCTTTCGTCTGCATCTTCACCGCCATCAAGGAGCCGAGCTTCCTCAATCCTTACAACGTTGAAAACACGGTTCGCTGGACGGCGCTCTTCGGCGTGCTGGCGATCGGCGTCGCCTTCGTCATCATCACGGGCGGCATTGATCTGTCGATTGGCGCCACGGTCGGACTTGTCGGGGCGCTGCTCGCGCATTTGCTGACGGTCAAGGGTTGGAGCGTGGGAGGCGCGCTCGCGATGGTCATGCTCGTCGCACTCGCCATCGGCCTCGCGCACGGGTTGCTCATCACGAAGATGCGACTGCAACCGTTCGTCGTGACTTTGTGCGGCCTGCTCCTGTATCGCGGCATCTCGCGCTACATCACGAACGATCAAAGCCTCGGCTTCGGCGTCGCGTTTGATCCGTTGCGCAAGCTGGCCACCGGCAGGATTCCGCTGACGGATCAACTTGCGATCCCGTTTCCGTTTGTGATCACGCTCGTCATCGCGGTGCTCGCGGCGATTTTCCTGAACCGCACCATCTACGGCCGTTACCTTCTCGCGCTGGGGCGCAATGAAACTGCGGCGCGCTACAGCGGCATCAACACCGACGCGATGAAGATCATCGCCTACGTGATCTGTTCCGTGCTCGCGGGAGTCGGCGGCGTGCTCTTCGCGCTCGATATCAATTCGATCCAACCCGCCAGCACAGGTGAGTTTTATGAGCTCTACGCAATTGCTGCTGCTGTGCTCGGTGGATGCAGCCTGCGCGGCGGCGAAGGGTCGATCCTCGGCGTGCTCATCGGCACGGCGGTGATGCGCGTGCTCTACAACTCAATCAACATCCTGCACATCCCGACGCACCTCGAGTTCGCCATCATCGGCGCCGTGATTCTTGCCGGGGTGATTGCAGACGAACTCGTAAAGCGATTTGCCGCGAAGCGCCGGGCCACGAAAACAGCGCAGTAATTTCGAAGCTGTGCTCGCACTTTTGCGTCGATTTCGCGAAGCTTCACTCATTCCCGAATGCTCGCACGAATCACGTTGTTATTTTTTAGCGCGACCGTTGTTGTCGCGGCCGATAGTGCGTCGCCTGAATTCTTCGAGAAGCAAGTTCGCCCCATCTTTGCCGATCATTGCTACGAGTGTCACAGCGCCACGGCGAAGAAAGTCAAAGGCGGCCTGAAACTCGACACTCCGGAAGCGATCGCGAGGGGCGGCGAATCTGGCGCGCTCTTCGTCGCGGGCGATCCGGAGAAGAGTTTGCTCATCAAAGCGGTGCGCTACGCCGACCCCGATCTTCAGATGCCGCCGAAGGACAAGAAGCTTGTAGCTGCACAGATCACATTGCTGGAGCAGTGGGTGAAGCTCGGAGCGCCGATGCCAGCGGCGAGTAATCAGTTATCAGTGATCAGTGAATCAGTGGCGGTGGCGCGGACGAATTGGGCGTTCGTAAGTCCGCGTGATCCTGCGGTGCCGAAGGTTGCTGACGCTGATCCACACTGGACATCGATCGACGCCTTCTTGATCGCGAAGATGGAACGCGAAGGAGCGCGGACGGTCACGTCCGCAAGAACCTCCGACTCGCCGATCGCGCGGACGAGACCGTCCGCGCTCCTGCCGCGTGCTGGCAAACGCACGCTGATCCGCCGCGCGACTTACGATCTCACCGGCCTGCCGCCCACGCCCGAGGAGGTCGATGCTTTCGTCAAAGACAACTCGACGAACGCATTCGCGACACTCGTCGAGCGATTGCTTGCTTCGCCGCGCTACGGCGAGAAATGGGCGCGGCATTGGCTGGACGTGGTGCGCTACACGGACGCCTTTGACTCGCGCGGCATCGGCGGCGAAGCAGATGTGCCCGAGGCGTGGCGCTATCGCGATTGGGTGGTGAACGCGTTCAACAGTGGTCTCCCTTACGACCAATTCGTCATGCAACAAATCGCCGGCGACATTCTTGCGACGAACACGCCGGGTCGATTCGACACGAACGCATTGATCGCGACTGGTGTTTTTGCATTCGGCGAATGGGGCGGTGGCGATGCCGACAAGGAGAAGATGCTGACCGACATTGTGGACGATCAGATCGACGTGACGGGGCGTGGCTTTCTGGGACTCACGCTGGCGTGCGCTCGTTGTCACGACCACAAGTTCGATCCGATTTCGACGCGTGATTACTACGGCCTCGCGGGAATTTTCTTCAGCAGCCACATCCTGCCGGGGCCGGGCGCAAAGACGGCAGGATCGCCGGTGTTGCGCATTCCGTTGGCGACCTCAGCCGACCTCGCCGCGCGCCAAGCCAGGGAACAACGCGTGTCGGAGTTGGAGAAACAAATCGCGGCGAAGAGTGGCGTGACGCTTCTCACGCGTGCTGAGCGCGGGCAATTGAATCAGCCGACATTGTCCGCATTGCATCCGAGTGATGGCACGGACCTGCCGAACGCCGTCGCGAACTCGGGCGATGTCGCGATCAACTTCCTTACGATTGACTTGCCGGCTCATGCGCTCGCAATTCATCCGTCGCCGGATAAAAACGCCGGGGCGGCGTGGGTCAGTCCGCTTGATGGCGAAGTGGAGCTGAGCGGTCGCATCGCGGATGCGGATGGCAAATGCGGCAACGGCATCGAGTGGTTTCTCTCTCATGGCACTAATGATTTCCGTCGCGGCAAGTTCGACAACGGAGGCAGGCAAGAGATCACGCCGACGAATCTCGTGGTGCGTTCCGGCGAGTTGATCACGCTCGCCGTTGCGCCGCGCGGGAAAGATCACTCGTGCGACACGACGGAGATTGAATTGCGCATTCGCGAGCGTGGTGGAGAGCGCGAGTGGCGGTTGCCGCAGGATGTCACGGCTGATTTGCCGGGGCGGGCGAACACAGGCGCGTGGCATTTTATCGCGTTCGCCGGGACACCGCCGAGAACACTTCAATCGAAACTGAGCGATGCCGAGAAAGAAAAGATCGCGGCGGCAAAACAAGAACTGGCGTCGTTGCGACCAGAGCTCGAGCGAAAAATTCCTGTCGCTCACGGCTTGCGTGAAGGCGGCACACCGCAAAGCGCCTACGCAGGCTTTCACGATTCGCCGATTCTCATTCGCGGCAAATATGACCGGCGTGGTGAAGTCGTGCCGCGACAGTTTCCGAGTGTGCTCGGGGGCGGTGGCCAATCGCCGATAGCCGATAACCGAAGCGGACGTCTCGAACTCGCAAAGTGGACTGCGAATGGTGGAAACCCGTTGACCGCACGCGTCATGGTGAACCGCATCTGGCAGAATCACTTTGGCGAAGGGATCGTTCGCACGCCGAATAATTTCGGGAAGCTCGGCGCGCCGCCGACGCATCCCGAGTTGCTCGATTGGCTCGCGCACCGGTTCGTCGAGTCGGGTTGGAGCATCAAGGCGATGCATCGGTTGATCATGAACTCGGCCGCGTATCAGAGTCAGTGTTCAGTGATCAGTAATCAGTTATCAGTGGCGGGCGATCCGGCGAATGAACTGTTCTCGCGGTTCAATCGTCGCCGGCTCACCGCGGAGGAACTGCGCGACGCGTTGCTATTCGTGAGCGGGCAGATCGACTTCACGATGGGCGGCCCATCGATCAACGACCTGGCCACGAAGCGCCGCACGCTTTACGTGATGACGATCCGCTCGGACAAGAGCAACTACCGCTCGCTCTTCGATGCGCCTGACGCGCAGACGATCGCGGAGAAACGCATCGACTCGACGGTCGCGCCGCAAGCGTTGTTCCTGATGAACAGCCCGTTCGTGTTGAAGCAAGCCGGCGCGCTTGCGGATCGTGTGTTGAAGCGTGAGGGCGACGATGCAGCGCGCGTGCGCTGGCTTTACGAACTTCTCTACAGCCGTGAACCATCGGCAAGGGAATGGGAGATCGGAAGCAGGGTCACCAGCACCGAAAGCGATCGTACCGCGGCGTGGACGCGCTACTGCCAGGTTCTCTTGTGCGCGAATGAATTCATTTACGTGGACTGATGACGATTGCGATTGGTAGCGCTCGACAGTACACGGCTCCTGACTACATTCGATGTATGCCCGCCAAGACTTCTGTCACGCTGATGGTTGTTTTCTTTTCCATGCTTTTCGGGACGGCAGCCGAGTCGGAATCCATCGACGCGTTTGCCCAGCAACTCCGTGCGTCGTACAAACGCCAGGATGCGCAATGGCTTTTGGCGCGATGGTACACGAACGCGCCCGTGCGACCCGAGATTGACGCGAAGCAGCGTAAGTTCGTTGAACTGCTCTGGCAGGAGGAGGAGTTGGAGGTAACGAAACTCGAATGGCGTCGGTTCAACGATTACAAGCCGCGATTGTGGCCCGGAGTCCACGAAAGCCATGCCACTCGTTACATGCCGAAGCCCACTCACGTCTTGGTTTTTGAAGCAGACACACCTGTCGCGAAAAAGAAAAAGCAATGGAGTTCCTTCGCATTGAACTTACCAATTGCCCTGTTGAATGGGAGATGGATGATTTGTGCCCGAACGTGCGTGCCGTTTGAATTCAAACATAAACAGTGAGCATGAGCGTGGAATCGAATCGTCATACAACCCCTCGGTGTTAACTTCATTCGCGTGAACTCGGGACTCTTCACCAATTCGATGTTGAACCGGCGCCAGATGTTGCGCCGCTTCGCGAACGGCTTCGGCATGTTGGGACTTTCAGGTTTGTTGGCGAATGATTTCATGCGCAGCGGGCTCGCGAGTTCGCCGGCGAATCCGCTCGGGGTGAAGTCGCCGATGGTCGCAGCCAAGGCCAAGCGCGTGATCTTCCTCTTCATGTCGGGCGGGCCGTCGCACGTGGACTTGTTCGATCCGAAGCCGAAGTTGCGCGAGTTGAATGGCAAGCCGTTGCCGTTCGAGAAACCAAAGCTCGAACGCACGAAGACGGGGAACCTTCTCGGCTCGCGCTGGGAATTTCAGAAGCACGGTCAGTCGGGAATCGAAGTGAGCGAGTTGCTGCCGCACACCGCATCATGCATCGACGACATCTGTGTGATTCGCTCGATGGTCGCCGACAACATCAATCACAACGGAGCGTGCTTGCAGATGAACACGGGCGAGCAGGCGTTCTCGCGGCCGAGCATGGGATCGTGGCTGCTCTACGGGCTCGGCAGTGAGAACCATGACTTGCCGGGCTTCCTCGTGATCAGTCCGTCGCAGCCGGCTCAAGGCGCGCCGCTTTGGAGTTCGAGTTTTCTGCCGGCGGCGTATCAGGGAACGCTCGTGGCTGATCTCAAGAACCCGATCGCGAATTTGTCGAACGCGCGCTTCAACGTGAAGCAGCAGCGCGAGCAACTCGATCTGCTGAAGGAGTTGAACCAGCAGCACGCGGCGATTCGGGAAGAAGATTCGCGGCTCAGTGCGCGCATCGAGTCGTTCGAGTTGGCGTTTCGAATGCAGACGCAGGCGCCGGAAGCGTTCGATGTGGAACGCGAGTCGTCGGAGACGAAGAAACTTTACGGCCTCGACGATCCGATGACGGAAACGTTCGGCAAACAATGCCTGATGGCGCGGCGTTTGAGTGAGCGCGGCGTGCGCATGGTGCAGGTGTATCACACGCAAACGAGCAAGCGATCGAGCTGCCAGCTTTGGGATCAGCACGGCAATTTGAAGACGGAGTTGCCGGCCAACTGCGCTTCGGTGGACAAACCGAT
>JBBRBM010000092.1:0-22787 GCA_038205745.1 Verrucomicrobiota bacterium | reverse complement strand
GATGACGCCGACGCTGGCGCGCATGGCTTCCTCTGCCGAGCGCAACTACAAGAAGCCGATCAAGTGGTTCGCGATCCCGCAGCTCTTTCGCTACGAGAAGCAGCAGAAGGGGCGCCTGCGCGAACATTTTCAGTTGAACGCCGACGTGATCGGCGAAGCGGATGTCGCCGCCGACGCGGAACTGCTGGCGTTGCTCATCGACACGTTGCGCTCGTTCGGTTTGACGAAAGAAGATTTTGTGATCCGCCTCAGCAGTCGGAACGCGTGGCAGGAATTCTTCTCGAAGCGTTGCCCGGACGAGACGAAGGCGTACGCGTTTTATCAGGCCGTGGACAAACTGGAACGCGAGACACCTGAGAACAGCGCGAAAAAATTCAGCGAACTCGGCATCGCACTCGATGAAGTCACCGCATTCATCAATTCCGGTGAACCGACGCCGGAGTTGCAATCCATTCTGCAGAACCTCGGCGCACGCGGACTCGGTGAGTTCGTGAAGATCGATTACGGCGTCATCCGAGGACTCGCTTATTACACCGGCGTTGTGTTCGAGGCTTTCGACGTGAAGGGCGAGTTCCGAGCCATCGCGGGTGGCGGACGCTACAACAATCTTTTGAAACTCATCAGCGAAGGCAAAGTGGACCTTCCGGCTCTCGGCTTCGGAATGGGCGATGTGGTGCTGCTCGAATTGCTCAAGGCGCGCAAACTCCTGCCGCAATTCTCCGCCGCCTGCGATGTGTTCGTGCTGATCGAAGATGAAACGTTGCGTGGCGACTCGCTGAAGCTGATCCAGGATTTGCGTGCTGCTGGAAAATGCGTCGAGTACTCGCTCACGCCGAGCAAAGGCGACAAGCAGTTCAAACGCGCGCTCGAACTGAATTCGGTCGCGACTGCGCGTATTGAACGCGGCGCGAGCGGAGAACTCTCGGTGCGTGTGAAGCGGTTGAGCGATCGGCAGGAGCAGGTTGTGAGCGTCGCGGAAGTCTTCGATGTGGTGGAAGCGCTCGCGCTGCGAGCGCAGTCCTGACTTAACGTGCCCCCGGCATCTTGCCGGGCAGTGACTCGGGGTGAATGACTCGTTTGAGTTTGGCGGCGGTTCTTCCCGGCAAGATGCCGGGGGGCACGTTGCCTACGACTGCAATGTCGCGCGGTTCTTCCAAAGCTCTTTCGGACGAAAAATTCCCTTCGGCGTGATGATCCCGGTAATGAGTCCCGCGGGCGTCACGTCGAATCCGGGATTGCGCGCGTGACTGGCGGGGTTTGCGACGCGCACGTATTCGCGTTTGCCAGCGCGAGTTGTTCCCCACGCGCCGAGCACTTCGTCCTCGTGACGTTCTTCGATCGGGATGATGCGACCTGACTTGATGTTCCAATCGATCGTCGAAAGCGGAATCGCGACGTAGAACGGAATCCCGTGCCGATTTGCGAGCACCGCCTTGGTGTAGGTGCCGATCTTGTTCGCGACTTCGCCGGTGCGTCCGAGCGTGCGATCGCTGCCGACGATCACGAGATCGATCTCGCCGCGCGACATCAGAAAGCCCGCCGCGTTGTCGGCGATGATGTCGTGAGAAATCCCCTGCTGGGCAAGCTCCCACGCCGTGAGCGTGGCGCCTTGACTGCGCGGACGCGTTTCGTCGCAGAAGACATGAAACTTCTTCCCCCGTTCCTGCGCCGCGTACATCGGAGCCGTCGCGCTGCCGTAATCAACAAAGGCGAGCCAGCCCGCGTTGCAATGCGTAAGGACGCGCGCGCCGTTGCGAATCAGCTTCGCGCCATGCTCGCCGATCTCACGGCAATGCTGCGCATCTTCGTCCGCAAAATCCTCCGCCGCCGCGAGTGCGAGCGATTGTTGCTCCTTGACGCTCTGGCCGGATTTCATGTCCGCGCGCACCTGAAGCATGGCGTTGACCGGGTCAACGGCGGTGGGACGCGCAGCCTTCAAGGTTTCAAAAACCACGTCGACGTGACGGTCGAATTTCCTCAGGTCGGTGCCGCCAAACGCGCGGGCGCCCTGCGCAAGACCGTAGGCAGCCGTCGCGCCGATCGCACCCGCGCCGCGCACGATCATGTCTTTGATCGCGAGCGCGGTTTCGCGGAAGTCGTTCGTGCCGATGATTTCGAAGCGATGCGGCAACAGCCGTTGCTCGATGAGTTGAACGCGGTTTGTGGCCGCGTCAAAGGTGACGGTGCGGAAGTGTTGAACGCGCTTCCCGATGCGAACGTTCATGCGCCCTTGGTTGGATCAAGCGGCGCTGGTGCGCGGCTTGAGTTCCTTCAGTTTCGCGCGAACGGTCGAGTAATCCGGATGCTTGCGCAGCCCTTCCAGATCGGGATCTTGCGCCAGCCACTTGAAATCGTAATAGCCGGCGTCGAGCGCGCGATGGAGCGCGGCGAATGCGGCCTCCGTCTCTCCGGTCAGCGAGTAGCTGCACGCGAGATTGTAGAGCACGGTGGAATCGCTCGGTCGCAAGCGCGCCAGTTGCTCGTCGATCCTCAACCCATCCAGAAAGCGGCCGCGCCTCGTGTAGTCGTCCCCCAAAATCTGCAGTGCGTCCACGTAACCGGGATCACGGCGGACAACGCCTTCGATGAATCCGATTTCGACATCGATGTTGCGCTTTTCGTCGCGCGAAAGTTTTTTGTCTGAGGGCTTCTTCGGCATACGGCGATGCAATTGTTTCATTGCGCGGAGACAAGTCAAGGAGGCGGCGGCAAGCTGCGCGAAAAATTGTTTCGTGTTCCCGTGTTTGTCGCACGAAAAGATTGTCCCGGCGGGCCGCGTTCAGTAAATCGCCTGAACCGTTCCCCGGCAAACGGGTTGGGGGAACTTCCTGATCTGCAAATGGAATGAAATGCTTTGTCACCGGGGCCTCCGGCTTCATTGGCGCGAATCTCGTTCACGAGCTGAAAGCGCGCGGTCACTCGGTGCGCGCGCTGTTGCGGCCGAATGCTGACACGCGCGGCGTGGCGGGCGTCGACATTGAGCGAGTGCCGGGGGATGTGAGCGACCGTGCGGCACTCATCGCGGCGATGCGCGGCTGCGATTGGTGCTTCCACCTGGCGGCGAGTTATCACCTTTGGCTGCGTGACTACGCTCCGATGTACGCCGCGAACGTGGACGGCACGCGCAACGTTCTCGAAGCCGCTGCGGAGGCAGGCTGTTCGCGGATCGTTTACACGAGCACGGTGGGCTGCATCGGTTTGCCGCGCGTGGTGAATGGCATCGTGACGCCCACGGACGAGGCGACGCCGGTGTCCGAGGCGCAGATGAGCAATCACTACAAGATTTCAAAATGGCGTGCGGAAGTTGTGGCTCGCGAGTTGGCCGCCAAAGGTTTGCCCATTGTGATCGTGAACCCAAGCGCACCGGTGGGTCCGCGCGACGTGAAGCCGACGCCAACGGGGCAGGTGATTGTGGATTTCCTGAATCACGCCATGCCGGCCTATCTCGACACGGGCCTCAACTGGGTTCACGTGCGGGACGTCGCGATCGGCCACATCCTTGCCGCCGAGCGTGGGCGTATGGGCGAGCGCTACATTCTCGGCAACATCGAGGGCAATTGGACGATGAAGGAAGCGCTCGACGTCCTGGCGAAGATCACCGGGCTCAAGGCGCCGGGCTTTCGCGTGCCGTATGGAGTGGCGCTCGGAGCCGCCTATGTTGACGAGTTCATCGCGAAGTTCACCGGCAAGCCACCCAAGGCACCGCTCGCTGGCGTGCGCATGGCGAAGTACAAAATGTTCTTCAGCCCCGCCAAGGCAATGCGTGAACTCGGGCTGCCGCAAACGCCGCCCGAACAGGCGTTGCGCGATGCGGTGGACTGGTTCCGGGGCAACGGCTACGTGCGCCGTTGAAGTTTTTTGTAACAGCCGCGCATTGACGGGCGTCATCATTAACCGTGAAAAAGCGGATTGTATTTTGGGGGATTGTGGCAGTCCTGGCGGCGGGCGGCTACGGCGGCTATCTCATCTTTCGCGCGCAGAACAACCTGGTGACGTTGGATGTGCGCAACATGGAAGTGCGTGAGGTCGCGTCGAAGATCGAGTTCCAAACGCGGGAGAAAATCATCGTTCACAAGGACGTGCAGGGGAAGATCACGCTGAACGTGAAGGGTGTGGCGATCGAGGAAGTGCTGAACATAGTTGCCGAGCAGACCTCGGCACGCTGGACGGCGCTCTATCCGCTCTACTCGACAAGCGATTCACTGGCGGGTTTTAAGAAGGTCGCGCGTGGCGATCTGGAGGTCGAGACCAGCGGTTGGACGAATCTTCTCGAACGTGGCGGCTTTGGTGGGCGTGGTGGTCCGGGCGGGCCCGGAGGTTTTGGTTTCGGAATGCTCAGTGATGCCGCCGCCAGCCAAAGCAAGAAGATCAATTTGGAACTGGTGAATCGCGACCTGCCATTTGCGACCATGGCGCTTGCGCGCGTCGGCCAGTCACAAGTGGTTCCAGAAAACGGAACGGTCGGAACGTTGAACCTTCATCTCCAACAGGTTTCCTACGAGAAGGCGGTTGCGGCTGTCGCCAAGCAGGTGCATCGCAGTTGGGACGATTACTATTTGTTGCAACCCGGATTTGGCTTTGGTCGCGGTGGAGACAATGCGGGCAATGACCGGGGCGGGCGCCGCGATTTCGGTGGTGACAACACGAATCGATTTGATCCGCAGTTTGCTGAGATTCGCCGTGAAGAGCGTGAAGTGCAGCGCGAGAAAGCGTTTGAAGCACAACTCGCCACGTTGACGCCGCAGGAGCAGGAAAAGGTGAAGGAAGAACGCAAGCAGATGGAAGACCTGCGAAATCTGTCGCAGGAGGAACGCGAAAAGAAAATGCAGGAATTTGCTGCCCGCCCACAGTTCCAACAGAGGATGGAGCAACGGATGTATCGTGGCGTAATGAACACGACGCCAGAGCAGCGTGCTGACCGGGCGAGGTCCCGCGTGGAACGTCAGCAACGCTGGCAGCAACAACAAAGAAATACGGGCCGATGAAACGACACCCATCCAGCAAAGCAATTACGCTGATCGAACTGCTCGTGGTCATAGCGATCATTGCCATTCTGGCATCGTTATTGTTGCCCTCGCTTGCTCGCGCCAAATCGCGGGCCAAGGACATTCAGTGTGTGAACAACTTGAAGCAACTCGGCATCGCGTTGCAGATTTATGCGGGGGACCACGAGGGAAGATTGCCGACCATTGAGCCGTTTCCTCCCGCTCCTGTTTTCGTCGGTTCAAATTATCTGCGACTTTCCGAGGCGTTATCGAACAGCGTTGGAGGAGCCATGAAGGTGTTCGTGTGCCCGATGGACAACGAGGTGCCGTATTATCCCGTCACGTATTGCGGCGCGAGTTACGAGTGGAGATCGGAATACAATAATTCACCGATCGAGAACTTGATTCGCGTGAACAATCCGAGCCGACGCGGTGCGCTCGCAACGGAGAAGGTATTCCTCATCTACGACTACGAAGGATTTCATTCCGGTGGCACGAACGGGGCACGCCCTTTCCTCTACGGTGACGGCCACGTCGAAATGCGCCGCTGATTCCTTGCGCGTTTTAATGTTTCGTTTCACCCCGTCGATGTCTTAAACGACATCGACCAATGAGCGAACAGCCGACACTGGCCCAACGTTTTTTTTCGCTGCCTGGATTCGGGCTGCTCCTCGCGTTGCTCATCTTCGCGTGTTTTCCCGATGTGCTGCTCGGACGCAACTCGTTTTACTTCCGCGATTACGGAGTGCTTGGGTATCCCGTCGTTCACTTCTTCCGCGAATCGATGCTCGCGGGTCAAGTGCCGTTGTGGAATCCGTTGAGCAATTGCGGTGTCCCGTTCTTCGCGCAGTGGGGAACCATGTGCGCCTATCCGCTGTCGGCGATTCTTTTGCTGCCGCTGCCCTGGTGGCTGAGCTTCTTCTGCTTCCTCCATCTCTGGCTGGCGGGCATCGGGATGTATCTGCTGGCGCGGCGCTGGACCGCGAACAACTACGCCGCGGCATTCGCCGGGAGCGCATTCGTTTTCAACGGTGTCATGTTCGCAAGCTTCATCTGGCCGAACTATTTCGTGGCTCTGGCGTGGATGCCATTCGTGGTGTTGCTGACGGAACGCGCGTGGCGTGAAGGCGGTCGTTGGACTCTCGGTGCGGCCATTGTTTCCGCGTTGCAACTTGGCTCTGGAGTTCCGGAGATCGTGCTCTTCACCTGGCTCATCGTCGGCGTGCTTTGGTTGCTCGACTTCGGCGAGGACGCCGGCAGCGGCGCGCGCATGTTCGTTCGGATGATCGGGGTGGTCGCGCTCGCGGCGGCGCTGATGGCGGTGCAATTGTTGCCGTTTTTCGAGTTGCTGGTTCACTCGCAGCGGGATCTCGACTTCGCGACAACGAAATGGTCGTTGCCTCTGTGGGCCACAGCCAATTTTGTCGCTCCGCTGCTGAACTGTTTTGAATCGCCACAAGGCCAGTACTTTCAATACGGCCAGGAATTTCTGTCTTCTGTTTACCTGGGTGTGCCGGTGGTGATGCTCGCGCTCGTCGGGGTGTTCAAGTTTTCCACGCTGCGTTCGTGGGCGCTGTTGTTGCTCGCCATCTTCGCCATCGTGCTGGCGCTCGGAGAACACACGCCCGTGTTTCCCGCCATCCGCAAAGCGATCCCTCTTCTCGCCGTCGCGCGATACCCGGTGAAGTTTTTGTTCATTCCCGCGTTCGTGTTGCCGCTGCTCGCGGCGCTGGCGATTCGCGCGTTGCACGTCGACCCGCGTGGAACCTCGCGGACGGTCGCTGGATTTACGCTGGTCATGCTTGCCGGGCTTGGCGCGCTTGTCTGGGCGGCGCATGAAAATCTGCTTGTGGACATGAGTCAATGGCCGCCCAATTTTCGGCAGAACGCGACGCTGAGTTGGAAGGATGCTGCGGTGAACACTGCGCTGCGTGGCGGCATTCTCGTCGCAGTCATTGCCGGGATCGTCTTCAGCCCACGAGCGACTGCCGCCGGATTGTGGGGTGGCGTTGCTGCGCTTGCGTTCGTCGCACTCGACGCCAGAACTCATACGCCCCAGCAAAATCCCACCTTGCCCGCGGAAGAGTTCCGCGGCTCGTTGTGGGACGAAGCCGTTGGCCCGCGTCCCGCGTTCGGTCACTCGCGCGTGTTCATCGCGCCGCAAGCTGAAGAGTTTTTGCTCAACGTGAGCAGCACGAACGCCGCACGAATGTGGCAGGCCAAGCGCCGCGCGCTCTGGTCGAACCTGAACCTGCTCGAAGCCGCGCCAAAGGTGAACGGCTCGGCGACACTGCAAATCCGCGAGCAAGCGCGCTTTCAAAAAACGCTGTATGGCACCAACGCGCCTGCCGGCGTTTTGGATTTTCTCGGTGTCGCTTTCGTGAATTCAAATCGCTTCGAGTGGACCAAGCGCGACGGCGCATTGCCGTTGATCACGGCTGGACAGCGGATCGTGTTTGCCGACGACGCTACTGCGCAAACGATGCTGTTCGCGGCTGAATTCGATCCTCGATCGCTTGTCGTCCTGCCGCTGAGTGCGGGCGCGACCATTGCGGAGACGAACGGCGCCGGGATTTCCGTTCTGTCTTCCAACATCACCTCGCAACGGATCGCGTTTGAAGTCGATGCGCAGCAACCTGGCGCAGTGGTGATTGCCCAGTCTTATTACCCGGCCTGGAAAGCAAGTGTGGACGGACAGTCGGTTCCGCTTTACCGCGCGAACGGCGCATTTCAGTCAGTCTTGATTCCTTCCGGTCGCCATCAGGTGCGAGTCGAGTACGTGGACAAAACCTTCCGCTCTGGAGCTGCGATCTCAGCGCTGGTGCTGCTCGCATGTCCACTGCTTTGGTGGATTCTGGGCCGACGGAACGCGGAGCGCTCGTGATTTTTGTTTGGCGCGGGTAATCGCGACCGGGTATCTCATGGTCCGCACAGCAGTTCCTATGAATTCCGCACCGCAGAATTCCGCCATTCCTTGCGATGCCGCCGCTACGCGCGCGTCATTGATTGCGCGCATCCGCAACTGGAGCGACGACAGCAGTTGGCAGGAATTTTTTCAGACCTACTGGCGTTTGATTTACGCGCTGGCCGTCCGGAGCGGATTGTCCGAGAGCGAAGCGGAAGAGGTCGTTCAATCCACGGTGATCGCCGTGGCGAAGAACATCGGCGAGTTCAATTACGACCCGAACAAGGGATCATTCCGCCAATGGTTGATTCACCAGGCGCAGTGGCGCATCGCGGATTTTCAGCGCAAGCGGCAGAGGGAACAAAAGCTGTTTGTCCGTTCCGGCCACCGCGATGACGAGGGGGCGTCCGACGAAACGGCCACGGCACATCGTGTTCCCAATCCGCGCTGCGCCCACGAGACAAAATGGGAATGCGAGTGGAATGACAGCGTGCATGTCGCCGCCCTGGACGCGCTGCGCTCGCAATTGAATCCGAAGCATTATCAGGTTTTTGATTTGTACGTGTTGCGGCATTGGCCGTCCGAGCGAGTGCGCAGGACGCTCGGGATCGGCATTGCGCAAATGCACCTGATTAACTCGAGGGTGAAACATCTGTATCGGCGAGAGAGGGCGAGCATTGAGCGCACGCTTGCCAAGCAGCCGAAGGCCGGCAGTTCATTACCGAAGAAGAAATTATGAAAAACAACACACGCACACCATCACAGCCTCGGGGCCGGCGAACATTGAAGCCTGCCCTGAGCGCATCGCGGCGCAGCCCCATCGCTCTGCGCTTCGGGCGATTTGTCGCGATTGGAAGTTCGAGCTTGAGTTCCAGCTCGATGCCGTCGCGTCCGTCCAGCTCGAAGCCGCCGACTGGACACGCGGCCCGCTTGATTCGGCGTCCCCGCACGTTCGTCGATTGAAGCATGGCGCGCATCGCCCGCCGCGCTTCGACCCAGCGTTCCAGCTCGCCGCGCCAACTCATCCTTCGGAATTTTCTGTCGCCGGGTGATCTTGTCATGCTCACCGCGGCAGTCCGTGACTTGCACCGGTGCTATCCGGGCCGGTTTCTTACGGACGTGCGCACGTCGTGCCCGGCTCTGTGGCTGCACAATCCTTACATCACGCCGCTGGACGAGAAGGACGCGCGCGTCGAGATCGTGGACTGCGGCTATCCACTCATCAACCAGAGCAACAATGCGCCGTTTCACTGCGTCCACGGCTTCGTTCATTTTCTGAACGAACGGCTGGGTCTTTGTATTCAGCCCCGCGATTTCGGCGGGGACATTCACCTTTCCCGCGAGGAAAAGTCGGCGCCATCGCAGGTGGAGGAACTCGCCGGCGCCAGGTTTCCCTTCTGGCTGATCGTGTCGGGCGGCAAGTTCGACTACACGATCAAATGGTGGGATCCGAATCGCTTTCAAAGCGTGGTCGATCACTTTCGCGATCGCGTTCAGTTCGTCCAGATCGGCGAGATCGGCCATCATCACCCGCGGTTGCGAGGCACGATCGATCTGCGCGGCCGGACTGATCTGCGCGAGCTGATCCGGCTCGTTCATCACGCACAGGGAGTTTTGTGTGGCGTGACGGCGTTGATGCACCTCGCCGCGGCGGTCGAAACTTATTCCACTCGTCCAAAACTTCGGCCCGCGGTGATCATTGCCGGCGGGCGCGAGCCGACGCATTGGGAAGCGTATCCGCACCATCAATTCATCCACACCGTCGGCGCCTTGCCGTGCTGTGAAACGGGCGGTTGCTGGCGTTCTCGCGTGCGGCCCCTTGGCGACGGTGAGAAGCACGACCTGGATCGCAACCTCTGCGCGAATGTCGTGGGCGCCCTGCCGAAATGCATGGACATGATTTCCGTGCAGGATGTGATTCGCCGCATCGAGAATTTTTTTACAGGTGGAATGACGCGTTATCTCAAGCGTGGTGAAATCGCCGCCGCGCGCCGCTCTGTGCTGGCGAGCGAACAGCCGCCCACGTTCGACTCCACCTTGAACATCATCACGGCCCCCGGTGCGCTCCGTGAAGTGTTGAAGCGGCGAACTCCGCCGCCGCCGGCCATGTGTGGGCGCGGTGTCGTGATTTGCTCGGCGGGCGATGAACTCGTGGCGATCGCGCGTGCCGCTCGAAGACGCGCGCCGGATCTGCCGCTTCGATGCTGCACGAACAAGCCGCTGTCTCAACCCCAGCGACGCGAACTCGCGCTGCTCAGGGCCGAGGCGCATGAGGTTCAGCCCGAGCGGTCGTTGATGATCGAAGCGCTGTTGAACACGCCGTGGCGCGAAGTCGTTGTGCTGACACAAGCGCACTCACCGCTTGGCCGAAAGGGAATCGAAGAGTCATTTGCCAGTGAAACGTTTGAGCGAACGGGCGTTTTATTCTGGATGCGGCCAAAGTCGCGGGTTCGTTCCGCGCTGTGGCGATTGTGTGGACTGGAACCGCCAGCGGCGTCGATCCATCCAGGCTGCGTGGTCATCGACCGACAGCGTTGCTGGCGCGCGCTCCAGGCGTGGGAATGGCTTTGCGAGCACCGCTACTTGTTTGTTGAAGCGTTCGGGAGTGAAGCGGCCTCGCTTCACTTCGCCGTGCAGATGATTGGCCAGCATGGTGCCGCCTCTGCACGGGGAATTTCTGGAAAGCGCAACGCGAGAACTATCTCCCGGCCCGACATCCGATAATCGGACCATTTCTTATTCAGACAACGTCAGGATCGCCAGCACACCCGCGGCCGCGCCGAACACCGCGGACAGAAGGCACGCAATGAGGAGCAGTATGCTGACTGCGCCCGCATGCGCGTGCAGCCACGCCACGGGCCAGAGCACGAGCGCGGCATCGGCGATGAGAAGGATCGCCGCATACAACACGCGTTCGGGAGTGCGACCCGCTTTCGCAGCAGGCGCGGGTTGAGTGGCAGTCGATTCAGCGCCTTGAATCAGAACCTTCAGCCCAGGCGCCACGACATTCCGCGTCGCCGGATCTGCGGGCTGCGCAGACTGCTCCATCAAGCGGCCGAGGCCGCGACCGAGGACAGGTTTGCTCACGGGATCAATCTTCCGAGAAGAGATACTCGAGGTCGTTCTGCGTCAGGTTGCGCGCGAAGCCTTCTTCCCCGAGCACATCTGCGATCGTCTGGGCTTTGCGCTGTTGCAGCTCCCAGATTTTTTCTTCGACCGTTCCGGGAGCGATGAGGCGATAGGCGTTGACGGTTTGCGTCTGGCCGATGCGATGCGAGCGGTCGATCGCCTGTGCTTCCACAGCCGGATTCCACCATGGATCGTAAAGCACCACGTAGCTCGCGGTGGTCAGGTTCAATCCGGTGCCGGCCGCGCGGAGGCTCAGGAGGAACACGCCCGGATTCGGATCGTCGTGGAACTGCTGCACGGTGAGTTGACGCTCCTTCGTTTCGCCGGTCAGAATGTGAGTCCCGATATTGAGGGTTTTGCACTCGGCTTCGAGCAGGCGCAGCATCTGCACGAACTGCGAGAAGATGAGCACCTTCTGGCCTTGCGCGAGCAACGGTTCGAGCAATTCGAACAGCGTCTCCGTCTTTCCTGACGCGGAATCGTTGCCGACGAGTTGCGGGTGACAGCAGATCTGCCGCAGACGCGTGAGCGCTGCCAGCACGTGCATCTTGGACTTGTTGAGCCCTTTCTCGGCGACAATCTGCGCCACCTGCTCGCGGCTGCGGCGCAACTCGGCGAGATACAGTTTCCGCTGCGCTTCGCCGAGTTCGCAATCGCGGCGTTCCTCGATGCGGTCCGGCAAATCTTTTGCGACCTGCTTTTTCAGGCGGCGCAGCATCAGTGGACGCAACTTCGCCGAGAGCCGGCGGCGCGCGATGCGCTGTGTGGCGATCGCTTCCTCCGGTGTGCCTTCCGCTTTCGGCTGATACGTTTCGTTGAAATGTTCCTGCGTGCCGAGGTAGCCCGGCTGGATGAAATCGCAAATGCTCCACAGATCGAGCAGGCGATTTTCGAGCGGCGTGCCGGTGAGGGCGAGTCGCTGGTCCGCGTTCAACTGTTTCACCGATTGCGTGATCTGTGCCGTCGGGTTCTTGATGAACTGCGCCTCGTCGAGGATCACGGCGCTGAAGGAAAATTTTTGCAGCGCTTCGAGATCGCGGCGGAGCAGGGCGTAATTCGTCACGATGATGTCGTGCTGCGGAATCTGCTTCCGCAAATTGTGGCGCGCCGCGCCGCTCTCGAGGATCAGCACTTTCAAGTGCGGGGTGAACTTCTCTGCTTCGCGCCGCCAGTTGTAGAGGACGGATGCGGGACAAATCACCAGCGCCGGCTTCGGACCATTGCCGTGATAGTCGCGCAGCCACGCGAGCCATGAGAGCGTCTGCAATGTTTTACCCAGGCCCATGTCGTCGGCAAGAATGCCGCCGAGCTTTGCGCGCGTGAGGTGACAGAGGAAATTGAACCCTTCCTGCTGATACGGCCGCATCTCCGCCTTCACTTCAGTTGGCAGTGTGACGGTCGGAACGCCTTCGAAATCAGCGAGCTTCTCCTTCAGCGCCTTCAACTCAGGGCTGTCGGCGAACCGCTTTAATTCCCCGTCATTAAAGTGCGCCGCCTGATCGAGACCGATGCGTGTCGGTGAGGCGCTGAGCAAATCCTGGTTCAGGTCTGCCATCGTCTCGTGAGCTTTCGCCACGGCTTCGGTGTCGAGTTCCACCCAGCCGGCATCCGGCAATTTCACGAAGCGAGAGGTTGCAGCGGCGAGGCGTTGCAGATCTGCCGCAGTGAGTTTCAACCCTTCCTGTTCCCACTCGGTCGAGACGGTAAACCAATCGATGCCGCTGCCTTTGACGATTAGCTTCGGCTTGAGCTGTCGGGGCGCCATGAACAGGCGCTGAAACGACTGATTGCCGAGGAACTCCGCATCTCGCGGTCGATCCGGCCAGATAAACGCGAGCGTGCCGAGAAAGTGTTCGTTGGCATCACCGACCCACAGGCCCGGCTCCGGCGTGAACCAGTCGAGTCGCCGCAGCCAAAGAGTCGCAGCATCGAGGCGCGTGTCTTCGAGAACGTTCGGCTTGTCGAGTTCGCGGGCGAACGCGGCATCCTGCTGCCACTCCTGGCCGCTCCAGTGCCAGAAGCTTCCGTCACGATCACTGATCGCGCGGACTTTTAGCCGCACTACTTCGTCGGCGAGTTCGAAAATGAATTGCGGTCGCGCCGTGTGCGCCACGCAGAGTTGGTCCCAATCGACGCCGCCTGTCGTCTGCGCCTTGCGCAACTGCGTGCGCATGCGCGTGCTCAGCTTGCGCACGGGGATGACCGGCGTTTGAGCCCAATGTTCGAGCAGCCGCGCCGGTGGAGGATTGCGCAGCAGATAAAAATTCTTCTCGACCAGCACGAGCGCGGGCTGGCCGGCAAAGAATTGCACGGTGTTTAGCGTGCGCCGTGAGCCGTCGGGCATGCGAAGCTGATGTGCGAAACCAAGTTCCTGTCCGTCTATTTGCAAATCGGGCAGCAACTCGGCGACTTCACCGAGGAAATGGAAATGCTCCGGCGCGTTTGGAAATTCCAGGCGTTTGCTGTAGCCCCAGCGCGCTAGCCATTGCAGGAGTTCCACTCCCGAGAGCCGCAATTCAACTTCATCGGTGCGCTCGTGATAATTCTCCGCGAGCCAGAGTAGGAACTGCCAGTCCGCTGGAGCAAACAACTCCTGCTCATGGCCGGATCGCGTCGTGATGTCGAGCAGGTCGCCGATGTTGCGATGGCGCTCGCCGGTTCGCGGGCGGAACAGATTGAAATGGACCTTGAGCGTGTGGAGTTGCGATTGCTCGTCGGCGCGTTCCACTTCGGCGAACACGTGGAGCTTCGCGCGCGGGCCGTCGAGATGCGCGGGCGCGGCGGGGAACATCCAGTCTTCGAGCGCCTGCAATACCTGCTGCTCCTGCTCGGCCTGTTCGATCTCGGCAAAGCGATCGAGATTCGCGTAACCGGTGAGTTCCGTCGGCAAGGGACGATTGGAGCGGAGAAACAGGATGGAGAGTTCCTCGAGGCGTTCGCGGCCGCGCGCATTCATCATGCTTGGCCACCAGTCGGCAGCGCTGAAATCCTTTCGGGCCAGTGAAAGTTTCTCGAAATAGTCCTCGAGGAGAAGCCATGCGCGTTGCGAATCTTCGCACGACGAGAACAGCTTCAGGATATCTTCGCGCTTGGCGATGTGCGTCTTGGACTCGGCGAGTTCACGCCGCAAATCAGCCAACGCGCCGTAAGTCTTGGAGAGTACGGTGTGATTCGCGTCATATTTTGCGGCACTGGCAGAGAAGCGCGCGGCCCGGCCAGTTTTTTTCACAACCTTCGGCATCGTTCCTTTTTTGCGTTAAAAGTAGATTGTGTATCTCGTCATGGAATGGGCGCTTGGGTCAATGTAAAACGATTTACAACGGGGACAGTGAGACAGTTTCGGCGTGCGGATCGCGGGTGAGTTGTGGGTAATGAAAAGGGCTGAAGCCCACGGCTACTTCACAGGGGTCGCTACGCGACTGAAGATCCGCGCGCTTGGCCCCCGTTCACACCTTCCCGATCCACTTGCGGTCTTCCCACACGGCGCGAAGTGAAGTGACATTGCGCGGATCGAAGATGTTTTTCGCCGCGCCAAGCACCCGGCCGCGCTTGAGATTGTTCCACGCGTCGCTCACGTTGATCGCCACGTGCTGGAGCACGCTCGGATCGCGGTAACAGTCAATCATGCAACGCCTGCATCCATCGCGGATCAGCTTCGAGTCGTCCCACTCGTAAACGCTGCACATGGGCTTTTCCCAGAAGTGGCAGCGATAAAGGTTCAGGTGCCAATCGAGGTAAAAATATTTGTGCCCGCCCAGGCAGCCGAACTTCTCCTTCTCACCGCGCAAGTGGCGCTGCATCTCGCTCAGCGACTCGCGCGGATTCACGACCGGGAAATCGCTGTGCGATTTCATCGCCTTGATCTTTTCGAAGACGCCGAACAGTTCGTCCTTCGTGTAGCTGACGAGCTTGGAGTCGCTGAAGCTAAGGTAGCTCGAATTTAACGACGTGAGCGGATAGCTGAACGTGCAACTGGTGAATCCCAGCGTGGACAAAAACTCCGGCAGCTTCTCGTAATCCTGGATCAGCTTGCTCGCCGTGACGGACGCCGTCGTCTGCACACCCAGTTCCGCGAACACCTCACTGGCGCGCTTGATCTTGCGGCACACGTCAGGCAGTCCGCGGTTCTGTTCGTGGCGCGCCACGTCGTGCGCGTCGATGGACATGATGACGCTCGTCAGGCCATCGTTTGCGAGGGCACGCATGTTCGCATCGGTCCAGAGCGAACCGTTGGTGCAGATCATCGGATGGATGCCGCGCTGGGCTGTGTAGCGAACCATCGCGCGGAGATCGCGATGCACGAGCGGTTCGCCGCCGACGAAGAGCAAGTAGCCGATGTGGTTCTTCACCGCGATGTCGATGGCATCGTGTGCTTCTTCGAGGGTGACGGATCGGCGTGCTTTCGGATCAAACTTATCGACCGCGAAGCCGCAGAAATCGCATTTCGCGTTGCAGACGTTTGTGATCGCGAACTGAAGATAGCCGGGGCCGCCGTGTGCGAGCACTTCCTTGAAGAGCTGCCAGCCGCCTTTTCGCGGACGTGGCACGGGCGGCAGAATCGGTGTCTGCGTCCTCTGCTTTGGGGCGATTTCCGCGACGGCTGCGTTCATGCAAAGGATGCGAGTGTTGTGAAACTCTTCGGTGTGGCGCAACAACAACGTGATGAATCTGACGTCACGGCGAAGCCCGTGCAATTGGAAGTGGCGGTCACGCGGAGGTGGCAGTTGTCGCGCTGCGACAACCCTGCCCACGTCCAGCGGGCGGCCCGTGGGGCGTTGGACAGGGCGGAGGCGTCCCTTCAGTTCGTTGCGCCGCTGAACGCGGCGCTACTTGTCGCAGCGCGACAAGTTCCACCTCCCCAGCGTACCGGCGTGACCGCCGTTCTAACTAACGCGCGACTGGAGACTTTGGTGACTTTGATGCGAGTCTCGCCCGTCTTTCAACTGATCCAGATAGTCGCGCAACCGTCCGCTCTTTCTCACGGCGCCGCTCGCAGCCGGTAGAACCTCTGTGCGCCGGACGTGTTGGTTTCCGAAAATGACGCAGCGCCAGAAAGAGCGTCGCATTGGATGAGTTGCAGTTCATTCCAGGTCGTCAGATTGGTCGACATTTCAATCACGTAGTTTTGGCGCGGTTCGCCTTTTCCACTGATCTGAAAAGAATTGGTCATCCATCTCATGGCGAGTTTGCTCACCGCCACGTCAGCCACGGGCGTAACGGTGATCGAAACGAGTGCCGGAAAGGAAACGCTCTGCCCGTCTTGAGCCACGAACGTGAAACTGTCCTGACCGAAGAAGTTGACGGCTGGCCGATACCGGATAAACGGCGAACCTCCGCTCAACGTGCCGTTGGTCGGCGGTGATTGGATTGCGTACGTCAGCGGACCGCCATCGACGTCCGTCCCGCGCAAGGTGATCAGGATCGACGTGTCCTCGGAAATCGTGTGCTCCGACGGTGTCGCGACTGGAGGCGTGTTGGTCATCACGCGGATCGAAACGAGCGAAGGCGCCGACACGCTTTCGCCATCGCCTGCGACGAAGGTGAAACTGTCCTCGCCGACGAAATTTGTGAATGGCTGGTACCGGATGAACGGTGAAGTTCCAGTCAATGTGCCATTCGTTGGCGGCAATTGAATTGAGTACGTCAGTGCGTCGCCGTCGATGTCCGTGCCGCCGAGAATAATCGTGATCGACTTGTCTTCAGATGTCTGGCGCGCAATTGATGCCGCCACCGGCGGCCTGTTGCTGACCACGAATCTGTGCTCCGCCGCGAAGGGTGAACTCGCGAAGCCGCCATCAATCGCTTGAACGCTCCAGAAGTATTCTCCGTAAGGCAGCGTCAACCGCCAGAAGTTGATTTGGCCTGCGTTTCCGTTTTGAGGCAGAGACCGGTGGCCATCCACTTCGGCCGTTTGCGGTGACATCACGTCTGAACTTCCCGGTGTTTTGCCCACACGCATGTTGTATGAGAGACCGTGTGGGCCGCTCTCCCCGTCAGTTGCCGCAGTCCAGTTGAGGCGCACCTCGTGCTTCGAGAGCCGCGTGACGGAAAGGTCCGTGGGAACAGTGGGCGGCGTGTTCGAGACGTTGTGATCGTTGCGCAAAAGAGTCGAACCGAGCAGCAGGTCCAGATCTCCGTCCTCGTCGAAATCGCCCCACGAAGCGCTCGGTGCCGGTTCCAACGGCAACGTTCCGCCCCAATCGACAAACGATCCGCCAGTATTGCGGAACACCTTCGCCAGGCTCGCATAGGAGTAGTAGCTCTCGTTGGTGCGCCCGGCGACGATCAGATCAAGCAGCCCGTCGCTGTCATAATCTCCCCACGCAATCGCGCCAAACACGATCGCAGGGAGAAGAGCGCCGCCGTTCGTGAACGTGCCATCGCCGGTGTTCAGATGAACTCCGGCCATCATCATTCCTGACGAGTCGATGCCGGTGAACGCCACGTCCAGATCACCGTCTCGATCGCAGTCTCCCAGTGAAAGCGAACACCTGCGAAACGCCGGAATGCTCGACGGAATCTCGGTGAAGACACCGCCGCCGTCATTTCGGAATACTTTCGTCATCGCGGCGCCGAAACTGTTTGTCCGACCGGAGATGATGATGTCGAGGTCGCCGTCATTGTCGAGATCGCCGGAAACGACGGCGCCTGCAACAGCTCCAGGCAGAACAATGCCAGAGTTCGTGAAGACGCCGCCTCCTGCGTTGAAGTAAATCTCTGCGACGCCGTTTGCCTCATGGTAGGTATCGGGATCGCCAACGAGGATCACGTCGAGGTCGCCGTCGTTGTCATAGTCGCCGCAAGACACCGCTCCGTTTGCGATGTCCCGCAGGCCGCTGTTCGTTACCGACGCGAAAACCCCAGAGCCGTCATTCCGTCGCAGGAATGTTGTAGCGCCATACCCAGAGGAATCCCAACTGGTCTCAATGGCGTCGACGTCACCATCTGTATCTGCATCCAGCCACGCGAGGCTGACGCCGCCCCGGCGCGCATCGTTTGAAAGCACGAGCGAGAAGCTTCCGCCATCGTTGCGGTAAATGATTCCCGTGGCGGCAATGTCCAGATCGCCGTCGCGATCGAAATCGCCCCATGTAGCCGCGAGACCGGGCGGAAGTCCAGGGACAGCAGTGAAGGTTTGCACCACCAGGTCGAATTCTGTCTCGGCATGCAGCCCCATCGCATCCGTCACCCGCACGGTGATTGTCACGGTGCCGCTTCGACCGTTGACCGGCGTGACCGTCAGCGTTCGGTTGGCGCCACTCCCGGCGAAGACAATGTTCGTGTGCGGGACGAGCGCCGGATCGGAAGATGATCCGGCTGCTATCAGCGATTCCACCGGCGTTTCTTCATCGAACACACTGAAGGCGATCGCTGCGGTCGTTCGATCTGGAATCGTAAGCTGGTTTGAAATTGCGGAGATGAGCGGACGCGCGTTCGTGATCGTGAAGCTGCTCTCAATCGTGAAGTGCGCGTCGTTGATTTTCGCCGGCTCTATTCCTTGCCCGTGGCGTTCTTCCGTCGCCAGGCGGAAAAGTCCGGTTCACGGTTGCGCTTGCTCCCGCCCTATCGCGAACATCTCTCCCAAGCCTTCGCCCGCTTCTTCATGCGCGTCGGCTTGCCTGTGGACATCCCGCCGTTCCGCTGACGATTTTCCCGGCCTACGCGATCTGATCTCCCTTCTTGCCTGACAACTCCTCAATTTCCTCCGCCAGCTTGGCGGCCTGCTTCTCCAGTTCCCCGCTCTCCCGTTCCAGCACCCTCGCCCGCTCCGCCGCCAGTTCCACCAGCACGCCCGGCTTCCGCTCGCTCAGTTGGCAAAGCTCGTAGTCAGGACTCTCCCGCAGCCGGTTCAGCGCCTCGATGACGCTGATGATTTCCAGTTGCAGCGTCTCGTGCAGCCGCCGTTCTCCCTCTCCGCATCTGATGGGGAGAGGGCCGGGGGTGAGGTGAACTGACTTCGCTTCCTCGTCGCACTTCTTTCCTGAGCGGCAGAATCATCCGAATGAAACTCACTCGGTTTTCGCTGCACACTTCCCTGTGGCGCAAGGCTCCGAGAGACGTTAGCCTTCTCCTCATGAAACGCGCAGCTTCAACTTCATCGTTGACCGACCAAATATTGGATTTGGCGGCCGGATGTTTCGATGCACCCACGCTGAATGCTTTGGCCAAGTTACGCCTGAGTCCGAAACTCGCGGCGCGCGTGGATCGGCTGGCCGGGAAGGCCAATGAGGACGAACTCACGCCCCGAGAACGCGAGGAATACCAGTCTTACATCAAGACTTCCGAGTTGCTGGCCTTCATTCAACTCCGCGCTCGCTTGAAGCTGCGTCTTCCGATTCCCAGCGAGTAACCGCATGAGCGCAAACCTGCGCCCGTCGGTTCGCGAGCGGGCCGGCGCCCGCTGTGAGTATTGCCGCCTGCCCGATCTCGTGCCGCACCTGATGCGCTTTCATCTCGAACACATCCGCGCCCGGCGGCACGGAGGTTCGAGCGCGCTGTCAAATCTCGCGTGTTCGTGCGCCCGGTGCAACGAACGCAAAGGGGCGAATCTTTCCGGCGTCGATCCCGACACCGACAAACTGGTGCGCCTGTTCAACCCCCGGCGCGATGCCTGGACGCGGCACTTCGCTTGGGACGGATTCCGGATACGAGCGATCACCGCCACAGGCCGCACCACCGCGTGGCTGTTGGAATTCAACTCGGAAGAGCGCATCAAACTGCGCCAGGGACTGCGGAAGCTGGGCTTGCTCTAAACCGCGAATACGGCCTGCTGCGCCTCCTCGTCGCCGCCGCTCACGAACGAATCCAGAAACTTCTTCCGGTAATCCACGATCAGCCGCAGCCGGTCGCGCTTGTGGTAATTTGCTACCACAACTGCCGGAACAGAATCGCCTGCGTGGTATTCACCCGCGACTTCTCCCTGGTGTAACTGACTACCAACTCCGCCAGCCGCGCCCGCGCATCCGCCACAAGCTGCTGCAGCGAAGCAAGTTTGCAGGCGCACTGGGAGCCAGCGGCGAGAGCGCCCTCGGGGGCAGGGATGCTGAAGCCCAATGGCAAGCATCTGGTGCGATTGTGCCTGACTCCTGGCGCTGGTTGCGGCGCGATGACGCCTCGAAGTGATTTCCGTTTAGTTAATCGCACCCCGGCGAAGCCGTCGGCTTGACTTAGATTTGCCTGAAACTCATTTTCGCCCGTCCGCCAAACGAGCGGCTGATCTTTTGCGCCTGAGTTTTTATGAGCCATAACCTGTTCAACACACTGCAATCCTTCGACCTCGGCAACGGCAAGTCCGGCCAGTTTTACTCCCTCCCCGCGCTGGAGAGCGCTGGAGTTGGCCCCATCACTCGGCTGCCCGTGTCCATCCGTCTCGTGCTCGAGTCCGTCTTGCGCAATTGCGACGGGCTCAAGGTGCAGGAACAGAACATCAAGGAGCTGGCGAACTGGAAGCCGAACGAAGCGCGAACGGCGGAGATTCCCTTCGTGGTCGCGCGCATCGTGTTGCAGGACTTCACCGGCGTGCCGCTGCTCGTGGACCTCGCTGCGATGCGCACCGCCGTGGCCAAGCTCGGCAAGAATCCCAAGATCATCGAACCCCTCGTGCCGGTGGACCTCGTGGTGGATCACTCGGTGCAGGTGGATTTCGCGGGCGCCGCTGACTCGATGCAGAAGAATCTCGAATTGGAATTCAGCCGCAACCGCGAACGCTACCAGTTCCTCAAGTGGGGCATGCAGGCGTTCGACACCTTCAAGGTCGTCCCGCCCGGCATCGGCATCGTGCATCAGGTGAACCTCGAATACCTCGCCAAGGGCGTCCTCCAAAGTGCCCCCGGCGTCCCGCCGGGTTCCGGTGCCGGCGAGACGCCGGCGGCACTCTATTACCCCGACACCCTCGTCGGCACTGACTCGCACACCACGATGATCAACGGCATCGGTATCGTCGGCTGGGGCGTCGGCGGCATCGAAGCCGAAGCGGGCATGTTGGGGCAGCCGGTTTATTTCCTCACACCCGACGTCGTCGGCGTGCATCTCACCGGTGCGCTCAAGGAAGGCGTCACCGCGACCGACCTAGCGCTCACGGTGACTCAGCTTCTCCGAAAAACAAAGGTCGTCGGCAAGTTCGTCGAGTTTTTCGGCATCGGAGCCGCCGCATTGCCAGTGGTGGACCGCGCGACCATCGCAAACATGGCACCCGAATACGGCGCGACCATGGGCTTCTTCCCGATCGATGCGGAGTGTGTGAATTACCTGCGTGCCACCGGTCGCAGCGACGCGCACTGCCAGCTCTACGAGAATTACTACAAGGCGCAGGGTCTCTGGGGCATTCCACATCAGGGCGATATTGATTACTCGCAAGTGGTCGAATTCGATCTCAGCACCGTGAGGCCCAGCGTCGCCGGGCCGAAGCGCCCGCAGGACCGCATCGAACTCGGCAACTTGCGCCGGGAATTCTTCAACGCCTTTCAACGTCCCGTCGCCGAAAATGGTTTTGGCAAGAGCCGCGCGGATTTCGCAAAGGTTGTGGACTTAAAGAATGCCGGGCCAGCTCATCCCAGCGGCGGCAGCCAGGCGCCTGTCTCGACACAAAAAGCGCTTGCTGCTGGAACCAATCCGGTCACTGAGCGCGAAATGGTTCTCAATCGTCCCAATCCCGAGCCGGTGACGGAGTCGGTGAGCGTCCCACCCTTGAAGGGCAAGGTGCGTCACGGTTCCGTGCTCATCGCGGCCATCACCAGTTGCACAAACACGTCGAATCCCAGCGTCATGCTGGCGGCGGGTTTGCTCGCCAAGAAAGCCGTCGAGAAGGGGCTCAAGGTCAACCCCGTGGTGAAGACCTCGCTCGCGCCCGGTTCGCGCGTCGTCACGGATTACCTCAAGAAGACTGGCCTCCAGACCTACTTGAACAAGCTTCATTTCAACACCGTCGGCTACGGCTGCACCACGTGCATCGGCAACTCCGGCCCGTTACACCCCGCCGTCGAGGAAGCCGTCACGAAGAACGATCTCGTCACCGCCAGCGTGCTTTCCGGCAACCGCAATTTCGAGGCGCGCGTGCATCAGAACGTGAAGTCGAACTTCCTCATGTCGCCGCCGCTCGTCGTCGCGTTCGCGCTCGCCGGCCGCGTTGATATTGACCTGAGCTGCGAACCGCTCGGCACGGACAAGGAAGGTGCGCCGGTTTACCTCGCCGACATCTGGCCGACCTTGCAGGAAGTCCGCGACGCCATGCAAAGCGCGCTCAAGCCCGAAGTCTTCCTCAAGCTCTATAAGGATTTCGCCGCCCAGAATCCGAAGTGGAACGAAATCCCGTCGAGCATCGGCAACGTGTATGAGTGGGATACCAAGTCCACCTACATCCAGGAGCCGCCGTTCTTCACGAACTTCTCGCTCCAACCCGGCAGCATCAAGCCCATCACTGGCGCACGTGCGCTCGGCATCTTCGGCGACAGCGTGACCACCGACCACATATCGCCCGCCGGTGCCATCAAGAAGAGTTCGCCCGCCGGAAAATTCCTGCTCGATAACGGCGTCACCTTCGAGGACTTCAACAGCTACGGCTCCCGCCGCGGCAACGACCGCATCATGACCCGCGGCACGTTCGCCAACGTCCGCATCAAGAACCTGATGCTCGGCGGCGAAGAAGGCGGCAACACCGTCGGGCCCGACGGCCAGAAGACTTCCATCTACGACGCGTCCATCGCGTATCAGGCCAAGGGCACCCCGCTGATCGTCCTAGCCGGTCAGGAGTACGGCACCGGCTCCAGCCG
>JBBRBM010000091.1:0-22840 GCA_038205745.1 Verrucomicrobiota bacterium | reverse complement strand
ACTCTCGTCATCGGTGCCTCGCATAACTTCGATGCTGTGTTCGCCGGGAATTCGCCCTACCTGCCGCCGGAGGCGAAGTTCGACAAGGATTCCACCGATGTGCTGCTCGGCGTGACACAACTGCTGGGACCAAAGACGGTCCTCACCGTCAATGGCACGTATGGATACACGGATGGCTATCTCACGGACCCGTACAAGGGGATTCGCTTCGATGCGTTCCCTGATGTGGATCACACCTTCATCTTCCCGGAGAAGCGGCCGGGGTACAAATCCCGCGAAATACTTTACGCCAGTCTGACGCAATTCATCACGTCGGCAAACGCGAGCGTGGAACTGGCCTACCGGTTTTATCACGACTCCTTCGACATTTTCGCCAACACAGTTTCGCTGACGTGGTTTCAGAAAGTCGGTGAGCACCTCAGCATCGAACCGTCGATTCGCTGGTATGACCAGTCGGAGGCGGACTTTTATTTCGCGCGTGTTCCGAAAAGCCAGGGCGTGCCCGTGCCCGTTTTGAGAAATTCCAAGACACCCAAAGTGTATTCGGCGGATTATAGGTTGTCCGCACTCACGTCGTGGACGTATGGAGTGAAGGTGGCTTACAAATTCAACAACTACGTCTCCTTGGACGCGGCTTACAAACGCTACGTCATGGATGGGAATGACAACGCCACATCCTCCACCGCTTATCCGAAGGCGCACATTTACACGGTGGGATTAACAGTATGGTTCTGACTTCGCCCAGCGTTCACGAGCGCATCCGCGCCTCGGCAAGCGTGACGGCGCGAGGAGTCGCGCATGACCTGGAGTTCCAGGCGATGGCCACGCGCTGTCGCGTGAGTTTCTCGACAAGCCCGGCCGGCGGGAAGGCGTTTGCCGCGGCGGTGCTGCAATGGGTCGCAGATTTCGAGACACGCTATTCGCGCTTCCTGCCGGACAGTCTCATCAGCCGCATCAATCAGAGCGCCGGGGTCAATTGGGTGGACATCGATGCCGAGACACAACAGATCTTCGCGCTCTGCGACGAGGCGCACTTCCTGACACGAGGGGTGTTTGATCCGACCGCTTTGCCGTTGATCCGGCTTTGGAACTGGCGCGCCGATCCGCCGGTGATTCCGGGCAATGCGGAGGTCGCCGCTGCGATGAAACTGGTCGGCTGGCGCAAGGTACAACGCGCGCGGGGAAAAGTTTTTCTGCCGACGCCCGGCATGAGCATCGACCTTGGAGGCATCGGCAAAGAATTTGCGGTCGACCGGGTGGCACATCTCGCGATGCAACACGGCATCACCAGCGCGCTTGTGGATTTCGGACAGGACGTGTTCGCGCTCGGGGTGCCGACTGACGGCCGCCCGGCGTGGCACATCGGATTGGAAGATCCGAAGCAACCGGGCAAATGCTGGGCGGGACTGGCGGTCAAGAATCAGGCGGTGGCGAGTTCAGGCGATTACGTTCGCCGCTTCGAGCTCGATGGCAAACGGTACGGCCATATCCTCGACGTTCGGACCGGCCAACCCGCGGCCAACGGATGCTGTGCAGTGAGCGTGATGGCGCCCACTTGCACCTTGGCAGGATTGTTCGCCACTGCGGCATTTGTGCTCGGGCCCGAAGAAGGGATCAAAGTGATGGAGTCGACGCAAAACGTAAATGGTGCCATCACCACGGAAACAGGAAGGGTGCATACACGGAGATTTTATGAGTATGTGGTTTCATAAGCAGCGCTCGTTGCGGGTGATCATCGGATGTTTCGCGCTCCTGACGGCGGCACCGGGTTTTGCCGCAGCGCCGATCAAAGTCGGCGACACATTTCCCAGCTTCAGTGAATCCAAACTTGAGGGAAGTCTGCCCGACCTCAAGGGCAAGGTGGTGCTGGTCGATTTCTGGGCTTCGTGGTGCGTGCCTTGCAAGAGATCTTTCCCCGCGCTGAACGAACTGCACAAGCGTTACGGCGACAAGGGACTGGTGATCATCGGCGTCAACGTCGACGAGCAACGCGCCAGCATGGACAAGTTCCTCAAAGCAACTCCTGCGAGCTTCGCGCTCGTACGGGACGCGGAACAGAAGCTCGTCGCGAAGACGGAGGTCGATGTCATGCCGACATCCTTCCTGCTCGATGCCACGGGCCGCGTGCGATTTTTGCATCGCGGCTATCAGGGTGATGAGACGAAGAAGGAATACATTCGCGAAATCGAAGAACTGCTGAAAGCTCGCTGAAAATGAGAACAAAACTGTTTTGGAGCCTGGCTGGTGGCGCGTTACTTCTCGTCACCGGTTGCGAAAATGTGAAGCCCTGGCAGCGAGGCACGCTGGCAGACGAATCGATGACGGACGAGCGAAACCGCGCCAACATCGCCTTGAACGAACATGTGTTTTTCTCGCGCGAAGCAGCCACCGGCGGACGCGGCGTCGCTGGCGGCGGCTGCGGCTGCAACTGAGTTTTCACCGGCAATCCACCAACCACCTAGAAACCCACCATGAAAAACAACATAGCGAAAGCTCCCTCCCTGTTTCTTGCCGTGCTCATTCACTTCGCACCGCTTCTGAAGATGGTGCAATCCACGTCGATGTTGGCGGGTTCCCCCCTCGCGATCGTATTGAAGTGGTCGATCGCGGTGGCCACGATGTGGGGCGGCTTCCACGCGGTGTCGGGCGCCTCGTGCGACCCCGTCAAGATCACCAGTCCCACTAACGCAGTCGGGACAAACGGAACCGTGTTTTCGTACACCGTCACGCAATGTTCCGCGGGAACGGATGGCGGACATGGCTTTACGGCGAGCAATCGACCGCCCAATTTAACACTCACCACGTATCAGAATGGCTTTCCAGCTTTCGCGATCATGTCGGGAACGCCAACCAACTTCGGACTTTGGGTCGTTCGAATACAGGCATACTATACCAATGGCGCCTCCGTGCTTGCTTCCGTGCCGACCAACCTCTTCCTGGTCATTTTCGGCAAACCCATCATTACGAATCATCCCGCGGGTATCACCACGAACGCAGGCGCCAACGCCAGCTTCTCGGTCACATCCGGCGCGATGCCTCCGCCGTCGTATCGATGGCGGCTCGGCACGGCGACGTTGACCGGGGAAACGAACGCCACGCTGAATCTGACCAACATCAACTCCGGCCATGCCGGAAACTACACAGTGGTTGTCAGCAACTTCCTCGGTTCCACCACAAGCACGGTCGCCGCACTGACGGTGAACGCCGGCACCGGTCCGGGCATTGTGACACAACCGCATGACGCCACCGTTTTGATCGGTGGTGCCACAAACTTCTTCGTTGCCGCCAACGGCACGCCGCCTCTGAGTTACTTCTGGCGCAAGGATGGCAACGTCATCGGCGCGCCGAATGGTCCCACGAACAGCCTCGGCAATATTTCAACGAACGACGCCGGCGCCTACAGCGTGATCGTCAGCAATTCCATCAACACGGTCACGAGTTCCCCCGCCAGCCTCTACGTGATGCGCACGCCGTTCATTTCATCCGTGAACAGAATCGGAGATCAGATTTCGCTCCTTTTCTCCAAGGAACCCGGAGCTCCGTACGAACTGGTGTTCAGCCCATCTGTGCCGACAAATGCGTGGCAAACGCTCTCCAATCTTCCTTCGCAATCCCAAGGCACCATCAATGTGCTCGACTCGATCACCAATGGCCAAAGCCGCTTCTACCAGCTTCGATTGACAATTCCTTAGTCAACGAACGAACAGAGCGCGGGAATCAAATTCCCTCGCCGAGCACGACGGGGATTTCGTGCGTCGTCGCGACCTCGGGCGAAAGCATTTCGCCTTCGCTGGAGAGAACGCGGTAATTGCGAATCTGAAACGACACCTTCAATCCGTCGCGCAGACCGAGCTTTGAGTACTCCTCCTTGGTCATGCGCGAACGAAGAATGAGTCCGCTCGGCAATTCCAGTTCGACGCGCAGCATGATGCCGAGAAAGTAAGTGTGACGAAGGATCGCATGATAACGGTACGCGCCGGGGTCCGAAGAAATCCCAACGGCGTAAGGCCGGAAACCGATGCGCATCTTCTGGCCTTTCTGCAATCCGTGCGACGGAAACTCGAGTTCGTTGATGCGCGCGACCCCGTTCTCCACTTCCAGCTCGAGGATGTTCATCACGCCGATGAAGCGAGCCACGAATTCATTGGAGGGTTGCTCGTAAACTTCACGCGGCGTGCCGATCTGTTCGAGGTTGCCTTTCGAGAAGATCACGATGCGATCGCTCACTTCCATCGCCTCTTCCTGGTCGTGCGTAACGAAAATGGTCGTGACGTTCAGGTCGTGGTGAAGATGCACGAGCCATTGGCGCAGCTCCTGGCGAATCTTAGCGTCGACAGCGCCGAATGGCTCATCGAGCAACAACACATCGGGCTTTGGCGCAAGCGCGCGGGCGATGGCGACACGCTGGCGCTGGCCGCCGGACAGTTGATGGGGAAAACGTTTTTCGAGTCCCTTGAGTTCGAGCAATTCGAGCAACTCCGCCACGCGCGCTTCGATGTCAGGCTGCTTCCACTTCTTGATCTTGAGTCCGAACGCGACGTTGCGGAACACGTTCATGGTGTTGAACAACGCGTAGTTCTGGAAGACGAATCCGATGTTGCGTTTCTGCACCTTGAGATCGTTGACGCGCTTGCCGCGGATGAGGATGTCGCCCTCGGTCGGCATCTCAAGTCCGGCAATCATGCGCAGGACGGTGGTCTTGCCGCCGCCGCTCGGGCCCAACAGCGCGACGAGTTCGCCTTCATTCACCGTGAAGCTCACGTCGTTTACCGCGGCGACATCGCCGAAGCGCTTGGTGATCTTTTTGACTTCGATGCTCATTAAAACTGATTCCCCGGCAGTGGCGTTTCGTCACTCTGCTGCGCTGCCTTTTCCTGGTTTTCCGCGCGCACTTCGAGCCAGGTCTTGATGCCAAGCGTAATCAACGCGAGCAACGCCAGCAGGCTGGCGATGGCGAACGCACCCACCGAGTTGTATTCGTTGTAAAGTTTCTCCACGCGCAACGGCATCGTGTCGGTCTGGCCGGTGATGTGGCCGGACACAACCGACACCGCGCCGAATTCTCCCATGGCCCGCGCGTTGCACAAGATGATGCCGTAGATCAGTCCCCATTTCACCGATGGCATCGTGACGTACCAAAAAGTTTTCCAGCCGCCCGCGCCGAGCGTCTGCGCGGCCTGCTCCGCCGCGGTGCCGGCGGCTTGCATCACTGGAATCAATTCCCGCGCGACGAACGGAAACGTGATGAAGATCGTGGCGAGCACGATTCCCGGCACGGCGAAGATGACCCTGATGTTCCGGTCGTCGAGCCACGTGCCGAAGTATCCTTGAAGCCCGAAGAGCAGCACGTACATCAAACCCGCCACCACCGGCGAGACAGCGAATGGCAAATCGATCAGTGTGGTGAGCAATGACTTGCCGCGAAAATCGAACTTCGCAATCGCCCAGGCCGCGGCGATGCCGAAGATTGTGTTCGCCGGAACGGTGATCGCCGACACGAGCAATGTAAGTTTCATTGCCGCCCACGAATCAGGATCGACCAGCGCGTACCAGTAGGCACCGAGGCCCTTGGCGAATGCTTGCGCAAAGACGTTCACCAGTGGCAGCAGCAGGAACACGAGCGAGAACACGAGGGCAATCCCGATGAGCAGCCACTTCACGAACGGAGATTCTTCCGTCCCACGCTTCGATACGACGGTGTTGCCTCGTTTGGTTTTGATGTGGCCCGCCATGTTATTTCACGCTGAAGCGCCGCGCCCAGCCTTCGAGGTAGTTGATGCCAATGAGGATCACGAATGAAATGACCAGCAGCACCACCGCGATGGCTGTGGCGCCGAGGTAGTCGTATTCCTCCAGGCGAAAGACGATGAGCTGCGGCGCGATCTCTGTTTCGAACGCCTTGTTGCCCGAGATGAAAACGATCGAGCCGTACTCGCCCACGGAGCGGGCGAACGACAAAGCGAATCCCGTGATCACCGTCGGCGCAAGCATCGGCCCGATGACGAATAGAAACGTGCGCCAACGCCCCGCGCCAAGCGTGGCCGCGGCTTCTTCAACGCTGCGATCCAGATGTTCGAGCACCGGTTGAAGTGTGCGCACGGCGAATGGCATTCCCACAAACGTGAGCGCAAGCACGACGCCGACTCGGGTGAACGCTCCATGAAATCCCAAGGGAACGAGAAATTGGCCCAGCCAGCCGTTGCTCGCGAACAGGTTTGAGAGCGTCAAACCCGCCACCGCCGTCGGCAGGGCGAACGGGAAATCGACCAGTGCATCGATGAATTTGCGTCCCGGAAATTTGTATCGCACCAGGACCCACGCCAGAATGGTCCCGAACACGGCGTTGATGAAGGCCGCGACAAGGGATGCGCCGAACGTCAGCTTGTACGCCGCCATCGCGCGATCCGTCGTCACCACTTCCCAGAATCGCGCCCACGTGAGATTGCTCGCTTTGAGAAAAAGCGCCGCCATCGGAATCAGGACGATTCCGCTCAGGTAGAACAGCGTAAGGCCCATGGTCAGTCGAAACCCGGGCAACGCGTTAAACTTGCGGTTCAACATGGATGTCTCGGGATGAAAACAGAACCGGGCGACCAGCAAAAGGCTTTGCTGGACGATTCATCGACGCAGCCCGGACGGCAGTATTTTTGATGTGCGTTCAAGTTCGGCTTTCTCTACCCAAGCGCGTCTCAACGGTTCAAACGGGAAATCTGGTCAAAGATTCCTGCGTCAGCGAAGTGCGTCTTATGGGCCTTGGCCCAGCCGCCGAACGCCTCGTCGATCGTGACGAGTTTCAGCGTCGGAAAGCCCTTCGCATATTTCTGCGCGATGGCCTGGTTGCGCGGACGATAAAAATTTTTCGCCGCGATCTCCTGGCCTTCGTCGCTGTAGAGGTATTCCAGATAAGCCTTTGCCACGGCCTCGTTGCCTTTGCGTTTGGCGACGCGATCAACGACTGCCACTGGCGGCTCGGCAAGAATGCTCAGCGACGGATTGACGATTTCAAACTTGTCGGCGCCGTATTCCTTCACGGCCAGGTAAGCTTCGTTCTCCCACGCGATGAGCACGTCGCCGATGCCGCGTTGCACGAAAGTCGTAGTTGAGCCGCGCGCGCCTGTGTCGAGCACGGGCACGTTCTTGAAAACCTTCGTCACGAATTCCTGCGCCTTCTTCTGGTCGCCGCCACTGCGGTTCGCTTCGAAGGCCCATGCCGCGAGATAATTCCAGCGCGCGCCTCCAGAGGTTTTGGGATTGGGTGTCGTCACCTTCACGCCCTCTTTGATCAGGTCGTCCCAGTCCTTGATGCCCTTGGGGTTTCCCTTTCGCACCACGAACACAATCGTCGAGGTGTAAGGCGATGCATTGTTCGGCAAACGCTTCTGCCAATCCACCGGCAGTTGCTTCGATCGCTCAGCAATCGCGTCGATGTCGTAGGCAAGCGCGAGCGTGACCACGTCCGCCGGCAAACCATCGATCACCGAGCGGCTCTGCTTTCCCGAACCGCCGTGCGATTGCTGGATCGTGACCTTCTGGCCGGTTTTGCCCTTCCAATATTTCGCGAACGCCGCGTTGTAATCCACGTAGAGTTCACGCGTCGGATCGTATGAAACGTTGAGCAATATTGTCGGCTTTTGCGCGGCGAGTGCGATCACGCTCGAAATCACGAGCGCGACGAGGACGATTAATTGCTTTTTGTAGTTCATGTTTTCCCTCCCTGATTAAAACGCCAGTTGAACGCGACCCAAAATAGCCTGCCCTGTCTCACTCGTCACCGCCGTCCTGGCTTTGCTGCCGCCTTTGAAGTCGGTGTTCATATAATTCACGCTGGCTTTCACGTTCTTATTCATGTGCCAGTTCAAACCAAGTGCCCATTCACGCACTTCCTGCGCGGAAGATGCGGTCGCGAATGTGGGAAACGCTTTTTTGTCCACATCCAGATGACCGACGCGCGCGGCGATTTCCCATGCACCCCAGCCGTTGCCGGATCCCCAGCCAAATGGACGCTTCGGCGTGACCGGAGCGTAGGAGTTTTCTTCGCCCGTGAGGAAATACGAACCAGCGACCTGCCAGGCGTGGTTTTCGAAGTTGGCATGCGTCACCGCACCGGCGGCTGCGCCGGTGCGCCGCGCCACATCATGCGACGACACGACGTACTCTCCGAAAACACCGAACGGTCCCCAGTAATAATAAGCCTGCGGTGCGATGCGATCTGTGTCGCCGTCCGCGGTGACATTCGGACTCGCCGCGGTGGGCGCGGTTGAAGTGCGCCAACTGAACCACGTCTGTTGTCCAGATGTGGCGTAGTTGCGCAACGCGCCAACATGCGTGCCGTGTGTGACCGCGACTCCGACACCGAAGTTCTTCAGTGGATGAATGTCCGTCAGGGAGAACGGCTGGGCGAAGATCCGCGCGGCAATGTTCTTGCCGTCATCGCCGACTTCGAGATCGCCACTGCCGCCGTCTTCCACGCCGTTGAACGCGCCGACCTGATACGCCAGCGTGTTGCCCCAAAGCTTGCCGTGGAGTTGCACACCCACATCACGGTTCGGCACGAGCGCTGTCGGCAATCCACGTTCGATGAACAACATGTTCCTCCCGGACTGCAAACGCTCCAGTCCGACCGGCTCTTTGAACTTGCCGACTTGAAGCTGCATTTCGTCCCAGTGATGAAAATTGACGTAGCCGTCCTGGAGAAACGCGTTGTTTCCTGTGCCACTCGTGATGCCAGTGGCGAAATCCGTCATGATGCGATACTCGAAATCTTTCCACACGGTGCCCTCGATGATTGGGCGCACGCGGCGAAGAAGAAACGTGTCGTTGCCTTTGATGTCTTCGCTCGCGAAGAACCGCGAATCGGCCTGAATGTAGCCGCGCAATTTCAAGGTGAAATTCGTGTCGCCGCTGGTGACTTGAAGACCACCGCCGCCGAGCACCACCGTCGGCTGCGTCTTGGACTTCGCCTCTGCAGCTTTGGTTTCGAGTTCCTTGTTGCGTTCGAGGATTCGCACTTTCTGATCGAGTTCCTGGAGTTGTTGTTTCAGTCGGCTCAGTTCATCGTTCTGATCTTCAGCGAGCACGTAGCCCGTTTGCGCGCTGAGCAGCGCGGCGATTACCATCCATCGATTAAGTTTCATTCTGCTGTTTGTTCATCTCTGCTCCCCTCAGATGGCTCGGTCAGTTCGCGTTTATGTTTGGTGGAAGCCTCCTATGTTTCCGGTCGGCAAAAGTTCAGTGCTTCGATTCGGATTTTTCCAAACGCACCTTCTCGGTCTTCTCGATCTGCACCACGCGGTTTTCGTGGACGACGATCTGGACCACACCGAAGCGCAGGGATTCAACCTGATCGGATACGATTGAAAGCCACGTTCGGCTGAGTTCTTTGGCTTCAAGTTGCGCGTTCATGTCGCTTCTTCTGTTTCGTTACGGGCGCAGATTAGAGTAAAACTCTATCATGTCAATAGAGTATTACTAAGTTTCTTTCGAGTTAATAATAACGCTGCAAACATTGACCCCAATGGAATCCACCTGATGGACCGGACAAACTACTTGATTGCACCGCTGTAGATTCTACCTTGATGACAAAATGAAGCTTTCCACTCGAGGTGAATATGCGTTGCGCGCGTTGCTCGTGCTCGGGTTGAACTACGGGCCGCACGTCATCCCGATCCAGCGAATCTCCAACGAGCAGAACATCCCGAAACGATTCCTGGAGCAAATCCTCAACGACCTCAAATCCGCAGGCGTGCTGGAAAGCAAACGAGGAATTAACGGCGGGTATCGTCTCGCGCGACCCCCGCAAGACGTCACACTTGCCGCAATAATCCGTCACATCGAAGGCGCGCTCGCGCCCGTGAGTTGTGTCAGCGAGCGCTTTTATGAAAAGTGTTCGTGTCCCGACGAAGCCCGTTGCGCCATTCGGTCGGTGATGAGGGAAGCGCGCGATGCAGTGGTGAAAATCGTCGAGCGCGTGACCGTGGCTGAACTGTGCGAGCGCGCGAAACGTTTGCAGCACGAGCCACTCACCGCCTTGGATTTTATTATCTGAACTTGGTCCAGATTCAGGATTCTCACCGGCAGTGCGCCTGACTTAAGTTTCGCCCACGCGACTTTGCACGTTTCGCCTGATGGCAGGCGCCCGCCGCGCGAACTATTTTGTTCGCGTCGTTGAATCGAAGACGGTTCATCGAACCGAAGGAGACTTGGAGAAATGACAGACATCGTAGCGGAAGGGTCGGAGGGCTGACCGTACAATGACACGCCGGATGGGCGCTCGCTCATCCGGCGGATGATTTCAAAATCCCGCAGACCACTTCGCCATGCACATCGGTGAGCCGGAATTGTCGCCCCTGAAACCGATACGTGAGCTTCTCGTGATCAAGTCCGAGGCAATGCAGGATCGTCGCTTGGAGATCGTGAATGTGAACCGGGTTTTCCACGATGTTGAATGAGAAGTCATCTGTCTTCCCGAACGTCATTCCCGGCTTCACACCGCCGCCCGCCACCCATATCGAAAACGCGCGACCATGATGATCGCGACCGTAGTTGTCTTTGGTCAGCGCGCCCTGGCTGTAAACCGTCCGGCCAAATTCACCACCCCAGATGACCAACGTGTCGTCGAGCAGACCACGTGGTGGGTGCGTCGCGTCCGATCGCGAGCAACGCCGCGCGCTCCATTCGCCGCTCCTTCGCTGAGCGCGCGAATTCGGCGTTGTTCATTTCGAGCCACGCTGCACGCTGGAGATTGGTTGCCGCAGCACTCGGATGCTTCATCGCAACGCGAAGAACATCATCACGCGACGAAGCACCGAGCTGATCGCCATGAACGGGATTCGAGAACAAACTCACTTCGGCCAAAGCGCCAATGAAACCTGAAGTCCCCTGCTCTTCTGAACCGCCGATCAGGGCGGCGCCCGAAATGCCGACGCTGCCGGTAAGGTCATCATGGACGACGTCACGAAAACATTCCTGACCGTCCAGGAACATCCGTACCGCTTTTGCAGAAGTGCCGCGGTCACACGCGACGATCACCTGATGCCACTCGCCGGTCGCAAGATGCTCGCGCGTCACCATGCTCGCCGAGTACGCAGGCCAGCGTCGCGCGATACGCACCTCCACTGAACCGCGCGCAGTGAGCCGCACTTTGACGCCTTGCCCATAGCCTTGTGAAGAGGCAGGCACGTGGAAATCCATGGTCGAGAACAGCGGAGCGGCTTGCGCCTGATCCCGGCGAACCCAAGCACTGAATGCCCAGCCTTTCGCGGAATCAAATTTCGGCAACGCCTCGGTCTTCACCTGTGCTCGTCCGTCAAAGACAAGCGCAGTCAAATCAGCGAGCGAAGCGCTGCTTAACGTGTTCGTAGGCACAACACGAAATGGCTTTCCCCCGGCAACGTTCGAAAACACGCCGCGTTGTAAATCCTCAACAGTGAATGTGAGCGCGATGATGCGATTCGTTGCCGCTCCGTTGGTCTCCACGCCGGGCGCGTCGAACCTCACGCCATCCCAGTTCTGCGCCGCGATTAACATCTTCATTCGCTCCTCGGCGCGCTGCATTGCAGCACGGTGTTGTTGCATCTCTTTCTGTTGAACCACCGTCGGCGCCGGAATGATCGGCGAGGCGTTCGCGACACGGCCATCTTCGCCTTGCTCGTCGACGTTGTTGAAGAAGGCAAAGAGCCGGTAGTGATCACGCTGCGTGACCGGATCGAACTTGTGGTCGTGACATCGGGCGCAACCGACCGTGAGTCCCATCCACGCCAGCGCCGTCGTTTGCAAACGGTCCGCGACGTACTCGACCCGATATTCCTCGTCGATAATGCCGCCCTCGGAGTTGATCACATGATTGCGGTTGAAGCCGGTGGCGATCAATTGATCGAGCGTTGGTTGATCGAACAAGTCTCCCGCGAGTTGTTCGGTGATGAACTGGTCATAAGGCAGGTTGCGATTGAATGCGTCGATCACCCAATCCCGCCATCGCCACATGCTGCGCATTGAGTCGTTGTTGAAACCGTGCGTATCGGCTGTAGCGCGCCACATCCATCCAGTCGCTGGCCATGCGCTCACCGTAATGCGGGCTTGCCAGCAACTCATCCAACGCGGCGGCAAATGGATCGCGCTGACGCTGCCAAGAGGCAAGCTGCTGTTGCGTTGGCGGCACTCCGACGAGATCGAACTGACGCGCCGGAGCAACGTGTCCAGCGGCGCTTCCGGGGACGGCACGAGCTTTTCCTGTTCGAGCCGTGCGAGAATGAAACGGTCGATCGGATTCCGCGACCATTTGGTTTTGTTCACCGCAGGAAGTTCGGACTTTGACGGCGCTTTGAATGCCCAGTGTGTGTCGTAGGCGGCGCCTTGCTGAATCCACTCACGCAACGTGTTTCGCAGTTGGTCTGAAAGTGCCCGATTGGAATCTGCAGGAGGCATTCGCTCCTCGCTGTTCGTCGAAAAGATTCGCGACACAAGTTCGCTCGCATTCAGATCACCCGGCTTGATGGCACCCCTCTCAATCGCGATCTCGCGAACGTCGAGGCGCAGCTTCGCCTTTCGTTTGTTTGCGTCGGCGCCGTGGCAGAAAAAACAACTCTCAGAAAGGATCGGACGAACGTCGCGATTGAAGTCGATGTGGCGGGCGGGCGCAGCCGTGGAATCATGCTGCCAGCACAATGACGCAACAAAACCTGCGAAAGTAATGAATCGAAAGCGCCGTCCCCACATGCTGTTGATGCGTGCAGCTTCTTCAAATCGCACTTTCATGTCGAGCATGTGACATCACTCAACGCCGGTTGCGGGGAACTGCGCGTTGGATTGGAGTTGCGCCGCCTGAGTGTGTCATCGTCCGCAAGCTGGAATACTTCCGCGAAGGCGGATTAGAAAAGCATCTGCGCGACATCCGGGCGATGCTCACGTGTCCGGCGACCAGATCGATCGCAGTGTGCTGGCGGATTGGATTCAACGGCGTGGGGTCGAGACGGAGTGGCGAAAGCTAAATCTATGATTCGAAGGCCATGAACAAAGACACATCTCTTTTCGAACGGCTTGATGGCCGAGACGGCATTCTCAAGTTGATCAAAGCGTTCTATGCCGACATCCGTCAGCACGCGGTGCTGGGGCCGATCTTTAATGTAAAGATTCAGAACTGGCCGGAGCACCTGGACAAAATCGCGGACTTCTGGGCGTTGCAGGCTGGCGGACCGACGCGGTATCGGGGTGGGTTTGCTGGCGCGCACCTGTCGCTCGGTTTGGAAGCCGAGCATTTCCAGCACTGGCTTGGGTTGTGGGAGTTGAATAACGGTCGGCATCTCGCGCCGCGGGGAGCAGAAGAGTTGAACGCCCGCGCGCATGAATTGGGGCGACGTTTGTTCGCGATGACCCAAGGGCGTCGTTGAACCTGTTGCCAGTTTATCGGGTTCAATCCCGACGCGAAAAGGCTGGTGCGCAATTTGATCATTCTTTCCAAGACCGCATGAGCCATTCTTCCAAACGTTTGGGGCGCGCTTGGATTTTGGCCGCCGGAATTTTCTTTCACCTTAGCTTTTTCCCGGGGCCATGTCCGGCTGAGGTCACCTTGCAGGCCAGCCTGACGCCCACGGTGTTAATTGATGGCCCGTCCGCGCCAGCGGTTTCGGTGACCCACGCCGTGCTGCTGCCGATGCGAAGCGAGGATGTCTTGTCGAAGCCACTCACCCATGCCGTCGGAAGCGCGGTGAAGTGGACGCCGTGCTTGTAGTCGGCATCGAGGCGGTAGTGGTCGAGATTCACCGTGATGATGTCCGCCAGCGGCAATTTCTCCACGGCAGGCTGCGAGTGATTCTGCCCGTGGAACACAAACGGAATCAGCGGCAACGGTTTCCCGAGACGCAACGGAGTCCGTGTCTCCACCAGTTTCCATTTCGCCTTGTCCGATTTCTTGACCCTTTGCCCGTGCGCAAGCACCTTGCGCTGCCAGATCTCCACGACACATTGGCACTCTGACTTCTGACCTCCGACCTCTGACCTCTGCCACCTGAGCACCCGAATCTGTTTCACCGACTTCGCTTCATACTCATCACCGCCATTGACTGCAACGCTCGTGGCTTCATGAAGCTCCACCATGGTCGTGATGTGCGGCCGTTGATGCGCTGGACCGCCAGTTGAGAATGTTCTCCGCCGCGTAAAGCGAGGCATACACCCGATTCTCCACATCACCTTCCCAGTCGATCAACGTCCCGCATCGACCCACCGCGATGACTTTCGCCGACGACGCTCTTGCCGTAGCTCACCAGCGGCGTGCCGAGCATGTCGGCATCGTTCTTGAATTCCGCCAACGCTCCCGCCAGTCCCGATGGTGCCCGTCCGGAAGGACCTGAAGTCTTGATGAATGGCGGACGGCGGAAGATCAGCCCGACATAACCTTCGGCGGTTCGCGCCGTGGCGTTGTAGAACGCGGCGCGTTCCTTGTAAGCCGCATACTCATCGTCAGTTTGGGAATCCAGACGCGGGAGGTAGCGGACACCCGCGGGCTTCAATGCGTCCTCGCCGGAAAGAACATCACGGCCCGCGCGCGGATCGCGGACGTTCATGTGCGGCCGTGGTGCTAACGCACCACGACGCCGCGCACCGGGCCGCCATCACGGGTTGTCATGAGTCACGGTCGGCTGCCCTTTCACTACAGCGCGCGCGTGGTCACGTCTCATCCCGTTCGAGAGTCGCAGAGCAGGCGACGCCACAGGTTGTCCAATGGTTTTAGCGCGCTGTCCGCTACGGAACGAACTCGGCGCTGAGGCGCCTCGGATTAAGAATCAGCGCAGAGCGCGGTGAGATCGTCCGCCGACCTCACACGCCAGGATCGATCGAGCGCGAGAGTGCTTCGTCTCGTTCCTGCGACATCACATTCGCGAGACGGCGGCTGCGCTGGCGCGACAGCCGCGACGATGCGCCGACAGACTGCGGGCTTTGGCGTGTCAGTTCGCTCCGGCTACGCTGCTCATGCTTGCGCGTCTGGGCCTGCGCTGATCTGCCACGCCAAACACCGCAGACTGTCTGGCGGGAGGATGCGTGACTCCGCTGCATCAGCTCCCTGCACTTCGCTCCGCACGGCGCTATCGATCGGCACCACGATTCAGTTCAGCCGCGACAAACTCCGCGGCCACGATGCCGTTCGCCATCGCCTACGCTCCACTCCGTTGCGGTCGCTGAAACAGCGGACACCGGTGAACCCGCTCCGCAGCGTCCGGCGTGGAAAGCCACCTCTGCCCCAGAGGCGGGTTACACCCCATGGAGGAATGCGTCGTCCTACCCGATCATCCGGCAATGCGCCGGGCGCAGGAATAATTTTGCCGTCACGTGGGTGGCAAATGGAAACAAACAAAAAACTAGCCGTTATGAACACACTTGAAATCAAAGGCGATTGGAACATCACCAAAGGCAAGCTGAAGCAGAAGTGGGCCAAGCTCACGGATGACGATCTTCAATTCGTCGAAGGCAAGCAGGAAGAACTGGTTGGCCGAATTCAGAAGCGCACCGGCGAAACCCGTGAAGCGGTCGAAAAGGCGGTCAAGGAATCCTGCTCCACCTGTTGCAGCTAATCCGGTCGCGGGCGCGGGTGGGCCGGTGACGTCATCCAGCGTCCCGCCCCCTGCGCCGCGAACCACAACTACGATACCCATTCTCTTTCAAACCCCAAGCAACATGAAAAATCCGGTCTATAAACTCATTGAACTCACCGGCACCTCGCCGACTTCCATCGAAGATGCCGTGGACCACGCCATCAAGCGCGCCCACAAAACCATCAAGAACCTGAGCTGGTTCCAAGTCATTGAAACGCGCGGCAACATTGAGAAGGGGAAAGTGCATCACTGGCAGGTCACCATCAAAGTCGGATTCACGGTGGAAGACTGAACGCAGTCCGACGCTCAAGCCGCCGGCAATTTTGAACGAGACGTTCCGGGCGATCATCGTGCAGGAGCAGAAGCACGAGATTGATCTGGCTTCGGCACTGGGCATTGCCGTGCCGCTCCCGAAAGAGCCGGTGGACAAAAAAGTTGTCGCTCCCAAGCAATAAACCAGCATGCCTCCAAGAATGCGCCACCAGTATGAAACCGCCTTCCAGGAATCCTGACGATCAATGCGGCTTCATCGACCTCGCCTACGACTGACCGCTATGAATGAAACGGGTCACCGATTCGACTACGATGTTGCCGTCCTCGGAGGCGGCAGTGCCGGTTACGCGGCGGCGCGGACGGCGGTGGCGGCTGGTTTGCGGACAGTCGTGATCGAAGGCGGCACGGAAGTGGGCGGGCTGTGCATCCTGCGCGGCTGCATGCCCACGAAGGCGTTGCTCTACGCCGCCGAAGTCTTGCACCTTGCCAGTCACGCCGGGACGTGGGGCATCCGGGCGGAAAACGTTGGGTTTGATTTCGCGAAGGTGATGGCGCGCAAGAACACGCTCATCAAAGAGTTCGCAGACGAGCGCCGTGCACAATTGACCGGCGGTAAATTCAAGTTCATCCGCGTCAACGCGCGCTTTCTCGATCCGCACTCGGTCGCGCTGAGCAATGGCGAGCCGCTGACCGCCGCGCATTTCGTGATCGCGACCGGCTCCACCGTCGGGCCGTCGCCGCTCCCTCAACTCCGCGAAGTCGGCTATCTCACGAGCGACGACGTTTTGACGCTGACGCAACTCCCTCAGTCCCTGATCGTCCTCGGCGGCGGCGCGGTGGCGGTGGAGTTGGCGCAGTTCTTCGCGCGGTTTGGGGTCCACGTCACGCTCCTTCAACGCAGCGGGCATCTCCTGCGCGAGTTCGACACCGATGCAGCGACGGAAATTGAGAAAATATTCCGGCGCGATGGCATTGAAGTGTTCACGAACACGGAGCTGATCGATGCGCGACGCGAGGGTCAGCGCAAAACTGTTTCGTTTCAGCACCACGGCCAACTCGTGTCCGTCGCCGCGGACGAAATCTTGTTCGCCCTTGGACGTGTCCCGAAAACCAAATCGCTGGATCTCGACAACGCCGGCATCACAGTCGAACGCGATCGCATCGTAGCGAACGAATTTTTGCAGACCAGTGCGTCACATATTTACGCGGCCGGTGATTGCACCGGGCCGCACGACGTCTTGCATCTCGCCGTGCAGCAGGGCGAGATTGCGACGCATAACATCGCGCACCCGAATGCCCCGCGGCGCATGGATGATCGGCTCTTACTGCGGGTGATGTTTACCGAACCGCAAGTGGCGGCCGTCGGTCTGACCGAGAAGACCGCGACGACCCGCGGCGTTCCGTATCTGACCGCCTGCCATCGTTTCAGTGACCACGGCAAATCGCTCATCATGGAAGCGCGGGACGGCTTCGTGAAACTTCTCGCCGAACCGCAATCGGGCGAGATCCTCGGCGGAGCGTGCGTCGGGCCGGTCGGCGGCGAGTTGATTCATGAGATCGTCGTGGCGCTGGCGAAACGGATGACCGTCCAAGAACTCGCGGCATTGCCGCACTACCATCCGACACTGGCGGAAATCTGGACGTACCCGGCGCAAGCCTTGGCGGAGCGCATCCCGGCGCCACAGTAGGGTTACACCTCATCGAAAAGCCGGGGGACTGCGCTAGCATCATTCCATTATCAAAACTTTATTTACCGCCGAAGCGATTTCCAAGGGTGCACGTTCGGGTACTATTCAGACACTGGACGGGCTGCTGAACGTCACCTTGGGAAATCCGTTGGAAAAAGGAATCGAGAAACGCGGGCCCAATCCCGAAATGCTGTTTGCGGGCGCTTATTCGGCCTGTTACCACGGCGCCCTGGTCAATGCGGCCAAGAAGCTCGGCACGCCGGTCAAGGATTCCACGGTGCGGGCGTTGGTGAGCCTGATCGAAGATGACCAAGGCGGGTTCCGGCTGGCGGTCGCACTGCATGCCCAACTCCCCGGCATCGATCGCGCCCCGGCCCAACGCATCATGGAGGAAGCGCACAAGACATGCCCCTACTCCAAAGCCCTGCGCGGCGACACTGCCGTCACGCTGGTGGTGGATTAACCGGAGACCCACACCATGCCTCAAGGCGACAAATCAAGTTACACCGACAAACAGAAGCGCCAGGCGGCCCACATTGAAGCGGGCTATGAGAAGAAGGGGTTGAGCCCAAAAAACTCGGAAGCCCGGGCTTGGGCGACGGTCAATAAGCTCAGCGGCGGCGGCAAACTGAGCGGGTCCGGACGGAACCACCAATAACAACGAATCACTGAGCGGGTGGCTGATTAAGCCGGTGCCGAATAGTCTAAATAAAATCGTGACAACACTTATGACATCTCAAAGCCATCGCCGTGGACAAAGGCGGCCAGACGCTTTTGAAAAACGCGGATGTCGGATCAGATGCGGGTGTCGTGCCGGCCAATGACCAAACCGCATTTATTGCAGCGGCAAAGACGCGGCAATGGGACCGGGAAAAGTCTGTTCGGACCTTGGCCTGACCGCCATTGCAATTCTTTAGAACAAAGCGAAGCCGCCATGAAAATTCCTATTGCTCTTACTTCTCACGGCCAACTCGGAGATACCGGAAAGAAAACCGGCTTCTGGCTGGAAGAGTTCGCCGCGCCTTACTGTGCGGAGAGATGTGGGAGCGGTGATCACACTGGCCTCGCCAAAGGGCGGGCAGCCCCTCGGCGAAGGAGTTGCTGAAGCTGCTTCGCTCCGCTTGAAGGAATTCGTATGTCATTGATCATGGAACAAATCCACACGCCCGGCATCGCGCAACTTTCATATCTGCTCGGCGACGATGCGAAAGGGATCGCGTGCGTCATTGATCCCCGGCCCGACGTGGATTGTTATTTGGAATTGGCGCGGAAGAATGCGCTTTCCATCACTCACGTTTTCGAGACGCACATTCACGCGGACTTCCTGAGTGGCGGGTTGGAACTGAAGCGCCGCCTGCCATCCGCCAAGGTTTTTTGCAGCCACGAAGGCGGAGCGCGTTACGGCTTCGATCACGAGAAGCTGAAGGCTGGCGATTCGTTTGAGTTCGGTGATTTGATTCTCACGGTTAAACACACGCCGGGTCACACTCCGGAACACATCTCGTTTGTCGCGGCGGAGACAAAACGTCCGAATACTCCTTGGGGAGTGTTCAGTGGCGACAGCTTGTTTGCCGATTCCGCGGGCCGTCCCGACATCAAGGGCGGCGAGCGCGAGACGCGGAAGCTGGCCGAGCAACTCTTCACGACGATGACGGAGTTCTACGCGAAGCTCGACGATGGGGTCACCGTTTATCCCGGGCATGGCGCGGGTTCCTCCTGCGGCCCGGATATTGGCGACCGGCGCAGCACGACGATCGGCTACGAGAAAAAGCACAACCCCTTTCTCCAGTTTCAAAACCAAAAGGAGTTCGTCGAATACACGACTTCGACGGCCACGCCGGTCCCGACTTACTACGTGCCGATGAAGAAGGTGAACCAGAAAGGTCCGCCGACCTTCGGCAACATGCCGCCCGTGCCCGCGCTGCCGGCGAAGACTTTCAAAGAGGCCATCGAGCAGCGCGGCACCGTGCTGGTGGACACGCGCAGCATGCTCGGCTTCGGGGGCGGCTACATCAAAGGCGCGCTCAACATTGGCGCGCGCGCGGAGTTGTCCCCGTGGGCCGGATGGATGCTCAAGTTCGACGATGCGATTCTGCTCGTCCTCGAGAAGGACGAGCAGCTTGACGACGTGATTCCCTATTTATGGCGCGTGGGTATGACGAGGTTTGCCGGTTATCTCGTGGGCGGAATGAAGGCGTGGAACAACGCCGGTTTCGAGCTGGAACAGATTCCGCAAATCACCGTGCATGACCTGAAGAAGGCGGGCCGCAAGGTCCAGATTCTCGATGTGCGCGCGCCCGACGAGTGGAAGGGTGGGCACATTCCCGGCGCGAAACATTTCTTTGTGCCTGACGTGCGTGAGAACATCGACCAGTTCGACAAAACCAAACCGATCGCCACCTATTGCGACAGCGGCTACCGCGCGAGTCTGGCCGCGAGCATTCTAAAGCAGGAAGGATTTCAATCAGTTTACAACATTCCCGGAAGCTGGCAGGCGTGGAAGAAAGCGGGCTATCCCATCGAGGGAGAAATTAACCAATGAGTCGGTTGCTCCCCATTGCCGTGGCCTCGTTGGCGTTGTTTCCACTCGCGGCGTGGGCGGGTGAACCGGCGATTGACGCGCGCAATTATCCCGGACCCGCGTGGTCGCCCTACATCGTCGGTGCGGGCTTTGGCGTCCTCTCGTGGCTCACATTTTATTTTTCCAACAAACCGATTGGCGCGTCGTCGTTCTATGCGCAGGTCGCGGGCTTCATGGGCAAGTTCTTTTCCAAACGCCACACGCAATCGCTCGCTTACTTCAAAGAAAACCCACCGCGCATCGGCTGGGAATTTGTCTTCGTGCTGGCGACCATAGCCGGCGGTTTCCTGGCCGCGTGGACCGGCGGTGAATTTGAGAACGAATGGTTGAGCCCTATGTGGACGACGCGGTTCGGTGACAGCATCGCGTTGCGAGCGGTGGTCGCGCTCGGGGGCGGTGTGGTGATGGCGTTTGGCGCGCGACTGGCGGGTGGTTGCACCAGCGGTCACGGCATCAGCGGAACGATGCAACTCAACGTCGCCTCATGGATAGCCGTGATTTGCTTTTTCATCGGCGGCATGGCGGTGGCCATCCCGCTCTTTTTCTTATGATTGATCCCGGCAAAGTCGTCAAAACGTCGAGTGCCAAAGAGCCTTCGCCCATCGCGTCTCCTGGCAAACTCATCGGTGGAGTGATCTTCGGTCTGATGTTTGGTTTCCTTCTGCAGAAAGGCGGCGTGGGCAAATACCACATCCTTCTCGGCCAACTTCTGTTGCAAGACTGGACCGTCGTGAAAATCATGATGACCGCCATCGTTGTCGGCATGGTCGGCATCTTCGTGTTGCATCATTTCGCAAAGGTCAACCTGCATCTCAAGCCCACCAAGCTCGCGTCGAACATCATCGGCGGACTTCTCTTCGGCGCGGGCTTCGCGCTCATCGGCTACTGCCCTGGCACAGGGGCTGCCGCGCTCGGCCAGGGAAGCTGGGATGCGCTCTTTGGCATGGCCGGACTCGTCGCCGGTTCATGGCTCTACGCCGAGCTTTCCGGCACGCTGAAGAAGTCCGTCGAGAAGTGGGGCGACCTTGGAAAACTCACGCTCGCCGACGCGCTGCACATCCCGCCCGGTGCGGTCGTCGCGATCATGGCCGTGCTGCTCACCGGCGTGCTCTTCGCGCTCGAGAGGTTCTTTCCCCGCTAACCAACGAAGCCAACGCAACCCATGAAAACACTGCTCAAAACCATCGCACTCGCGGCGCTCACCGCGATCCCGCTCACTGCCATGACTGCCGAACCCGAAAAGCCAGCGGCCGACAAAACGCACAAGGTCGTCTTCGAAGTCTCGATCGACGGCGCTGAGAAATGGGCCGGCGCTTTGCGCAATGTCGAGAACGTCCAAAAATCGCTCGGTGTGAAGACCACGAAGATTGAAGTAGTCACGCACGGCAAAGCCGTCGGGATGCTGCTCGCGAGGACTTCCGCCGAGAACGCCGAGCTGAAAGCGAAGCTCGCAAAACTCCACGCTGACGGCGTTATCTTCGCCGCGTGCGAGAACACGATGAAGCACGAGAAGATCGAAAAGAAGGATCTCGTCGAACTGTCCACGACGGTCGATTCCGGCGTCAGCGAAGTGATCCGCAAGCAGGAGGAAGGCTACGCCTACATCAAGAGCGGCGGGTGATCTCGGCGTCCCCGTCCTGGCATGAACGCTGACGACAAACCTGGGAGCACCGGAAAATTGATCACGCTGCTTCAGATCAACGACACGCACGGCTATCTCGAGCCGCACCCGGAACTTTTCTGGAGCGGTCATCGGGCGGAATACCGCACGTCGGGCGGTTATGCGCGGTTGCTCTCGATCTTCAAGCAGGTCCGTCGGGAACGGAACGGCGCAGTCATCGCGCTCGACAACGGGGACACGCTGCACGGGACTTTTCACGCCGTTCATTCCAAAGGCGAAGCGTTCATCGAGCCGCTGAATCTGCTGGGCCTTGATGCCTGGACGGTGCATTGGGATTTCGCCTACGGCCCGGATCGGATGCGCGAACTTGCGGCGAAGCTGAACCATCCGTTGCTCGCTTGTAACTGTTATGTCAAAGCGACCGGCGAACTTGCCTACCCGGCCTTCACCGTGATTGAGCGCGCCGGCGTGCGCGTCGGCGTCATCGGCATCGCGGCAACAATCCTCGACAAAACGATGCCGCCGCACTTTAGCGAAGGGCTGCGCTTCACGCTGGGCAATGAGGAATTGCCCGGCCACATCCGCGCGCTGCGAGAACGGGAGCGCGTGGATCTCGTCGTCGTGCTCTCGCACCTTGGTTTTCCGCAAGACGTGAAACTCGCGTCGGAAGTCGCCGGCATTGACGTTCTCTTGAGCGGCCATACGCATAATCGGATGGAACAGCCTTTGGTGGTGAATGGCGCGACCGTCATCCAATCGGGTTGTCACGGCTCGTTTGTCGGCCGTCTCGATGTCGAATTCGACGGTGGGCGCGTCGGGGCGATCCGGCATCGCTTGATCCATGTGGATGACTCGATTCCCCTCGATCCCGAAATGCAACGCGCGGTCGAGAAGATCGTTTCGCCGCAGCGTGAAATGCTCTCCGAGATCGTGGGGCAGACGGAGACTGCGCTGAACCGGAATACCTTTCTCGAAGCGACGATGGATAACCTGCTCCTGCAGGCGGTCGCAGAGGCTGCCGGCATGCGCATCGCATTTTCCAACGGCTGGCGCTATGGCGCGCCGATTCCGCCCGGCCCGGTCACGGTCAATG
>JBBRBM010000090.1:0-22854 GCA_038205745.1 Verrucomicrobiota bacterium | reverse complement strand
TATTACCGCACGCCGGGCCACCTCTACTGCATCGGCGAGAAGTGAGGCGGTCTCGGCGGCGTTAGGTGTCCAGTCATCAACCTTCTTTTGGAAGTAACGGACGGCGGATGGCGGCCGTACGCTTCGCCGGATCCGTTGGATGTTGCACGGAATAGACCTCGATCTGTCCGGTCTTCGATAAATGATCAATCATCGAACGGCTCCTGACATACGAAAATCGCTCGGGAATGAGAAACTCATTCACAAAATATGTCAGGCCGACAAAACCGTCTTCTCGAGTGGCAAAAAGAGCTTGAGTCCGGTCCAGCGCTTCAAAAAATGCGGCCTCGGTCAACTCCGTGGACTGCCAACTAGCTGCCTTCGCAACAACCTGTTCCTTGATAGCAACTCGCTCCTCGGTGGTGATGATTAATTTCTCGGCCTCCGCACCCGCTGCCGAAATTATTTCGGTAATCTCTTTCGCTAACCGCTCGCCCGCATTCAAGTCGTCGCTCGTGAAAAGGTTATTGTGAGCGATTTTATTGCGCAGCGTCTCAAACTGCTTCCACTTGTCTTTGAACTCTTTGTCTGCGAAGGACTCCTTGAAGAGCTTCTGGTAGTTGCTTCGTAAATCTTGTTTCAAAGCCTTGATGGCTTCCACAGTCTCGGGCATCATCGATACGCGGGTGACCACGTCTTCGCGCGTCAGAAATCCTGAGGATTTTTCACAAACAAGTTCACCAAGCTCACCGAAATCGATCAGGAACGCGCTAGGCTCAATATGTTTGCTAAAGGCGCGCTCGTCGGCGCGCGGCGGCACGGGTTCAAGCATGCCCGTCTCTTTGTTTTTCGCGTAGGCAGTAACGAGGCGCACGCGCTGATCGTCGGTCAAATAAAAAGTCGTATTCGTCATTCCCAGTGGATCAAACAAACGCCTCTGGAGGAAGGCGTCGAAGCTCATGCCGCTCACGACCTCGACGATGCGCCCGGCGGCGTTGATGCCGCTCTGCGTGTATTGCCACTTCGCGCCGGGCTCGTATTGCATGGGGGCCGCGAGCCAGAGCGGGACCAGGTCCGCAAGTGTTTTGGCTTTCGGTTCCTCCGGGCCGCGGGCCTCGCCGAGGCCGGACGTGTGCGTGAGGATTTGCGCGAGTGTGAGGTTCGCGGGCTTGCCCGAAGGAGTGAGCAGTTTGGCAAACTCGGGCAGATATTTCGCAACCGGATCAGTGACGTTCAGCTTGCCCTCATCCTGCAACATGAGAATTGCAGTGCCCGTGATCGGTTTGGTCATGGAGGCGATCCAGAAAAGTGTGTCGGCTGTCATCGGCTTCTTTGGGGCCACATCGGCGAAGCCGGTGCATTCCAAGTGGAGGACCTTATCCTTGCCCACAACCACTGTGACCGCGCCAGCAATTTCATTTTGTGAAATCGCTTCTCGCATCGCTTCACCCACGCCAGGGAGCGAAGGCGCAGCAGCGGAAACGGACGACGCGCCGCAAAGGGCAGCTCAGACAGTAATGATGCGAACGAGGCAGTGGTGCATGGCGTCGAGATTGAGTCCGTTGTTCTCAGCAGATCAAGGAATCCAGGAATGCGGAAACCGGGTGTTCCTCGGCTCACTGAACTGAGCGCACGCGATAGTAACGCTGATCCTGACTCATCGGCTGGGGATCAACGGTGCGCACAGAATCGGTGGCCAGCACGAGATTCGTCACCGCAGTCCAGCCGCCGTTCATAACTGCGGATGAAGTTTCCAAGGTCACCAGCGTGCCGGGGAGACCGGCCATCGTGATGGCAGCCATTTGATTACTCGTGTCGATGCGCAGGGCTACCGGTGCCGCGATCTCGCTGCCGAGGCGGGCAATGAAGAAATCCGTGCCGCCCTGTCCGGTCAGGTTGGTGCTGCTGAAGGTGGCTTGACCATTGAACTCGCCGGTGATGTAGCAGTGGCCGGAAACATCCGCGGCCACGCGATGTCCAATCGATGAGCCGCTTCCGCCAATCTGTTTCACCCACAGGAGTGTGCCGGTGGAATCGTACTTCGCTACGAGGCCGTCGTAAGCTCCCGAAGCGCTGACCGGCATTCCTTTGAAATTCGCGTCGCCATGAAGCCCGGCGAAGATCCATGTGTGGCCGCCGAGATCAGTGAAACTGGAAAAATCAAAGAAGTAGAACTCGGCGAACAAATCACGCTGCCAGAGGAGCGTTCCGGTACTGCTGAACTTCGTGACGCGCAGTTGCTCAGCGTTGTTCGAGCCGTTGAAGTTGAGATTCAGCGAGCCGCCCACATAAACGTTGCCGTTCGTATCCACGCCGATGCCTTTGCCTTCGTCGGCATTCACGCCACCGACTTTGGCAATCCACAGCAACGTGCCCGCGTGGTTGTACTTGGCCACGAACATATCGCGCAGGCTGCCGGCGGCAGTCATGTTGGTGGTGCCGAAGTTGACCGTGCTGGTGAACCAACCGGTGAAGTAAGCATTGCCGTTGGTGTCGGTTGCGGCGGCCAGGCCCGCGTCGCTGCTGGGGCCGGTGGGCAACTGCTGCCACTGCAACACGCCGGCGGCGTTGTATCGCTCGAAGAAAATATCGCGCGCTGTGTTTGCGTCGCTGCTGGTCTGGAGGATGCCAGTGACGAAGCAGCCGTTCGTGCCATCCGCCGCGACGCCGCGCCCGGAGTCATTGAAACCAGCGCCGTGGCGCGTGACCCAGAGCAGCGCGCCGGAGCGATCATACTTGGCGACGAAAACATCTGAGCCCCCGGCGCTGATTACGTTGGTCGAACCAAAGCTCGTGGTGCCCATGAAGCTTCCGGTGAGGTAGCAATTGCCCAACGGATCGACGGCGACGTTGTGTGCCTCGCCGCCAACGGTGGAGGAGGTGGCGGTGCGAACCCATTCCAGCGCGCCCGCCGCCGTGTAGCGGGCGAGAAAAACTCCCGCCGCCGGAGCAGTGACATTCGTGCCGCCGAAATTCGCGGACGTTTCAAAATTTCCGCTCACGTAAAGATGCGTCGCGCCATCCATCGCGACGCCGTCGCCCGATTCGTTCAAGGCACCGGCTCCGGTCGCCTGCCTCACCCAATGGAAGCCCGGAGCGGCGAAGCTCAGGCTGGCGGGCTGACTCACGAGAACACCCAGAGTGTTGCTCACTGTCACCGTGTAGATCCCCAGATCGGCGAGCTGCACGTTGCTGATGGTCAGCGCCGCGGAAGTCGCGCCACTGAAACGACTGTTGTTGTCCAACACCACTCCATCGCGCCGCCACTGGTAAGTAAACGTCCCTGATCCAACGGCCGTGACGGTGAAGGTGGCGTTGGAACCGGGCGGCACCGACTGCGGTTGCGGCTGGGTGACGATGGCAATGGGTGAACTGGCGAAGGAGAAATTATCCATCGCGAGTCCGGGGTCAGTGGCCGGATCGTTCAGATCAAACCAGCGCAGATAGATCATGCCGTTCGATTGCACCGGCGCGGGCAGCACGTAGATGCCACCGATGTTCGTGGTGCGGTTGGCGGCGGCATTGCCATCGAGCGCGGTGCTGACGGGCGTGAACACGGGCTGCCTGAATTGAAAGCCCGTTCCCATGTCGGTGAAATTCACACCATCCGCGCTGAACTGGAGGACGTTCACATTGACCTGGCTGCCCGACGATCCGGTGCGCCATTCCTCGCCGTCGTAATGGACGTTGATGGCCGTGATGGCGTTGGTGGTCCCATTGCGTACGCGCACTTCGATGAAACGATTCGTGCCCGGCGGCGTGGGCGTTCCTGAACCGGTGGCGGTAAGTCCAAGCGCGCGATCCGCGGCGGCCGTCGTGCCGAAATTCCAGGCGGCGACTTGATTCGGAGCGGTGCCGCCCGTGCTGACGGTCACGTTCGTCGTGAACGAGACGCCGGGGCCAGTCCAACCCACGAACCAACCCGGCGGCGTGTTCGTCCCGGTCGCGCCCATGCTGTCGAAGGTTTCCACCAGCATGCCGCCGACATACGGAATCACTTGGGCCGTGGCTTGTCCGAAATAACAAAATCCCGCGACCAGTGCGGTGACGGTCGAGATCCTCAACTGAGGACACATTGGAAGCATGTCCGTTTGTAGCTCGAACCCGAAATGCGAACAAGGTTCGTGACGCGTGTCACTGGGCGATGCAATAGAGTTGCTTGTCCGTTCTGATGAACAATTTACTCCCGCTCACGGCCATGCTCGCCTGGCATCTGGCGTCGAGTTTGTTCTTCGCGAGCACTTTGAATTCGGCGCCCGGCGCGATGACGGTGGTTTCGCCGGCTTCGTTGAGGAAGTAGATGCGGCCATCGGCGAAGACGGGCGAGGCGCTGAAGTTTCCGCCCACGCGTTCCTGCCAGATGATTTCGCCGCTCTCCGGTTTGTAGCAGCTCGCGATTCCGCCGTCGGTGACCGCGTAGAGGAAAGGCTTCACAAAGATCGGCGAGGACTGTGTGGGCACGCCCTTCTTCTGTTCCCATGCGATGTGAGATTCGCTCACGTCGCCGCGTGCGTTGCCGAGTTTCAGGCCACGCAGCGTGCTCTTCTCGAAACCGGATGAGGCGAACAACATGCCATCGCCAAGCACAGGCGAGGGAGTGACGCCTTCGCCTTGCTGGTAAATGGACCAGATGAGTTCGCCGGTCTTCGGTTCGAAGCCCTGCATGCGATCACCCGCGCCGCTGATGAGTTGGTCCTTGCCGTCGATGCGCGCGACGATCGGAGTGACGTGGGCGATGCGTGACATGCCGCGCTTGCCGGTCCAGACACGTTTGCCCGTCTTGGTGTCCAGCGCGGCGATGAATGATTTGTCCCACGGAATTTGCCAGCCGGTCCGTTCGAAATCGCTCACTTGCGGATAATTCCCAGCGGCATCGACCGACTGGCTGCCGTCGTAGCATTGAATGACGAGTCCATCGATCAGCACCGGCGACGAACCGAGGCCGTGGCGGCTGTAAAATTTCACGTCGCGATTTGTCCATGCGATCGTGCCGTCAAAAGTGAGCGCCACCACGCTGCCGTCGCCAAACGTCGCGTAAACTTTATCGCCATCGGTCGAAGGCGTTGGAGTGGCGTGCGAGTTCTTGCTCTCCTTGCGACGGACGAATTGTTCGAGCACCTGTTTGTTCCACAGAATCTTTCCGCTGTTCGCGTCGATGCAAATGACGTGACACCTCGTACCGTTCTCCAGAGTGCTGGTGATGAAAACGCGGTCGCCCCAAACAATGGGCGAAGACCAGCCATCACCTGGAACGGTTGTGTGCCACGCGACGTTGTTGGTGGTGTTCCATTCGAGCGGGAGATTTTTATCGGCGGAAATCCCCTGGCCATTCAGGCCACGGAAGCGCGGCCAGTTGTCGGCGAAGGCGGACGAAACGAGCAGTGCGGCGGCGAGGATGTGCGGTAGAGATTTCACGGCGCGAGTTCTACGGGCGCGCGATGAATTTTTCTATATTCATTTTGAACCACAGAGACACAGAGACCACGGAGTCCTGAATCTTCTCTCTGAGTTCTCCGTGCCTCTGTGGTGAATCAAAGACTCTCCTTTTCCAAACTTGCGAGCACGCCCGGATCGCGCACATCGACCCAGCGACCCTCGATGCGCAGTCCGGCCATGGGATGATGGGTCTTGATCAAACCTTCGACAGCGTCGGTGAGTTCATACTCGCCGCGTGGAGATTTCTGGAGCGTGGCAGTGAATTCGAAGAGCGAAGGACGAAAAATATAAATGCCAGCGTTGTACCAAGCGGTGTCGCCGGGCTTCAGCCAACCGTCGCGGCGGAGTTGCTCGATCTGTTCCGCGCTCGGTTTCTCGACAAGATGTTTGAGGCAAAACTTTTCGTCGAAGAAGAACAGCCCGCCTTTGCTCACATCTTCACTGCCCGTCACGGTCACCACGCCGGAGAAGTAATCTTCATTCCAGCGTTTGATCATCTGCTTGTAAGTCTCCGGTTTCACCAGGATGTCGCCGTAAGTGAGGATGAAGGGCGACGGACCGACGAATTGTTTCGCGATCTCGGGTGCCTTGCCGGTGCCGTCCTGCACCGCCTGGCGGCCGTACTCGATGCGCACGCCCCAGCGCGAGCCATCACCGAAATGACTTTCAATCACGTCCGCACGGAAACCGGTGACCATGAAGAACTCGCGAATGCCGGCGGCCTTCAGCCCGTTCAGGATGTGTTCGAGGATCGGCATCCCCTGGACGCGGAGCATCGGTTTGGGAAGCTCGTTGGTGAGCTCCTTCATGCGTGTGCCTTTGCCGGCGGCAAGAATGACTGCCTTCATGTGCGGGGAGTCTCGCGAAGAGCGCGAAGGTTGCGAAGGAGAAATTCGAGTGTGAATACCCGCTTGCCCGCCACGCTGCTGACAGTTTCCCTGCCTTGCCAAATTGTTCCGGAGCAGATTTCTTGTGGCGGGAAGCCTATGCAACAAGTGACAGGAATCGGGGGCCTTTTCTTTCGCGCGAAGAATCCATCTGCGCTCGGCGAATGGTACAAGTGCGCGATCTCGACGCGATGGTGGAGCAACTTCGCACCGCCGGGATCGAGGTGGCGGTGGATGGTGAGCTGTATCCAAACGGCCGCTTCGCGCGACTGCACGACTTGGAAGGAAATCCCATCGAGTTGTGGGAACCGAAGTGAAGGCGACATGGCGCGGAGCAACGTCGCAAATCAGAACACGCTTTAACCCGAACTCCGAAGTTGGAGTGGGTGGCACGGGCGACTCGCCCGTGCCGTCCGGCCACTGGCCGGACGGAAGGGAAGGCGCGTGGACTTGGTGGGAACGGCACAAAACAATTCACATGTCCTCCTCCGTTCCGCGCGGCTGGTAGCCGCGCGGCACAGGCAGGTTGCCTGTGCCACCCGGCGGCGCCGCCGCTACTTCATCGCGGCGACACGGCGCATCGCCGGATGTCGCGCGATGAGTCGCATGGCATTGGCGAGCATCGTCTTGCCCGGCTCCATGCGATGCCATGGCGAGGCGCCAGACGGATGCGGAAGCGGGACCAGGTCGAACTCGTGCGACGCTTCCTTCACGCGAAACTGCTTGCCGACAATTTCATCGAGTCGCGTCGCCGCGAGATATTGTGAGATGCCAAGCTTGCCGACAGGAATGATGAGCTCGGGCTTGAGGATTTCGATTTCGCGATCGCGCCAATAGCGGCACTTGCTCACCTCGTCGCGCGATGGCACGCGGTCGCCGCCTTCAGGACGTTTGCCAGGGAAACACCGGCACGCTGCCGCCATGTAGATGCGCGCCCGGAATTCCGCCTCATTGATGCCGACGAATTCTTCGAACCATTTGAACAGCGTCTTGCCCGCCGTCCACGCGAAGGGGCGGCCAAGCACGGGTTCCTTGTCGCCTGGTGCCTGCCCCACCAAGATCACACGGCTCACCACCGCACCACCGCTCACGACCGGCTTGTGCATGTTCGGACAGCGAGTGCATGCGAGTAAATCGCGCACGTGCCGCGTGAGTTGGCGTTGCACCTGTTTCTGTTCGCGCTCGGTCATGGGTGAGAAAAGTAATCAGTAATCAGTGAAGCAGTAATCAGTAAAACAGTGACTGCGCGCGGACTGATTACTGTTTCACTGATCACTGCTTCACTGATTACTGTCCCCCATGGACAAGTCGCTCGCGGAACAACTGGAATCGCTGGAGTCGCACATCGCGCATCTCGAGCGCCAATACGAGCAGTTGAACGAAGTGGTGATTGCGCAAGGCCGCGCACTCGCTCGCATTCAAAAGGAGCTCGCGAAGACTTCCGATGCGGTGCAGTCGATGGAGGTCGAACGCATCCGCGTGAACAATCCGAAGCCGCCACACTACCAGTGAGCCGAAACGCTCGTGCGGGTCTGACGCCCCGCGCTCCCTTACCACTGCACCGGCACGCCGATTTTCTTGCCGAACTTGTTCGTGAAAAAGACCTGTCCGTTGTTCACCCCAAACTCGTGGACCATGCGCGTGATCTTCACGTCGAAACAACAGTACTCCGCGATGTCCATCAGCTTGCCTTCGCGATACCAGCGGATGGCCTGAAGACCTTCGCTCGTCTTCTCGACACCGAACGTCGCGTTGGCGAGTGCGTCCAGAGAGAGCCGATGCTGCAAGATGCTCTGCAAGTCCACGAGCATGTCGAGCGTGGGCACCTGCTCGGGATCGAAGAATTCGTTGTGCCCTTGAAGCACAGTGTAGTCGAAGCGCTGATTGTTGAAACCCACGACGAGATCGGCACGACGGAGTTCCTCGATCAATTCGTTCACCTGCGGCTCGTGGTAGATGCGATAACCGCCGCGCTCCGTGCTGTAAGTGACCCCGATGCTCATGCGCATGTCGCGGATGTTGTTCCATCCGCCGACTTCTTCAGCCGACTTCTGGGTTTCGAGATCGAAGTAAACGATATTCTTCACCGCGCGCGCAGACATTCCGCATTGCGTACCAGAAGGCGCGAGCGACGTGAAGCGGTGGAGTGAATTTGTTGCTGACAGCTATTCACAATGCGGTTTTCGTTTTCGCGAGAGAGGCGAAAGGGGCGTTTTCAAATGTTCATTGCTCGGTCGGTTGTTCGCGGCGACGAACCAACTTCACCAAACGGATCGCCAGAAAGCCCAAATCGAAGCAGTGATGACGAAAACAATCGTCCAGACGTTGCAATTATAGCGCTCTCGCGCATGACGGGTTACACCGCTTCAGCCCATGGAACCTACTTCTTCTTCGGATCCCAATTCAGCTTCAACTCCTCCACACTCGCGCTCGACTCAACGCCATTCGCCGGCACGTCGGCTTTCGCGATCCAGAGCAGCGCATTGAGCACCACTTTGCGCTGGCTGTCGTTGCCCCAGTTCGCGTGCGTGTGGCCACCGACGAATCCGAAGCCGCGTCCGCCGTCCGCGCGTTCCATGGACCACATGAGCGTCTCTTCGCGACCACTCGCCTGTATGATGTGCTCGTAAGGCCCGGGCGGATACACGTACCGACCTTTGCGCACTTCGTCACTCGGTGTCGCCACGAGCAGGCGCGCAAGATTCTTCTGGTCGTCACGGAAGCGGATATTGAAATACCACTCGTCCTTGTTGCTGAAGGGTTTTACGCCACGCGTGATCGGATGGTCGGGAAACTTTTCGTACTGCGGCGACCACATCGGGTTCACCGAGTACTGATGCTCGTAGTAGCCGCCGATCCATTCGAGGAACTCGGGGCCGCCATTCGTGCTCAGGATTTCGCAGCCGTAATGCATGAACCCAAGCCCGATGCCCTTCTTCGCGAGATCGCCGAGCACTTGCTTGTGATCGCCTTGGATCGCCGGATTCCCCGGTCCACCGTCGGCGTAAATCACCACAGCGTCGGCGCCATCGAAAGCGGCCGCCGAATTGGGCCAGCCGTTGGAATAGACCGTCACACTCACACCGGGCGTGTTCGCGAGACATTTTTGGAACAGCAAACAACCCGCACGAAACTCGTGCATGCCGGCGGGGTGGCTCTGTTTGCCCGCGATCAAAACGATCTTTTTGTCAGCGGCGACTGTGAGCGTTACGGCGCCCAGCAGGAGCGCGCACACAAGCATTTTGATTTTCATTTTCCGGGAAGCACGGGGCTGATGAACGGCTCGATCTTCGGCGGTGCATTGGTCACGACAGTCGAAACCCTTGGCTTGCGCGGGCCCTTTTCGTCGAGGTTCGCCGCGAGTTCTTCTGGAGTGATCGTCGATTGAATCCCCTTCTCCGGCACGTCTGCCCTGGCGATCCATGCGATGGAGTTCAGCACCACGCGACGAAAGTTTTCCTCGCCCCAGTTCTTGTGGAAGTGCGCGCCGGTGACGCCGAAACCGCGTCCACCATTCGCGCGTTCCGCCACCCACATCGTGTGCTCGGGTTCGCCCTTGTGCGCCTGCACTTCGGGATTGCCGCCGTGCGCGTCGTTCGCCCCCGGTCTGCCACGCGTGTTCTCGGGAGGAATCGCCGTCAGGATCGGTGTCACGCCTTTCATGCCATCGCGGAAGCGCATGTGGTAATACCACTCGTCGCGTGTCGAAAAGGACTGCACGCCGCGGGTTACCGGGTGGACGGGAATATTGGTGTAGTTGGCGGTCCAGTGCGGGTTCACCGACCAGAACGCCTCGAAATAGCCACCCATCCAATCGAGGAACTCCTTGCCGCCCTTATCCTTCTCCACTTCCACACCGTAATGGATTGCTGCGAACCCAACGCCTTTCCTCATGAGTTCCCCGAGCACTTTCAGGCGCTCTGGTTTTGCGAACGGATGCCCGCCACCGCCGTCCGAATACACGACGACGGCGTCCGCACCTTCGAACACGCTCTCGTCCTTCGGCCAACCATTCGAGACAACGACGCTGGTAAACCCGGGATTCTGGGCAAGACATTTCTGAAAGAGCAGGCAGCCGGCACGGTGCTCGTGCTCACCCGGGCCATGGCTTGGATTGCCGGCGACGAAGACGATCTTTTTATCAGCCGCGGAAAGTGTTGCGGCGAGCGAGAGAATTCCCGCGAGAAACAGAGAGGTTTTCATAAGCACAAAAAAATTCCCGGCGGTCACAGACCGCCGCAGTATTTACTTCAACGTCTTGATGCGGATGTGCTTGAACTGCACCGCCATCGGGTCGCCTGCGTGAAGTTGCAGCGCAAGAATCCCAGATGCCGCCGCCTTTCCACCTTCACGCTCGTCCGTCACGTCCACCGTCGGCACGCCGTTGATGAAATGCTGGAGGTGATTGCCTTTCGCGATCACGACGTAGTCGTTCCAGTCCTTGTCCTTGATCTTGGATTGGATCTCCTTCGAATCACCGACGGCTCCCACCACCTCGACCTTCGCTTTGCCCGCGACTGTCTTCACCACCGTCTTCTGCCCACGCTGCGCAAGGATGCCGTCCATGCGTTCTTCGTAGAGAATGCCGGAGTAGGTTTTTCCGGCTTCAAAATCAGCCTGATAACCGCCGACGACGAAATTGCTGAAGTCCTTGCTGCGATACTGAATGCCGGAATTCCCAAATCCCTTATCACTGTTCGGGACGATTTTGTAGGAAAGACGCAGTTCGAAATCGCCGATATTTTCATTCGTGCCGTGCGGACGCCAGATGATGAAGTTGTTGCCCTTGGCGGGGTTCTCCTTGGTTGTCACACCCGTGATCGCTCCGTCCTGAACGGACCAGTGGTTCGTGCGGCCTTCCCATCCGGTGAGATCCTTGCCGTTGAAGAGTGTTTCGAACCCAGCTTCCTGGGCGAGTGCGGCGCAGGCGCAGAGGGCGAGCGAGGCGAACATGATGCGAGTTTTCATGAGTTTAGTTTGGATTACCGACGGTTGCGGGTATGCGCGAATTCAGTCGGAACTGCAAGCGCGCATCTTAACCCTGTAAACCGGTAGCGGCCGAGGTGACGAGGCTCTGATCTTCAATCGGGTTGTGAAGTTTGAGCCTTCTCACGTCGGCTGCTACCGAGGAAAGGTTTTTAGAAGGCGCAATTGGATTCCGCCTCTCGATCCCAAGGAGCGTTTCGAGCCATCGGGTCAAAAAAAAGACCGGGCCTTGCGGCCCGGTCTTGTGCAAGTGATTAGCGCTTAGCGCAACTGATAGAATCTGGCCGCGTTGGTGGCCGGAATCGTTGCGGTGTTCGTCCCGCCAGCGGAGATGACTGACGCACCGCTCGGACCCCAGTTGAGCGGCGAGCCGATATCAGCGCTCTCGTAGAGCGAGTGAGCCGGAGTTGACACCCAGGTGATCACCACGTTGGTGCCGGACTGAACGATCGACAGCAGGAACGGCCCATCGCTTTCGCCCGTCACTGTGGTCTGGCAGTTTGCCGTGACATTGTTCGCATCCGTCACGGTCAACGTCACGGTGTGCGGTCCAACTCCGAGCACTGTTCCGGGCAATGGACTCTGACTGACGCTGATGCAATTGCCCGTCGCAATGGCCCCGGACCGGATGTCAGGCAATGTGAAATTGCCGAATCCATCGACCAACAGACTGAAGGCCGCCGGGCAACTGATCGTCGGCAGCGCACCGTTCGTGGACACGATGTTTACGTTCACCGTGCCGATGCTGGTTCCACCCAACTGCCCATCAGCGACAATGTAGTAGAACGTGTCTGTGCCGCAGGTGAGGTTACCGGGTGAATACGTCACCGTACTTCCATTATAGGAGACTGAGCCAGGCCCAGTCACATTGAAGTCGGAGCTGAAATAACCGCCAGGCCCGGTGCTGGAGGAAGTGATGGTAAGGTCATCAATCCAGTGCGTCTGGTTCTGGCCACCCGTGCGGGCGTAGAAGCCGAAGCGACCCGGTATCTTCGCGAATGGCGTTGCCACATTCACGAATACATTCGTGCCGTCCGCCGTCACGTCCACCGTGCCATCCGGATCAACGTGAACCGTGATCGGCACCCAAGCGATGCTGTTCCACTTCGCGATCTTCTGGATCCCGTAAAGGACGCCACGAACCTTCAACTGGAAGGCTGGCGCGTTCGTACTTCCGGTTCCCGGGAAGTTGAGTATGCAGAGCGAGAAGTTTGTGCCTACGCCACCCTCGGCTCCTCCTGAGGTGCCGTTCGGCAGGTCACCCGAGAAGTTGAAGCTCATGCCATCGGCTCCGTCGGCACTGGCATTGCCAATACGAATCTTGAAGCTCGCGTCGAAGCCCGTAACTGCAGAGCCCGCGTTCAGGTCGTTGACCACGAACGAGCCGAGTTGGAAGTTGATGTTATCGGTCAGGTGCAGCGCGCCACTGTTGTTCACGCCACCAGGACCCATGTAGGCATTACCGTAGAGCGTTCCATTGACCAAGCGCTCGGCGGCCGTGTCAACCGTCAGCAGGTTGATCGACAGATCGTCGAGGAAATGTGCCTCCGTGGAACCACCGGTGCGTGCATACCAGCCGAAACGACCGGTGCGAGGTGCATAACCAGGCAACACGACGTTGCCGAACACGTTCGTGCCATCCACGAACACGGTTGCTATGCCAGCGTCGCTGACGGTCACAGTAATCGGCACGTAACGCGCAGACACCCACGTCGGACACTGAACGGTGATAATGTTGGTGTTGTTATAGACAATGCCAAAGCCCGAGGTGTTGGCCGTGGTGTTGAGATGGCCAGCATTAGCCGAGCCCGGAGCAGGAGGCGGCGAGAAACGGTAGCTGTCGTACCAGAATGAGAATCCAGTGCCACCGCCGGCTTCCGCAGCGAACGGTGTGGTCGCAGCGTCCGGCAAATCACCGGCAAAGTTGAAGCTGAAGCCGTCTGCGGGCTCCGCCGTGCCTCCACCGATTTGCATCTTGAATGTGGCCGTGAAAGCCGACACGCGCTTCCGCGGGGTCAATTCGTTGATAATCGCCGATCCAAGGGCGTTGCCGACGGCGCTATTGATGTTCAACTTGCCACTATTCGTGACACCACCTGCAGGATCGATCACCGCAGACCCGAAGAGCACCATTCCACTGGGCAGACCCGTGTCGAAGTTCGCTGCGTAGGTAACCGGTGCCACACCACTCACGCCGATCATGGCCAGAGCGTCCCCTTCAGGATCCGAGTCATTGCCGAGGAACAGGGACAAAGCCGCGTTGGTCGGCGTATTCTCGTTCACATTGATCGTATCAGTGACAAGGACTGGTAGCGCGTTGCTGACCACGAGCACCAGGTTCGAACTGAGCGTGCCACCGCCGTCGTTGCCGACAATCATGTTGTAAACGCCCGAGTCAGTGACCTGAACGTTAACCAACACCAAGTTCGTACTGTTTTGTCCAGGGATCAGCACGCCATTTTTGGCCCACGCATAGGTGTACGGTCCGAGACCTGCCGGAACGGCGTTCGAGAAGCCGACTGTCGAATGCACCGCCACCACGAGGTTGTCCGGTGTGGGCTGCATGGCAAAGGTCGGTGCCAGCGGATAATAGAGATCCCTGTAGGATACCTTGGCGTTGTTTGCCAATCCGCGGGTTTGATCATGGGACACACTCGCCAAGCCGACGTACATCACGCTCGGGAAGGCTCCGCCAGCATTCGTGGCGGTGTCACGGCCTGCGACCGACAACCAAGTCACACCGTCGGTGCCGATGAAGGCTTCGAACAACGAGCCCGTGCGTTTCAAGCGGACCCACGCGTTGGGATAGGCCGGCTTATTCGTCGGTGTCACATTGAATGACGCAGCACCATCGGTATCGCGCCATTGGAACGTGTGATTGTTATTCGTGGTCTGGTTAATGATCGGCGTATTCGTCGGCGTCGAGCCGAAGAAGATATTCCGGGCATTGTTGGTCAGAGCCGAGCGAGCCATGAGACCAGCCTTGGACCATTGATCCGCAGCCACCAGGTTCTCGACGCGCACATTGATATCGAAGTTACCCGCGATCTGCCGGTAGTTGAACTGGAAACCGTCTGCGACACCCCAGATGTCATAGCCGTTGGCCGACACATCCACGGCATTGTTGCTAAAGCCAATTGCCGAGTCCGGATACACCGTCGGCGTGGGCACAAAGCTAACAAGATACTGGCCCGGCAAACCAATCAATGCAGGATTATACATACCGGCACCTGTGGTGCCAGGGATCCCGATGTCGAGCGGTTGCAGATGTACGATTCCACCGGGAACGGTCGTAAACGGATTCGACTTTGGCACCGCAGACTGGTTCGGGATGCCATAGGCATTGGCATTGAAGGTCTCGAACGGAATGGGAGATGTGGGGTCGATCGTAAACAAGATTGTTTTCTCGTCCGCCAATCGCGTGCCAAACCCGCCGTTGTAGGCCGTGAGCGTCGAAGGGATCCATCCGTCCAAGTCATAGTTCAATGGATCGGTGGCAGACACCAGATCCACCGGTTCATTGTAGCGGAACACCAAGGTCTTTCCGTCGAGACTTCCGGCGGCGACGAGATAAGGCGGCGTAAAATCCTCCGCGACGTGCAGCGTGGATGTGAACACGTTTGAAAGGCCAGGGTAGGAGACGTTCAAACGATACTGCTGGCCGTCATCGACCAACCTGGCCGTAAACGAATAGCTCAGGGCTGTAGCACCGGGGATGTTCGTAAAGAATCCGCCGCCGGCAGACTTCTGCCATTGCCGCGAACCTGCAGACTGAATGCTTGCAGGTATATTGGCAAATAGCTGAAGGATCACAGTATCCAGTTCCTGCACAAAGATGTCTGTAGGAGGAGTTCCCGTGATCTGTAGCACGTCCGGATTTCCGGGAGCGCCGCCGCCGATAGAGCTAGGGATGACTTCGTTGATCGCGGCACCTGCAGTCGAGTCCATCGGAGCGCCAATGACCACGCCGGCCGCGTCGGTCTGGCGCGTCGTGACGCGCACATAGTCGCCGCCGCTGCCTTCCTTGAATATCGCTTCCATGTAATAGAGCTGCCCAGCGGTGATAAACACGGGCGGGCTGATCGAGTGCATGTTGGTATACCCAAGGTTTGCCCCCGTGGTCTGAATGAGCATCTTCCTGCCGGCAGGATCTGCGGTGTTTGCACCATCATAATTGATCCAGAATTGCGCGGCGTCGTCGGCACCCAGGTAGAAGCGGTAGTAACCGGTGTTCGTCTGTATCAAGTAACCGGAAACGCGGCCACCGTAGTTGTCACGGGTGGAGTCGGCGCTGAATGAAGTTGCAGTGCCACCGATCGCAAACCGATTGGTATACCAGATGATGTCAGGCTGGTTCGCGAGATACTTGGCCTGGCCCGTGAGGTCGATGATATTCGCGCCTTGGATGTTTGTCCACAGTTCCACCAGGAATCCGTTGCCGCCGATGATCCATGGGGAAAAGGTTGCCAGCGTGTTGGCCGAGATCTGGTTGCCGGTAGATGAGCTATCCTTCACGCCGTTGATGGTGACGGTATAGTTGGCCAATGTCTGAGGCGTGGTCTGGAATGTGACCAGCGTAAGACTGGCATCAATGTTGGCACTCAGCAACTTGAGCCCGCCGCTCAACTGGTAATTACCCAGGAACGTGGCCGAAACCGGATCGAGGGCTTCACTGAAGAGCAGGCTGAATCCATCGTTGTAGCGGAATCCCTGGCTACGAACGACCGTGGGCGCAACTCCGTCAGGAGTCACCGTGATGGTGACTGAGTTGGTCGCAGCGCTAAACTGGTTGGTGACAACGCAGGTGTAAACAGCGCCATTGTCCGCCATGGTCAAGATTGGGGTATAGTTGGTAATGGCGTTACCGTTTGCCGTTCCCGCAGTGGGACCTTCGAGAATACGAACACCATTTTTCAGCCAGCCCACCCAATACGGTCCTGATCCGGCGATGCCTTGCACGACCAATACCGTGCTCGTTCCGTCCTTCACCGTGGTGGCACCGGCAATACCGCCGAAACGGACTGGGCCGGCACGCTGCGGCGGATCGAGCGGAAACAACTGGCTGGCCGGAATTATTTCAAGGCCGTTGGTGCCACTTTGGGTAATGGCCGGGATACCTGCGTCACCCTGCGGGCGGACTGCCACCGCGACACCATCACCGCTCGAGCCTTCGCGCCAGAGAGCTTCGATGTAGTATTTCTGGCCCTGATTCAGCACCACGTTCTGAGCCACCAGCGTGTAAGCCGAAGTGAATGCATCCAAACGGCCTAGCATCACCTTGCCAGCGGGATCAGTACTGAGCGCTGGGTTACCATTGGTGTTCATGTACAATTGCGACGCGTCGTCACTGCGCATGTAGAACTTGTGGAGCCCTGTGTTCGTGGGGACGAAGTAGGCCATGATGCGACCCAGGTAGTTGTCGATACCGGACTGCTGCAACATGGGCTGCCAGCCAAAGGTCTTGGAGTAGGTAATCACATCGGGTATGCCGGCGATGTATTTGAAATTCGGAATATCGCGCACGTAATTGCCGCCCGGGAAGTTGGTGGCAAAGGTCAAGGTGTCCAAGGTGCCATTTGCCGCTGTAAACGGATTCTGAAAAAAGCCCGTGTAGAGTTCCGCGATAACCGGCGTGTAAGGATCCAAGTCGGCTGGATACTCCACGGCAAACATCGGGAAGGCTGTTGTGCTTGCCGGCGCGGCGTTCGATGTAGGATGAGTCCACATGACAGAGAAGTAGTCGCCGCCACCGCCTTCCTTTAGCAGGACTTCCATGTAATACTTCTGGCCCGCAAACAAAGTAATGTTGGTCGCGGTGGGGTTATATGCACCGACGGTGTAGGTGTTATTAACACCGTTGGTGGTGATCAAGACCTTACCGGCTGGACTGGTGCTGGGAATGATGCTGCCCGGCAGATTGGTGTTCATGTAGAGGGTTTCGAAGTCATCACCGCGTATCCAGAACTTGTACTGACCGTTCGTGGGCGGGACGAAGTAAGTGTAAGCCTTGAGGCCGAAATTATCCGCCGGACCGTTACCACCGCCAAGGTTCCAGGCAAAGGTGTTGCTGTAGGCGATGTACGTCGGCTGGCGCGAAGTGAACATGCTGCTGTTCGTCAGGGTTTCAACCCCAGCGGTGCCTGATGCCATATTGTAGAACTCCATGATCACCGGCCCCTTGCCCGCAGGGAACGTGCGGAAGACGCGGACGGTATTGGCTGCGAGTGGTACGCCACCGATATCCTTCACGCCATTGATGACAACGCCTGCCACGCCTGCACCGAGGGGCGTGGTGGTGGAGACAACCACCGTTCGCAGATCGCCGTTCAGGAAGCGAACGCTCGCGACTCCCATCACTCCGGAGGCGTTCGTCACCACGAAGTTGCCCGGGAGCAAGGTCGTTCCATCAATCGGTTCCGAGAAGGTGATCGAGATTTCACTCACCGGACCCATCATGGCCGGGAAGGGGCCGGTTGCACCGTTCGTCGCCAAGTTGAACGTACTGGCGACCGTCGGGGCCGCCGCGTCAGTCACGACAAGGCGAACGACCGAGCTGGTGACTGTAGTCGCCACACCCGGCGCGGAAATGATCGCACGATAGTGCATGTTGCTGTCGGAACCCCACACGGTGCCGACCACCAAGAGGTTGTTGGTGGTGCCTGCAACGGGCATATTGGTCCAGCCACCCGTAACGGCGTTGGTTCCCTGCCAGAGGAAGGTCAATTCACCAGCCGACGCCGGCGCACCGCCACCCGTGAGGGTCGCCAGCAAGCCACCGATCGTCAGTGAGGTTCCGGCGGTGACATTGGTCGTGGCCGGGATCGGTTGCTGAGTCACGTTGATCGTCGCACCTGGATATCCGGCAAAGTCGCCGTAATTTTCGAACTGTGCGGAAGCGCTCTGGTTGTTCGCCACCGAGCAAACCGCGAGGCCGAAATACAGGGTACTCGGGAACGCCGGGTTCGGCGTGGTTACGCCGTCAGAATTCCAGTTGGTTCCGTTGGTGCTGGAGTAGCGAATGAAGGAGTTGCCGACGCGGCGGAGGCGCAGCCAGGCATTCGGATACTGGGCCATGGTGTTGGTGCCCCATGAAGTGGTCGCGACATTGTAGGTCTGGCGCACGCCACCTTCAAAGTAGCTGCGACCCATCTGCCCTTGAAGCGCGTTGGCGTTTCCGTTCGTGGTGTTGCCGTTCGGATTCACAGCCGCCGTGACATCAGGCGCGAAGTTGTCCAACGAAACACGGACATTAAAACCGCCTTTGGTCGGCGTGCGAGTTGAATCCAGATACGGGATCCTGACCTTCACATCGAAGTCGCCGGTCTTGGTCGTGTAAACGTAGTGGAAACCGTCACCCGCGCCGAAGATGTCCGCACCACCGCCGCTAATAATGAATTGATTGGCGGCAAAGCTGTATTGCTCACCGACAGGAGACGTAAACGGATTGACATCAAATCCGATCAGGTTGGCGATCGAGCCGGAGGCGGTGTTGGCGCCGCCGATGAAACCGCCGCCGATGTCCTTGACACTGGCGCCAACCACTACGGTATAGGGCGCGCTCAGGACCGAGGCGGGCGTGACAACCACATAGATTCCATCCGGACCAGAAATACCGAGGCTGCTGCGATAGACGCGAGCGGCGACCGCGGGAGTTCCGTCGATCGTATAGTTCGCCGGGTCCGCTGCCGTGGCTGGATCAACCGGTTGATTGAACAATAGTCCGACGGTGGTTCCATCCACGCTGCCGACTGAAACCAAGCCGAGCGTCAGCGGTGTCACCGTCAAGGTGGCGTTGCCGCTGGTGACGGTGTTGGGAGCAGGGCCCGTGACCTGAACACTATAGGTCGCGAGATGATCTGCTGCTGTGACGATCGGGAAGTAATTCCAGGATTTTGCTCCCGGGATGGGGCTGCCGTTCCTGAGCCACTGATAGGTGTACGGGCCTTCGCCGTCCACCAGCGCCTTGAACACGGCGTGCTGGCCCTGAACGACCGTCTGGCTGGCAGGATCCTGAACGACGAAAACCGGACCGTTCGTGGTCGATACCCAGGTGTTGTCGCGCAAATCGGCGCCGGCGTTTTCAATGCTACGAATCGCGAGGAAGAGGCGGGTGTTGTTCGTCCACGCGATGTCGCCGGTATTGGTGACAATAAAGCTCATATTGGTGAGCCCAGGCGTCGTGCCGTCGATGCCCATGTTTTGAAGGCTGCCGAACACGACGAAGTTGCTTGAAGCCGTCGCGGACGCGAAGTCAGCGGCGTTGCTGAACACGGCGTTCAACCGATACCAATTGCTGGGCGTCAGAGTCTGGCCCACCGTAATGCCAGTAGTCTCAACCGTTCCTGCGGATATCGAGCGACGCTGCGTGCGCAATTCAAACGTCGGCACGGGTTGGGCGGTCGATTGCAGAATGATGGTCATAAACTGCTGCGGGAAATTGTCGTTGATACCGTAGTTGGTCGCGGTCACGAAACCCATCTGGGTCATGCGGTTGTTGTTCTGGGGCGCCTTGAGCTTCACCATCGTGGATGCAAGAAGGGTCTTGCCCGGGATCGAGAAGTCGAACGAGGTCGGGATAAGAAGCATTGACAAGTCGTTGCCCTGGTTGGGCGACATGTTGACGGCACCACTGCCGGGGAACGGTCCCGTTCCACCGACGGGGTCTTCATAAGCTGCGAGCGGTGTATCAAACCGGTTGATGATCCAATTGTTCCAGATCTGGTAGTTCGGCGTGTTGGTGAACTGGCCTGGCGTGTCGAAGTCGAAGCTGATGCCGTTTTGCACAAATACGCTGAGGGTCGCCACAGTGCTGGTAATCGAGCCGCTACAGGTGGTCGCGATCGCACGCACCAAGGTGCCGCTCATGCTCAAGGTCAGATTCGAAATCGAGAAACTCGTGGCGGTGGCACCCGTGACATCCACACCGTTGGTCTGCCATTGGTAAGTGGGGATGGCACCCGCCGCCGTCGAGGCGACTGTGAACACCGCACCGTTACCCATCGGCACGGTCTTATTCAGCGGCTGGGTGGTAATGGCCGGCGTGGTCACCACCGTGAGGGTAAAGCTGTTCGTGACCGTGTTGCAGTCGCCGACGACGACGACTGAGTAGGTGCCGGCAGAGGCGGGTGTGACTGAATTGGTAGCGAAGACATTATTGACGCTTTGCGCCTGAACCTCAGTCGCACCCTTGTACCAAGTGTACTGGAGCGTGCCGGAACCCGTGGCAGTGGCAGTGAAGGTAGCGGTGGAGCCGGGGCAGTTGGTGAGGCTGGCGATGGGGGTCACTGCCGTGCCGGTGCCCGAGACGGTCACAGCGACGACGGTGCTCGTTACGGCCGTATATCCACCGACGGCGTTGCTCACCACGACAAAATAGTTCCCGGCATCGCCGACTTGGAACGAGGGCTTCGTGTAAGTGGCGTTGGTTCCGTTGGCAATCGCCACGTCATTCGAGAACCATTGGAAATAGAGCGGATTTTCACCGGTCGCGGACGAGGTCAGCGTCAGCGGCAAACCTGTGCATACGGCGGTGGGAACGGGGTTGAGGGTGATCACGGGCGCTTCGCCAGTGTTCGGCACGACGCCACCGTTGGCCGCCAAGGCGACCGCACGGAGGAAGATGGCTTCACCGGTGGGAGTGAGGTTCTCACTGCCCGCGTAAAAAATAGTATTTGTTGGAGCAGCGGAAAATTCACGATTACCCGAGGCGAAATAGAGGCGATAGCCGGCAAGATTGCCGCCACGAACGGCGGTGCCGGCCGGGAATTCAACGATGACCTTGTTGGTACCTTGTCCAGTGGCCAGGGCCACAGCTCCGGCGACCGGGGCGTCATACGTCTGGCTGGTATTCTGTCCCAGCGCCTCGTCGTAGTTGCCGGCGGTAGTCAAGCCAGTGACGCCGGGTCCGAAGAGATTAAAGATGTAACTCGCCTTGGCGTTGCCCGACGTGGCGGTGATCGGCATGGGAACGCCGTTGGGCACGTTGTTGGTGACAAACCAACCAAGGTTCGCGACGCGCGTGAGATAAGTACTCTGCACGATCATCGGCTTGGTGATGGCAGTGTTCCACTGGACTCCTTGCGCACCACCGGTGAAGCCGCTCCCCATCGCGCGACCAAGGATGATCACATCATTGGTGTTAAGCGCGGCGATGTCGCCGGCAGTCAACGAAGTGGCCGTATTGTCGTCGGAGGTAAACCGGACAACGTTGTGCCCGGCAGCCTGGAGCAACGTGATGAAGCTGTCATCCGAGTTGGTGCCCGTGATCGCGGGCGTCGTCCAGAATACGTTGGTGACGCCGTCCGAATTCGGGGTGTCACTGACCCAGGCAATGTTCGCCGCGCGCAAGTCGAGGGCCAACAACGCCAGCAGCGCTATCAGCAACCGCACGCTTAATGGAAGGCTCAATGATTTGGAAGTCATACGCTGCGCACGCAACAGGTGACCAACGATTCGGGTTAGTTTCATAATGGTTTTAATCCCAGTTCAGAACGGAGCGACCCTCAGGCGGAAGAGCCTGATCGACAGAAGCGAATTGCACACTTTGTTTTTGCACGTCTGGGCACGACGATGACAGTCGGGTTGGGCTGTCCGCGTCGGGAGTCGTGTAGTGTTAAACCAAATTGCCTCGCCAACTGCAAGCCTGAAGTTCTTTTCTTTCCGCATGTTGCTGAGAATGCAGCGGTTCTTGCGCATGTGATCCGTAACGGAAATTGGCGGAAAAAGTGTTGTTCACTCGCTGCCAGCGAGCAGCGCGAATGGGCGGGAAAGCAGGATGCAACGACACGAAAGCGGAAAGGAATCAACCATCGCCCGGGAACTGCACCCCACCGTTTTTCGGTGCAGAAACGGTGCAGTTTTGGTTCCTTCATATCGTGTGCGCAGATCAGGCGCTGGCCGGTTAACCCGGCCTGCAACTCGTAAATATCCCGCTCCATGAAAAGGCCGGAGAGCCCAATGGCGCGGAGAATCCTCGTTCCAGAATCAAAAGGACTCCAACGGAGGATCAATTCCATAGAATGCTTCCGTTTCTTCCCATAAAGGTCCCGAGTTTTCATGGGCTGGAACCGTTGTCTCCCATCTTTTTGCCGCTAAACCAAGGGCTGGCACCTCGGAACCGTAGGAAACTTCCGCAACACAGTAGGAAACTACCGCAACACTGTGGGAAACTACCGCAACACTGTGGGAAACTTAGTGACACCAAGGGAAACTTCCGTAAAATCGTAGGAAACTTCGTGGTATTCCAGGGAAATTTCGGCGCCACTCTGGGATTTTTTCCGCAGAAACCGGGGAACCCGCCGCCAACTTTCGGTTATCGCCCCTGCCCACAGGGAGGTTCCCGCAAAAAACTGGAGTTCCATCATTCCGGTCGGAGGTCTTTGCGCCGAGGCAGTTACATTCGCCGTTCAACACCAACACTCCGTACCACTGTCATCCGGTTTGCGCGAGGAGGGGTTTTCGGAAAGTCCGCCGCGGCGGGCAGATACAGCAAAAATGGACTGTGAGCGATTTCAAGTTGGCGGTTGACTTTCAGGCACATTTTCTTTGAGAAATTTCTTGCCAAGAA
>JBBRBM010000089.1:0-22903 GCA_038205745.1 Verrucomicrobiota bacterium | reverse complement strand
CCACCCAGCCGCGATCCTGGCCTGCGCTCGTGCCGCCATTCTTGCCGTAAATCCATTGCACCGATTGCGCGCCCGCACCGAGGTTGAAGGAACGGAACTGCCAGTCCACTTCGCCCGAGATGCGCGCCGCTTCGACGCCGTTGGTGAGGAAGATCAACTTGTCGTTGCTCGCCTCGGACGAAACCTTCCACCAGAAGCTGATCGTGCCCGGCCCGGAAACAATCGCGCTGAGCGAGTTGCTGGAGTTGTGGCCGATGATCGAACTGCGTGCCGCGTCCACGCCGTCGTGGCTGATCGCGCCGTGACCCACCCAGGAGGCGAAACCTGACGGCGCACTGTTTGTGACCCAGTCGAGGCCGGATGTGTCGAGCGCTTCCGCGAGACCAAGGTCAGGGAATACGTTGAGCGTCGCCAGTGTGCTATTCGTCACGCCACCCGGGCCACTGATCAGGACGCGGAACGAGCCTGCCTGCCACATTTGCACCGCACTGAGGACGAGGTTCGAGGAATTTGCGCCGGCAATGCCGGGTCCATTGACGATGTCCACACCGTTCGATTGCCATTGATAGGTGAACGGCGGCGTGCCGCTTATCGCGACGATGAAACTTGCCGTTGCGCCAAGATCGACCGATTGATTTTGCGGTTGCGCGGTGATCGTGGGGCGCACGGAACCAAAGGAAACCTCATCAACCCATGCGCGATCCTGGCCGGCAACGGTGCTGCCGTTCTTCGAATAAGTCCACGTGATCGTCTGGTTGCCTGAGCCGAGGGCGATACTCTTGAACTGCCAATCCACTTCGCCAGAAATGCGCGCTGCTTCGACACCGTTGGTGAGGACGATCAACCTGTCGTTGCTCGGCTCGGACGAAACCTTCCACCAAAAACTGACATTGCCGGGTCCCGTAACCGTGGCACTCATCGAGTCACTGCCGTTGTTGCCGATCGCGCCACTGCGCGCCGCATCGAAGCCATCGTGATTGACGAGACCATGGCCGATCCACGGTGGGCTGCCGTTCGTGGTCCAGGTGAGGCCTGGCGTCTCGAGTGCCTCGCTGAGAGTCAGGATCGGGAACACGTTCAGTGCGGCTGGCGAACTGACGGCGGTGCCGGCTGGGCCACTCACCAGCACGCGATAGTCGCCCGCCTGCGAAGTCTGCACTCCGGTGAGCACGAGATTCGAAGAGTTCGCGCCGCTGATTCCGGGACCGTCAGTCACATCGCTGTTGCCGCGCTGCCACTGATAGGTGAACGGCGGCGTGCCAGCGACGACAACGGTGAACGTGGCGTTGGAACCGACATCAGTATTTTGATTGGCCGGTTGTGTCGCGATGGTCGGAGTTACCGGCCCAAACGCGACCTGATCCACCCACGCGCGGTCTTGGCCACTCGTGACGCTGGCATTCTTGGTGTAACTCCATCTCAGTGTCTGCGTGCCGGGTCCGAGCGTGAAGGTTTTTTCCTGCCAATCCACTTCGCCGGAGAGGGTCGCCAACTGAGTGTTGTTCGTGAAGAAAGTCAGCTTGTCGTTGTTCGCTTCGCTTGAGACTTTCCACCAGAAGGAGAATGTGCCCGGGCCCAGCAGGATAGTTTGGAAGGTTGCGGTGCCATTATCGGCGACGCCAGCGATGCGCGCTGCGTCCTCGCCATCATGCGAGACTACCGGCTGCCCGACCCATGATGGCGTGCCCGTGGTGGTCCACACCAGGTTCGTGGTATCCAGCGCGGCACTCAGCGGCACGGTGGAAACCACTGATAGCACCGCATTCGAACTGAGCAGCGGGCCAGCGGCATTGGCGACGGTCACGGAATAATTTCCCGCCTGCGATGGAAGAACATTCGGCAGCGTCAGCGTGCCACTCGTCGCGCCACTGACTGTCGCGCCATCGGTGAGTTCCAGTCCGTTCAGCCGCCATTGATATTGAAATGGAGGCGTTCCGGCGACACTGACGTTGAACGTGGCGGGAGTGCCTTGGTCGACTGTTTTGTTGGCGGGCTGCGCTGTGATGCTGACGGGCACTGGTGTGAACACCAGTTCATCGACCCATCCGCGATCCTGACCCGACGCGAGGCTCGCATTTTTCGAGTAAGTCCATTTCAAGGTCTGCGTTCCATTGCCGAGAACAAACGAGCGCTGGTTCCAGTTTGTTTCCCCCGAGATGCGCGCCTGTTCCGTATTGCCGACGTAGAAGATGAGCGCGTCCCGGTTGGCTTCCGAAGAAACCTTCCACCAGAAGGTAATGCTTCCGGGCCCGAGCAGGGTGGCCTGCATCGTGGAACTCTGGCTGTTGTTAATGATCGGACTACGCCCGGCATCAATGCCGTCGTGAGTAATGATCGGCTGTCCCACCCAGGCTGGCGAAGCGGAAGACCATGTGACGTTGGCCGTATCGAGAGCCACGTCGAGTGGGAAAATCGGGATCACAGTCAGGATAGCCGAACCGCTTTCAGCAACGCCTCCTTCATTCGAGACAAACAACTTGTAGTCTCCCGCCTGGTTGGTTTGCACACCGGTGATGCGCAGTGTCGGGGTTCTCGAACCGCTGATGTTTCCGCCGTCCGAAAGAAGCTGCCCGTTCCCGAACCAGAGATACTCGATGGGCGGCGTGCCCTTTGCGCCCGAACTAAAGGTCACGGTCGCCCCTGCGTCCACCGTTTGGGATACCGGATTGTTGGTGATGGTGGGCGGCGTTTTCAGGAACACGACTTCGTCCACAAACACCTGGTCCAGGCCGTTGGTGAGCAAACCATTCTTGGAATATTCCCAGCGCAGCTCGTAGGGGGTTCCAATCCCATTCAGATCAAAGCTCTTCTGTTCCCAATTCTTGTTGCCCGAGATGCGGGCCAGTTCCGAGCCGTTGACCGAGAACGTCATGAAATCAACGTTCGTTTCCGTCGATGCCTTCCACCAAAACTTCGCCGTTCCGGGACCGATTACCGTTGTCCGCATCCAGGTTGATTGGCTGCTCGGCAGCGTGCCGTTGCGTGCAGACATGAAGCCGTCGTGGGTAACGTTCGTGGTGCCGACCCACCATGAATAGCCACCGGTTTCCCACGCCATCGCATTGTTCAACGCCGGCCCGAGCGGCAATGCCGGCACAATCTCCACGGACATCTGATCGCTCACCGCGGTGCCGGCCGCGTTCATCACTTCACAAACGTAAAGGCCGGACTGATACGGTTGCGCATTCGAGATGGTCAGCCGGTGATTACCCGATGCACCCAGAATCATTCCAGGCACGGGAAAATTCGTATCGCTGTTCACGAGGTTGGTGCCATTGAACGACCATTGATAACTGAACTTGGGTGTGCCGCTGGCGTCCACTGACAGGCGAAGTGTCGTTCCCTGGTCCACATAACTGACGTCGGGGCCCGAGTTCGTGATGATCGGAGCGGATGGGCCGAAGCTCACCATATCGAGCCACGCGCGATCGAGGCCCGCGCTGTTCGACGCATCTTTCGTATAGGCCCATTGCAGGGTTGAACTCGCCAGCGGGACGAAAAACGTGCGTGCTCGCCAATCGCTTTCGCCCGAGATGTTGGCCTGCTCGACACCATTGATCGAGAAGCGGAGCCGGTCGTGATTGATTTCGGAGGAAATCTTCCAGAGGAAGCTGATCGCGCCCGGACCCTGGACAATGGTTTGAATATAGTTGGTCTTGTTGTTCGGCAACGGCCCGTTCTGCGCCGCATCGATGCGATCGGCGTTCACGTCGGTTTGTCCGAACCACGGCGAGTAGCCGCCGGCGATCCACACCAGATTTGTCGAATCCGTATCGAGCGCCACGTCCAGCGGGATTTCCCGCACGACGTTCAGGAACACCTGCCGGCTGATTGCGATGCTGTAGGGATTCCTCACCACGACGTCATACAAACCCGATTGCGCCGTCTGAACGTCGAGCAACGTCAGGGTGGGGGACTTGGAACCGAGAATGGCCGGGCTGTCAGAAATATTCTGGCCTTCGAAACGCCACTGGTAAAGGAGCGGAGCAGTGCCGAGCGCTTCGACCGCAAATGTCACGTTAGTCCCGGGATTCACTTCCTGGCCGACCGGTTCATTCACAATCACCGGCACCGATGGGCCGGTGGTCGGAACAAAATCAATCTCGTCGAGCCATCCGCGGTCCTGGCCGTTGGTGCCGCTTGAATCCTTCGTATAAACCCAGCGTAAACCCACCGTTCCTCCGGGCAGGTTGAATGACACGTTTTGCCAGTCCACTTCCCCGGAGATGCTCGCCCAGAGCGCGTCACCAACGTAGAAGTTCAGGTAATCGGCATTCGTCTGCGAAGAAACCTTCCACCAGAAATGAAGCGTGCCGGGACCCACGACGATGGTCTCGATCGATGTTGTCCCGCCATTGGTGATCGCGCCGCTGCGTGCCGCGCCCTCGCCGTCATGCGTGACGTTGGTTTGTACTGTCCACGGTTTATCGAACGGGGTGCTCCAGGTGAGGTAGGGCGCATTGAGTGATTCACCCACACTCATCGCGGCAACGATTGTTATCTGTGCGTTTGCGCTCGGCACGCTTCCGACAGAATTTGCGATGACAACTGAATAGGCTCCGCTTTGCGAAGACTGCGCGTTATTGAGCACGAGCGTCGCCGAGTTCGCGCCGCTCACGCTGCCGCCGTTCACAAGATTCGTTCCGTTGCGACGCCATTGATATGTGATGCTTGTTCCGGTTGCGCCGACGGCCATCGTGGCAGTGTTACCTTCAAGAACGGTCTGGTCCACGGGTTGGCTTGTGACCATTGGCGGCATCACAACGCTCAGCACCCCGTTTGAACTGGTGTCTGTTCCAACTGCGTTGCTGACGAACAGGGAATAGTTTCCAGCATCCACGGAATCGACGCTGCTGAGCGTCAGCGCGCTGGTCGTTGCGCCGTCAATGCCGTTGCCGTCGATGAGCGCAGTCCCGTTAAAGCGCCATTGGAATGCCATCGGCGTTGAACCCGCCACGGTCGCGCTGAAGCTGACCGGGTTCCCCGCGACAATGGCCTGGCTGGCGGGTTGCCCCACAATGGATGGCGGCGTGCTGACGGTCAGTCGCGCACCTTCGTTCGTGGTTTGCGGACCTGTAACCACGCCGTTCTGCACCAGCCATGGCGGGTTGCCGGTGACTGTGAAAGTCAGATAGGGCGCGCCGACCAAATCGTTGAGTCCTCGAACGATTAGTGCGGCGCCAGTGCTTTTCGCGACGCCCGCCGCGTTGCCCACCACGACGGAGTAGTTCCCGATTTGCCCGAATTGAACATTGCTGAGCGAAAGCGTCGAACTGGTCGCGCCCAGCAGTTCAGCCCCATTGAAAAGCCATTGATAGCTCAACGGCGCCGCACCGGACGCCGTGACGCTGAATGACGCCGTTGCACCTTCCATCACGTTCTGCGGCGCTGGGTGGCTTGAGATGTTCGGAGCCGCAACGACCGGAGTGACACTTAAATTGACCGGAATAGTGGTCGTCGTTCCCGATGCGTTGCTGACGAACAAGGAGTAGGGTCCGTCTTGCGACGGTTGGACATTATACAGCGCGAGCCGCGGTGTCATCGGGCCGGCCACGCCTGGGCTGTTGGTGATCGCGACGCCGTTGGCGCGCCACTGATATGTAAACGGAGCGGTGCCAGCCACACCGGCGCTGAACGTCACCATGGAACCGGCTAGAACGCTTCGGCCGGCTGGTTGATTGGTAATCGTCGGCGCGGTTGCTGAGCCAGTGAAAACATACTGAACATCGTCCACCCATGCTGCATCCTGTCCGGAAGAAGTGCCGGCGTCTTTTCCGTAACGCCACTTCAGCAGGATCTGTGTGCCTGATGGAACGGCGAACGACTGTTGCTGCCAATCCACTTCGCCCGAGATGCGCGCCATTTCCGTCGCGCCGACGTAGAATCGCAAATTGTCATTCGCAGATTCGCACGAGACCTTCCACCAGAACGATACTGTGCCCGGGCCATCGACCCAGGTTTCGAGGCGTGTATTCTGGCCATCAGGAATGACGCCGCTTCGCACCGAGTTTCCACCGCTTTGGCGGCTGACATTGGTTTGTGCTATCCACGAATTGTAGCCGGCCATATGGAGATCGAGATACGGCGCGCCGGCGGCATCGGCGAGCGTGAGCACCGTCACTGCGGCATTGGCGCTCGCTGCCACGCCGGAGGCGTTGCTGACAATCACTGAATAGTCTCCTGCATGGGCCGCTTGAACGTTTGTGATCAGCAGCGAGTCCGTTGTCGTGCCGAATACGTTGACGCCATCGGTGATGTTGGTGCCGTTGAGCCGCCACTGATAGGTCAGCGGGGCGGCTCCGCCAGCGGTGACGTTGAGTGACAGTGTTCCATTCTCGCTGACGATCTGGCTGGCGGGTGAAGTGGTGACGACAGGTGTGGTAGTGCTCGGCGGTGGTGACGTGATGCTGAGCGCGGCGTCGGCGCTCACGGTGGTGTTCACGGCATTGCTCACAAACAGCGAATAGGCGCCCGCCTGCGCCGGCTGCACGTTGGCCAGAATCAACCGTGGCGTCTTCGCGCCGGTCACGCTGCTGTTGTTCTGAAGTGGAACCCCGTTCAATCGCCATTGATAACTCAAGGGCTGCGATCCACTGACGCCGGCCTCCAGGCCGATTGTTGCGCCTGCGACCACTGCGACACTGGCCGGTGGACTCGTGATCGACGGCGCGTTCACAGCGCTGCTTGGAACAAACCGGACTGAATCAAGCCAGCCCGCGTCTTGTCCGGCGCTGCCGCTCGCATCCTTGGCATAACGCCATTGCAGCAACTGGACGCCGTTTCCAACGGTAAAGGATTCATCGCGCCAATCGACTTCGCCGGTGATGCTCGTCTGCACCACGTCGCTGATCAGGAACTGGAACCAGTCGCTGTTCGTCTCGGAAGAAACTTTCCACGTGAAGTGAATTGTCCCCGGACCGGTCACCGTGGATTGAAGTGTCGTGTTCTCGTTGTTCGTGATGGGTGATGTGCGCGCGGCTTCCCACGTCGTGAGCGCGCCGGAAGATTGCGAGCTGAATGCGACGCCCGCGGCGTTGCTCACCATGACCGAGTAAAAGCCCTGTTGCGCGGCTTGCACATTGGTCAACGTCAATGTCGCGGTTGTGGCGCCGCTGATCTTGCCGCCATTCGTGAGGTTCGTGCCGTCGAAGATCCATTGATAGCTCAACGGTGCCTGACCGATCGCGCCAACCGTGAATGCGACCGTGGAACCCGCGATGACGTTTCGACTGACGGGCGCGTTCGTGATGATCGGTGCGGTCACCACCGTGAGATTGGCCTGCGAGCTGGCGATGCTGCCTGCCACGTTTGTCACAAGGACGTGATAGGAACCGTTGTTCGCCGCCGTCGCGTTCGTGATGGTCAGGTTTGTCGCCGTGGCTCCGCTGATGCCGCTGCCGTTCGCGAGCGGGTTGCCGTTGAAATACCATTGATAGGCGAGCGGTGTTGAACCCACTGCCACCGCGGTGAACGTGACGTTCGTCGGCGGAACGACAGCGCGGTTGCCGGGTTGCAGCGCCATCACCGGTGCTGTCGGTGTGTTGGATGGGACATAAACAATTTGATCCACCCACGCGGTATCCAAGCCGCCGACGGTCGAAGAATTCTTGGTGTAACGCCACTCGAGGTTCTGAGTGCCACTCGCCACGCTGAATGTGCGCCAGACCCAATCCACTTCGCCGCCGATGTTTGCCTGTGAACTGCCGTTGATAAAGAACGCAAGCCTGTCGTTGGATTCGGAGGACACTTTCCACCAGAAGCTGATGGTGCCTGGACCTGCGACGGCGTTGCTGAACGAGGCGCTCGTGCTGTTGCCAATCGCTCCACTGCGCGCGGCGTCGACACCGTCATGTGACACCAAGGTCTGTCCGACCCATGTCGGCGTGCCGCCGGTGAAAAAATTATTGGTGGCATCGACGGCTTCGGCAAGGGGCACGAGACGGTTGACGCTCAGCAAGGCTTCACTGCTGGTCGCGGTGCCGGCGGCGTTCGCGACGAAGGCAGAGTAATTGCCCGCCTGCTGTGGCTGGACATTCGCGAGGGCGAGCGTTGCGTTCGTTGCATCGACGATATTCGTGCCGTTCACGCGCCACTGATAGGCGATCGGTGGAGTGCCGCTGACGCCGACAGTGAAGGTTGCCGTCGCACCCTGATCCACCAGGCGGTTCGTTGGCGACGTGGTGACCGAGACGGGAGTCGGGATGAAGCGGATTTCATCCACCCAGGCAAGGTCCTGGCCTGCTGAAGTGCTGGAGTTTTTCGAGTAAGTCCAAAGCAGCGTGTTGGTGCCCGCGATGAGTGTGTAGGTCTTCTGTTGCCAATCCACTTCACCAGAAATCGTCGTTTGGGATGCACCGTTGAGCGAGAAAGCCAATCTGTCATTGCCGGGCTCGCTGGAGACTTTCCACCAGAAGTTAATCGTGCCCGGACCGACAATGGTTGTGGAGAAGGCGGAACTTTGGCTGTGCGTGATCCGGGCGCTGCGACCGGCATCGACGCCGTCATGCGACACCAGGGATTGTCCGACCCACGCCGCATTGCCAACGTTGTTCCAGTTGAAACCCGCGGCATCCAGCGCTTCCGGCAGCGGCAGCAATTGCGTGATAGTGAGGAGCGCGTTGCTGCTGGACGCGTTGCCCTGCGGCGAGCTGACGATGACGGAATACAAAGCGGCGTGCGACATCTGCACGTTCGACAACGTGAGGCTGGCCGTGTTCGCGCCGCGCACGTTCGGACCATCGGTCATGGCGAACCCATTCGAGAGCCACTGATACGCGAGGGGCGGTTGTCCTGCGGCGGCCACGGTAAAGGTGGCGTTGGAACCGGAGTCGATATTCCGACTCACTGGCTGGCTGGTGATCAACGGCGCCGAGGGTTGGTAATAAATCTCATCCACCCACGCGCGGTCAGCACCGGCGCTGGCGCTGCTGTTTTTGGAGTAGAGCCAGCGCATGATGTTTGTGCCAGCCGGTACATTGAATGTGCGCCATTCCCAATCGACCTCTCCAGAAATGCGGAACTGTTCCGAGCCGTTCATCATCAGCCGGAGCAGATCCCTGCTCGCTTCTGATGAAACCTTCCACCAGTACGTCAGTGTGCCGGGTCCAATGAATGCCGTTTCGAAATAGGTCTGGCCGCTGTCTGCAATGGCACCGCTCGCCGCCGCATCATCCTGGTCATGTGTCACGTTGGTCTGGCAACTCCAAGCGATGGGACTGTTCGTCCAGTTGAATTGCGGCGCATCGATTGATTCCGCGAGGGAACAGAATCCAATCACCTGCACGGCGGGAGAAGCAAAGCTCGCGGTCAACGTCCGGCCCACTGAATCCGTCAGGATTCGTGCGACGGGCGCATCGCAAGCCGAGACACTCGTCATTTGCTTTCCAATCGCCGGGTTGGCGCGAAATGAAACCTGGACCACCGTCGACGTGCCCAAAGGCATCGACCATCCCGCCGGCAGCGCGACCGTCAAGCCCACGCGTCCGCTCGCGGCCTCGTCCGCATTCACCGTTAGCGTGAGTCCCACTGGAGCGCCGGCCTGCAATCGCGCAGTGCTGAAGCTGAGGAAATTTGTGTCAAAGCAAATGCTGAATCCCAGAGAGTTCTCGCCGCCATGAGCGTGGAACGTGAAGTCCAGTGAGTTGGTTTCGCCGCTGGCGATGTAATAGGTGTCCTTTGTGGTGATCGTGCGGATGCCACTTGGCTGAGATACGTCGTAGCTTTCATCCTTGATACTGATCGTCGCACTGCGCGCGGGGCCGGTGTTTTCGTCCACGGTGTAAGTGACGATCCCGTATTCTTCTCCGGATGCGCCATCGAGAATCGTAATCCACGGGACTGGACTCACAGCCGTCCAAGTGCAGCCTGCGTCCGCCGTCACTTCGATTTCGCTGAAGCTGCTTTGCTCCGCGTGCGCGAACTCGGTCGGGTAGATTGAAATGGTGCAAGGCTTCTCCGACTGCGACACGACAAACGGAAAGTCCGCGATTGTGAGGAAGGCACTGCGAGGTTCACTCCGGGGATTTGGCGCAATGATGTACGACACTATGTTGGTGCCGTTGTTGATCAGAGGCGACGTGACGGTGATCCAGTCATTGGTGTTGTTGACCGTCCAGATGCACAACGGCCCGGCGTAGACGGTCACAGTGCCTGTCTCGGAAAGGAATCCATGCGACCGGTTCGACTCCACAAGGCTGTATGAGCAAGCCTGCTGCGTGATCACAAGAGACTCGGAACCAATGGTGAGGAAGCCGACACGCGGTTCGAGCCCAAGGTTTGGGTGATTCGAATAAACGATGCTGCCGCTGGTCGTGCCGGATCCCGGCGTAATGATCTCAATCCAGTCGTTGGTGTTGATCACGTTCCATGGGCAACCGCTCGCCGTGCTGAGGGTCACCATTCCAGTTTCTGAATTTTCACTATGCACGCGCCAGGACGGAGTGATGGCGAGTTCACAATTGGTGCCCCACTGCGTGATGGTGCATACCTCATTGCTGATAATGACATTGCCGGAGCGGCGGCCGAGGGTGCGATTCTCTGAAACCGTGTAGCTGATCGTGTCGCTGTTCGTGCGAATCAATCCACCTACAATCGAGATCCATGGGTTGGTGTTGATGATGGTCCATGGGCAGTTTGCCTTCGTGGTGACCTTGATGGTGCCGGATCCAACGCCGTAACCATGAAAACGCGACGACGTGACCGAGTAAGTGCAGGCAGCGGGGTCCTGAGTGACGGCCAGGATTTCGTCGCCGATCAAGATCGAGCCTGTGCGACCGATGAAGAACGGATTCGGCTCCGTGTAATACATGAACTTGCCGCTGCCGACGATCTCGCCGGAGATCGGCTTGATCCAGTCGTTCAAGGGGATTCCCGTCCAACGACACTTTGGACCGGTGGTGACTGTGACCGTGCCGGTGCTGTAGGCATAGCCGTGGTTTTTGTTCGTAGGCGAAAGACTCGTGGCGCAGGGGACGATCGTCACCGCGATGGGCGCTGAAATCGCGATGTCGCCGGCGGTGTCCGTAATGCGCGCGCGGATCAGGCGCGTCCCGTTGGTTTCGTAGTTAGCGACGTAGAACAAGTCAGCGCTGGGCTGTGTGTCAAAGATGCCATCACCATCCAGATCCCACTCGACTTCGATATAACCGGAACCGTGTTCGGAGTCGTACGTGTTGGACGCGTCGAGCAGGACATCTTCACCCGGACCGGCGAAGATCGGGTTTGCTCGGATGAATGGTTCCGGGGCGTGATTAGCGTCGCCGGAGGGATAAATGAGGGTTTCTGCAGACCGTCGATTCCCACTCCTATCAAAAACCGTAATCGTGAAACGATTCGTCTGCTGCAGCGTGTAGTAGGGAGTCGCGAAGGTGCCTGAAGAACTGGTTCCCGTCAGGGCCTTTTCTGCCGCCATCACGGCTTCAGCATCGGTGTGCCATTTCAATATCGCTCCGTGCAACGCCGCGTTGTCGGAAGCGTTGAATGAAATCTCAAGTTGGCCGCTGACCGGTGATCGCGTGCCAGATGTGGTGATGGTCAAGTTCGGCGGCGTGGTGTCATTCGTGGCACGACCTGGGTTGAAGAATGGATTTGCGTCCAGTGCCATCGCAGCGCCGAACGAGAGCGCGCAGTAATTGTATGGATAGCGATCGGGATGCAGCACGCCGCGTATGCCGCGGAAGCCGAAGCCCATCACATTGCCGTTAAAGTTTTCGTCGTTGCGATAATCACTCTCCAGGCCGAACGCCTCCCCGAGGTTGTGCAGCCCTGAACCCACCTCCGAGGAACTGATGCCGCTCAACGTGATGCCTTGGAACCACGGGAACGAAACGTCCTGCACCAGCGGCTGCGCTCCGAGTTCAGGAATGACATAACCGTCGTAGAGCGTCGCATTGGTTTGATACAGCGTCTGATAAAGAGCGAGCGCATCGCCGCCCGTCACCACCCAGCCGGAGTCAACCGGCGATTGCGGCGAATAAATTCCGACATCAAACCCGCCGCCGACTCCACCATCAGGGCGCAGCGTGTGCGTCTCGGGAATGAGCCACCAGAGCTGGCCGGCGGCGCCGATTGGCAATCCTGCCGTGCGCGCAGTGTCGATCACACGCGTGCCGTTGAAATCTCCGCGCAGGTAAAGGTCCGTCGGCGCCACACGCAGAACGTGGATCATTGGCGTCACGCCATCGGGCTGCGTTTCGAAACTGAAGGTCTTCGGCCCGAATCCATTGCGTTCCATTTCGAGGGCGAAGAAACGCTGATACTGTTGCACCACGTTCTGGAGAGTAGGAATGGCGTGTGCCTGCCCGAGACGATTGGTCGGGATGAGGTAAGCGACGCGCACGAGCGGATTCTTCACCAACGCCACGACGTTGAGCGTCACTGTGTTCGTGATCCGGGCGTAGGTGGTCGTGTCACTCGGGACAAATCTCGCGGAAAGAATCGTGCTGCCGACGGGGAGAATGGTTCCGGCTGGCGGAGTGTAGAAGAACGTGCCCGGCACACTCGAATTGGCGTTCAGTTGCAGGCTGCTCAACGGCGCGCCCAACAGAATCGGCGCTGGCGATGGCCATGCAATGTTGGGCTTGGTCTTGCCACCGATCGTGACGTTAAGCGTCACCGTGGCGGTTGCTGTTGTGTAGTTCGCGGAGTCGAACGGCGTGAAGGTGACGGAAAGCGTTTGGTTGTTTCCCGCGCTCAGGAAGGTTCCGAATGGCGGGTTGTAACTCAACATGCCAGGCCCATTGACACTGGCGTTGAGTTGACTGCCGCTGAGCGAAGTTCCTTGTTCGATCGGCGAGGGACTGCTCCACGCAATCGCCGGCGTTGCTCTTGCGACGGCGATAAAAACTGTGCTGGTCGCCGGCAAATAGCTCGCGCTGTCCGTGGGTGTGAAAATCGCGGAGAGCTGATGCGCGTTGCTCGCATTCAACACGGTGCCGAGCGGTGGGTTGAATGCGAATAAGCCCGGCACGTTGGCCGTGGGATTCAGTTCCGTTTCGCTCAATCCACTTCCGTAAGCGATGGGGGCGGGAGCCAGCCAATTGATCGTGGGAGTGGCTTTCGTAACATTGATGGTCACCGTTTGGGTCGCGGAGCCGTAATTGAGGAGATCGTTTGGGGTGAAGACCACCGTGAGCAGTTGACTGCTCCCGACATTCAGCAGCGTTCCGGCGGGAGGATCATACGTGAAGGAGCCGGCTGCGTTGGCGCTGGCGTTGAGTTGCACCCCGCCGAGTGGAGTTCCGAACGGGATGTCCGCCGGCTTCGACCAGGCGAGATAGGTTCCCGGCGAAGTCAGCCACAGCGGACCGACGACGCTTCCGGTGAGAGGCGGAAAGGTCGGCGCAGTCACGGAGGACTGATCGCAGCCCACGTCTTTCGCGCCGTTGCGAGAATGTCCTTCAAAATCATCGGCGACGAACGGGTAGGAACCTTGCGCCGCTCCGAGCGCCGGACTGGACGCGCCGGGCCGATACAGGCCATCTGTCGCCAACGTCATCAGCGGATTGGTTCGGATGGTGCCGGTGTTGGTCGCGATGCCGAGCTGTGTGCCGCCGAAGAGAATGTTGCCTTCCCAAACGAGATTCACCGGTGTGATTCGCTGATCGACGATCTTCCCCGCGATGGGCTGCGCGACGATGTTGTTCGCAATGAGGCAGTCAACAGGAGGCAACGTCGTCGTGTTCGTGCCGGAAGTTCCCGCGAAACCAATGAGGAAAGCATTCGTGCAGTTGACGAAGGTATTGAAGGCGACGGTCGCACGAAGCACCTGGAAGTAGCCATCAAGCGGGCTGTTCACGATGCCCTGCATGATCGCGAGCGGCGCGCGCGAACTCGATCCGGCGAGATCCTGGAAATAGTTATTATAGACCTTGTGGTCTTCCCCGATGATGCGCACGCCACCGGTCAGCGGCTTGTTGTGGCCGAAGAAGTAGTTCCCCTCGACGGTGCAGCGATTGCCATGTCGCAAGGTGAGCGCGCCTTCGCAATCCACGAAGGTGTTGTGGCGATAAACATTCTCGCATGACTTGCTGGAAATGATTTCGACGTCGCCGTTGCACTGCTCGAAGTAGTTGTTCTCGATGAGCGTGCGTGAGTTGCCCATCGAGACGTCGGACGTGCCCACGCGAATCGTCTCGCCGCCGTTGGACGCAGCCGTGAGCAAGGGGCGCGGACCAAAGTAATTGCGGCTGATGACGTGGTAGTTGGGCGTGTTCGTGTTCACCCAGACCACGAGCAGGGTGCCAACGTTTTGCTTGCCCCGGAAATAGCAGTTCTCAACGCGATTGCTGACGCCGTAGAGCGATACCCATTTCACGTCGTTGGTCAGGTTAGGCGGATTGTAGCCAATGATCGCGCAGTTCGTGATGCGGCTGTTGTTGGCGTAAGTGGTGGTGGTGTCGCGGAAAGCGATCACGTCATCGTTCGTGCGATAACCATTCGTAAAGACCAATCCATCAACGACGAGAAAACTGCCGCCCATGCGAAGCTTGGATTGCCCGGTGAGGTGAACTGCACCGAGCGTTTGTGCGCGCAGCGTGATCGGATTTGCGGCCGCGCCATTGGCTACAAACAGAATATCCGCGTCCTGCCACACGCCGTCTCGCATCACGATGACGTCACCGGGATTGGCGAGCGCGGCGGTGGCAGTAATTTCGCCGGGAGTGGACACCACCACTTCCGCGGCGTGCGCGAAAGAGAAGATCCCGTTCACAACGAACAGCGCCGCAGCGAGAACGATGCGAGTCACCGCTCTGATCGTGAATGTGTCTTTTGGGATTCTCATGAAAGTCTTCGACTACAGCATCACCATGAACTCCGTCACACCGGTCGAGACGGCGGTGTCCTGGAAGGTGATCGTGCCCGCCGCATCGGCGGTGTAGCTGTTGGAAACACCGTCTTTCAGCACGCGGTAGCGCACACTGGGCGTGAGGTCTCCGACCTTGTAAGTGATCGTGTGCGTCGATGAACTCGCTTGTGTGAGCCAGCGCTTGCTGAGATCGCCCGTCGTGTTCCAGATCGTGATCGTAATCAGCGCGACACCGGCGTCCGTGGCGGCCCGCAAACTTCGCGTCTGCACGTACGACGTCTTCGCAATATCGACAGTCGTCAGGTTCAAGGAACTGCCATTCGGCGTGACCGTCGTGGCGATACCCGGCTCCTCGGGATCGAAGATGAATGAATTGGTATCGGTGAAAGTAAACGTGCTGAACGGATCGAGCTGGATCGAAAGTGCCGGCTGGCTCCGCGCCAAAGTGGACGAGGGCAGGGCGGCCGTGCCTTGTGTTCGGATGATTGCCGCGCCCGGGATCGAGTTGCTCTCCAGTTGATTGCGCTGGCCGTTGATGAACCACATCACTGAGCCGTTCACGTCGAAGACGTTGCGGCTGAAGACATTGTCGTCGCACGTCGTGAGGAAGATTCCAGGGCCGCTGTTGTTGTGAACCCAGTTGTTGACGAACCGGTTGCGTTTGCAGTGGCCGTTGTCACCTGGAAACGGCGCGTCCACTCCCTTGTAGAGGTAGATGCCGTAGGTGGGACTCTCCGCAAATTCATTGTCGATAATCAAATTGTCCGATGCGCCCACGCTCAGCCGAACGCCCGCTGTGAAGTTTTGCAAACAGACGTTGCTCTGCACCGTCACGTTCTTCACGTCGAACAGCGCGATGCCGGCGTCTCCGTTACGAAAGCTGCGATTGCCCACGACCAGCGAGTCGTCGCAATAGCGGTGCAGCATGATTCCATTATGCCCGTTCGCCCACGTCACGTTGTCGCGGATGATCGTGTTGTTGCACCGTTGCGAGGCAATGATGCCGTGCGTGCCGTTGTGGTGGACGTTGTTGCGTTCGATAATGAGGTGGTCGGAGTCGTCGTGCGGGTCGAGGCCGTAGCCCACGTTGTGATCCACTTCGTTATCGACCATCACCTGGCCGTACGAACCGAAGGAGTACATGCCGAAATAGTTGTGGTGAATACGGCTGCGCTTGATGTCGCCGTACACGTTGACCAGGCTGTAGAGGTTCGTGAGCGCGCCGTACGGCCGGTTGGTCTTCGACTCCAACACTTTCCAAACCAATCCGTACGATTCAGCGCGATGGGAGCCGAGGTAGCCGACGTCGCTGTCGATCACGTCCATGCGCGATTCGCGCGGCGTCACCAAATCGATCTCGTCCAAAGTGGAGCGAATGGCGATGTAAGCTCGTCCTTGGAGGTCGTATTCGAGGTCAGGTCCGTTCACCGCGTCATCCCAAGAGGTGATTTTTGTGCTCCGAATGTCGATCATCCCCCAATCCGCCATGAGGTGGACGAAGTCATTCGAATGTCCCGTATTGTTGCTTTGGAGCCGCAGCTCGTTCACATCGCCACCGATCTTTGTCCCGTAGAGAACCAGTCTCGCCCCGTTTTCCAGGTGGAGGCTCTGGCGCAAGTGCCAGACTCCCGGCGAGACTTGAAGAAGATCGGCTTTTGGGACCGCAACCTTAATGTCACTCAGTGAAGCGGAGCCGGGTCCGGCGACATAAATGCGGTCAGATCCCGTCGAGACACGATACGTGACGCCGAGAACTGTGCAGGCCGACCACAGCAGTGCCAGGCCAACGATGTGTGTGAAACGAATCACGGTTTGTTCTCCAGTTCTCAATTTAAGCCCACGAAACCTCCGGCGGATCAGCACCCGCCGGAGGCCAGTCGTCAGTTCAGGATCATCCCTTCAGAATGATTTTGGTCCGGTGGCCGTTTCCATTGCCGTTTCCGTTTCCGTTGCGGCTCGACTTGCGCGGCAGCACGCCGCGACCGACCGGCACCGATGGCTTGACCGCGAGCGTCAGTGCCTTGCGTGCCTTCTTGCGCGCTTCGAGCATCTGCTTCACCGCCTTGTCCTGCCCGCGCAGGTCGATGAGCGTCGGGCGTTTGCCCAGCTCCGTGATGCGCTGCACCAGCTCTTCACCGTTGCGCGTGAGCAACAGGATCTCGGAGTGCTCCACCAGTTCGTCGAGCGTCGCCACGAGGCGGCTCGACAAGTGCGGGATGCGGCTCTCGATGTATTCCTTGTTCGCGCCGGTGAGCAGCGATTCATGGATGCCAGGGTCGTGAATCTTCACGTCGAAGCCCTTGCCGATCAGATGCTCGGCAATGAAGACGATCGGGCTTTCGCGCAAGTCGTCTGTGCCGGATTTGAACGCGAGACCATTTAAGCCAATACGCCGCGCGCCATTCGCCGGGATCATGTCGATCACGCGCTTCAGTTGCGCTTCGTTGCTGGCGAGCGTGCCGCGGAAGAGCGGCATCTCGACGCCATGATTGCTCGCCACCTGGCAGAGCATGCGCAGGTCTTTCGGCAGGCAGGAGCCGCCGAACGGAAGACCAGGGCGCATGTATGCCGCCGAAATGTTCAGCTTCGTGTCTTTGACGAACTGTGACATGAGCGAGTGGCCGTCGATCGACATCGCCGTGCAGAGCGCGCCGACTTCATTTGCGAATGCGACCTTGAGCGCATGGAATGCATTGCACACGGCTTTGAGCATTTCAGCCTCGCGGAAGGGAACCCAGGTCACGCTTCCAGTGATGTGGCCAAAAAGTTCTTCCACCGCTTCCGCGTTGTTATCCGCCTTGCCCGTGGCGCTGCCCACGAGCGTGAACGGGGGATCATAATAGTCCGCGATCGCCGAGCTCTCGCGCAGGAATTCGGGAACCACAATGAGATTGCTGTCCGCGAACAGGGCCGCCGGTGGCGTGCTCGGATTCAGGAGCGGCAACACGAGCGACTCCGCGGTGCCGGCTGGCACCGTGCTGCGCATGATTACGAGGTGGCGATCCATCTTGGCGCGCGTGGCGCGTCCGATGAATTCGATCGTGGCGCGCAAGGCCGTGAGATCCATCGTGCCGTCTGTGCCCGTGGGAGTGCCCACGCAAACGATGGAGGCGTCCGTTTCAAGCACCGCCTTGCGACCGTCGGTCGTGGCAGTGATGCGCTTCTGGCGATGGCCTTCAGCGATGAGTTCATCGAGGCCGGTCTCGACGACGGTGGCTTTGCCCTTCGCGAGCTTGTCCACTTTCGACGCGACGACATCGACACCGATGACTTCGTGGCCATCCTTCGCCAAACAGGCGGCGGTGACGCACCCGACGTAACCGAGACCGAAGATACTTACTTTCATTCTGTAGCTGTCCTTTCTGATGTTGACCCGATGATGTGTGTTGATGGTTGCTGCTATTGACCCACTAAAGCTTTGCTGTTCGCGGCGTTGGTCAGCGCGCCGGTTTTCTTGTTGTTGTGCAATTGCGCCGCCGCCGCGTTTTCCTCTGAGCCTTTGCGAATGCCGACGAGCACGGAGAGGCCGAGTTGGATCGACGGGTTCTCATCCTCGATCGCAATGCGAACAGGCACCATCGCATTGGGCCGCACGAAGGCGTGCAGTGTGGAAGGAATTGGCGAGGTCTGAAGCTGCTTGTCCGTGACGAGTCCGATGCTTTCGACGTGGCCTGTCAATTTGTGATCCGGTGAAGCGTCGAAAGAAACATCCACCTGGCTGTTGATCTGGATGTTGCGCACCTGCCGCTCGTCCGCCCAGGCTTCAATCCAGGGTTTGCCGATCCACAGTGCAAGCAGAGGTTCACCCACTTTGGCGGAGCCGCCGGCATTCACAATGGTTTCGATGACACGGCCGTCTTCCGGTGCCTTGACCACCGTGGATTCAAGATCGGCTTCCGCGGTCGCGACTTTCGCCCGCGCGATGACGATCTGCGCGTCGAGAACACCGAGGCGATTCTCCCGGACGCGAAGGCCGTCGAGTTCATTGATCGCTCTTTCGTGATTGGTTTCGGCTGTCTCGACCACGGCGGTCGCTGCGCTGACGAGAGCGAGAGAGCGGTCGCGGTCGCCTGTGATTTTGTCCATGTCGGCACGAGCTGCGGCGCCGTCCTTCACGAGTGAGGAAATGCGATCGTACTGTTTTTCCAGGCGAGCCAGGCTGCTCTTCTGTGCGTCGAGTTCGCCCTGGGCTTTGCGAATGCCGCTTTTGAACCGCTCGATTTCAAAGGTGAGGCGTTTGCGAGTCTGCTCGATTCCAAGTTTCTCGCTTTCGAGTTCGCGGGTCGCAGAAGCCAGTTCGCCGCGCGAGCGTTCGAGCGCGGCCTGCAAATGAGTATCTTCCATCTGCAACAGCACATCGCCTCGGTTGACGCGCTGGCCGGCGGCGGCCTCGATGCTCTTGATGCGGCCATCGATGCGCGCACCGATCTTCGTCACAGATCCACGCACCGTTGCTTCGCGCAGCACGATGTTGTTGAAGCGATAGCGCGCCCACGGAATGGCAAACGCAAATGCCGCCACGGTGATCAGCAGGATAAGTACGATCACTATGATCCGCGTGACATTGCTCTGCGCCGGTTTGGCCGGCGCGGCGGGAGCGGGGTTGCTGGATTGATTATTCATGTGCGTTAAAGTGAAGCGGCTACTGCGTTTGAACTTTGCTGAGCGTTTTCTCCGTCAGCGCCCGTGGACGGAAGGATTTCTGAGGCGACGTGCGCGTCTCGTGATTCCGCATCGTCTTGGCCGGCTTGTTGTCGCCGGGCGTCCAGAACAAACGCGCGTCACGGAAGATGGGGAGAAAGCCCACGAACAATCCCACAATGGCGCCGACGCAGACGCACGAGAAAACGTAGAGGTAGTGTGCAAATGCCGTGCGGAGTCCGTAGAAGGATGATCCCGTCGTAGTATTGAGTTTGCGCGCGCCGCGGTTGAGCCAGTTCTGTTTCGCCGGATGAAACACCACCCACAGTTTCGTGAGCGCCGTCGCCCAGTCGGAAACGATCTGGAGCGGAATATAGTAAATCGAGAACCGCCGGCCTTGCCGCCACGCGATGGCCGCGTGAGACATGCGCGAGAGCATCACCCACAGCCCGTAGGCAGCGGCCATTTCGTAGCGCTGTGTGCAAAGCGAGTAGATCGCGACTGCTGGTCCGAAAAGCACTGTGAAGATCGTGAGCCGTTGATCGATGAGGCAAAGCCAGACGAACCATCCCGTGGTGCCCGGTCCCAGCATGATCGCGCGCCAGCCATGACGCACGCTGTTGCCGGACCAGCGGCGGACGTTTGCCATCGCGCGATGGACCGCGTTGGGGCCAATCACTTCGTAAGTGGTCACCATCGCGTCCGGGACGTAGAGCATCCGATGACGGTTCTTCGCGAGCCAGAACCAGGTGCTCTTGTCATCACCGCTCAACATCTCGAACGAACCCCAGAGCCAGTGATGAATCGTGTCCTTCTCGACCTGCTGGCGAAACGTGGGATCAAGAACGACCGCTGCACGGAAAACAGAGAAACGTCCGGTGAGGCAAAGCAATTTTCCGGACAGCGAGATGGAACACATTGAACGATGCCGCAGGCCGAAACGCAGTGACGTCCACTCGGCGAACCACGCCGGGCCCTTCACCATTCCGTCTTCGTTCGTGGTGACAGCCGAGACTGTGGGAGTGAGGCGGAAGATCGGGAGCACTTTGCTCATCAATCCTTGGCCGAGTTTGGTGTCCCCATCGAGGATGACAACGACGCCGTCCTTCGACAGCCCGCTCTCGGCGATGATTTCCATGCCGGTGCCCAGCGCCAGACGCTTGCCCTTGTCACCGCGTGCCAGCACGAGTTCCGGCGGCCATTGTGTCGGGTCAGCCGGCGTCAGCGTGTCGCAGGCATCCGCGAAAACTTTTCGGATGTTGTCATCATCGCCATCACAGCCCGTTACGATGACCACGAGCGGCCGGCGCGCGAGACCGGTCAGCGTACTGAGTTCGGCGAAAACGGAGTGGAATACGGATGACGTAATCCATGGCTTCTCATGATAGGTGGTTCCAAGCACCGCAACTTCCGGGATCGGCCCCAGCGTTTCGACGGCGCGTTTTGCGTTACGACGAATACGCGGGAATACGAAAAAGCGGTAAATGATCGCGCGGATGTTCTGATACATGAACCAACTCCAGCGCCAGAACGCGATCGCGCCGACGGTGAGTAATACATCAAGGCGATGCACCGCCCATTTCGCCGGCCCGCCCACAATCCACAGGAGCGCCAGCGCAATGGTGATGAACACCGCCAGGACAGCCATCTGCCGCTTCCAGTCCGCACCTTTGCGGCAAAGCAGAATGTCGCCTGTCATTAAATTTTCGGCCGTCTTCTGATGGACAGCGCTTTCCGAGTACACAGCGATTCCTTCCGATTTTCTGAATTACAATCCCAGGACATGGGCGCCCTGACGCGTATCGACGAATGCGTCGACAGGAGAGAGAGAGCTTGTTCTGAGCTTCTGAAAATTTTCCAATGAGCCCACGTTCGAATTTTCCGAACCACGAATCACTGGGCGCGCAATATTGGGCTGTCCGGATTTCACCTTTCCGGACGTGAGCGGAACTTTCCCGTAAACGTGTGGAAGGATTGGTTGAATGTCCTTCGGGCGCATGGGAAACCCCGCTCGGGTCGCAAAACTACCGACGTGATGCCCAACGGCCAATCGGGGTAAAGCGCGACACGGTCTATGGGCTCTCTTACGATGCATTGAATTACGCAGTTGTACGTAACGATTCAAATCCCGACGTTGACCAACCCGCGCGTGATCGCGAAGCGCACCAGGTCCGTGGCCTTGTGCAGGTCGAACTTCTTCATGATGCGCTGGCGGTGCTTTTCCACCGTGCGGATGCTGATGCTGAGATTGTCGGCGATGACTTTGTTGGCCGCGCCTTCAACGACGAGGTTCAGGACCTGGCGCTCGCGTTCGGAAATCGACTTCGTCGTGTTCTCGCGGGGCTTGCCGCCGCGCATCACGTAGTCGTCGAAAAACATCCGCGCAACGTCCGGCGAGAAAAATGTTTCGCCACTGTGAACGCGTTCAAGGGCGGCTATGAGTTCATCTGCCGAAGCTGTCTTGCGAATGCAACCACGGGCTCCGGCCTGAACCATTTCCTCGACGGCCTGCTTTTCCTCGCGCTCGACGAACATCAAGACCTTGGCGCTGGGGCATGTGGTGCGAAGCCGGCGCGTCGTCTCGACTCCGCTCAGGCCGGCGGTGCCCATGTCCAGCAGGACGACGTCGGGCGACAGTCGACTGGCTTTGGTGATGGCTTCCTCCGTGTTGAAGGCGGTTCCAACTACGGCGAATCTTCCGTGGCGTCCCAGGCAGGAGCGGACACCCTCGAGTACCACTGGATGTCCATCCACTGGCAATACCCTGATTACGTTTTTCCGGATTTTCATCGATTAGCGTTCCGTCTTCTGATTTCTGATTCTGATGTGGAACCCCTCTGCAGGTTGACTTGCAGCCACAAGGTTCTCTTCTCGGAAGTCACAGTTCGCACTTTTCGCTCTTTGCAAACATCGGTTCGTGCGCCGATGTCTTGGTCTTGCGAACGCATGACTCCCTCGAATCGCGCAAAGGTGTAGCAACGGTGCGCATGGCCGCCAATTCGTACCACTACTCCCTGAGGGGTCAGTGAATTACGGTGTTTTGAATGGGACCTTTCCGGATATTCGTGCGAAATATCAGCAATAAACCCCTGTAAAAATTGGCTTTCACGCCACTTTTTACCCGTGCATCGGGCTCCGGGGACGTGGTGGTAAAAGTGCGGATGCGCCGGTTAGTGCTAGCCCGACTTTCGCAACTGGCGGAAGGGTGAGGCGCCGCGTGCCGGAATAGGCCAGTCCCGGCGTGCTGGCCGCTGCTTCACGCCAATCCCACGCTGTGATGTTGGCGTTCCCGCTGACTCCACCGGCCCCGCCCAGGTGTTGCGCCATTGTCGTCGGCCAGTCGTCCGAACTGCTGATGTAACCGTGCGTCAGCACGATGGTCATCTTGTTCGGATCGAGAGAAAGGCCCGTGACGAAGGCGCTGCCGTTCCAAATGCGCAACTGTGACGACGTGAC
>JBBRBM010000088.1:0-22931 GCA_038205745.1 Verrucomicrobiota bacterium | reverse complement strand
GGCGGCGACGGCGCTGATCGCGCGGCTCTATCCGGGCAAGGCAGGACGTGCGCTCGGCCTGCTCGGCGTGGGAGCGAGCGTCGGGTTTTTCATCGGGCCGTTTTACGCCGGGTGGCGCGCCAAGATCGCGCACGACTGGCGGGCGCCGGTGCTCGAACTCGGCATCGCCGGGCTCGTGGCAGCCGGGCTCTTCGCGTGGCTGGCGGATGAGCACGGTGCCGAAGTGAGCAAGGCATCGCACGCACGCAAACCGAAGGAACCGATGTTTCCCACGCCGACGCTCTGGCTCATGTTCCTGCTCGCAGCGTTGTTCTTTTTCCTGCGCGATTTCACCGGCAGTAGCATGAGCACGGTCGGCTCTTTGTTTCTGCAAAAGGCGCGCGGATTTGATGTCGAGAAAACCGGATTCACGATCAGCTTCATCTTCCTTGCGTCGGCGATCAGCAATCCGCTTTTTGGCCACCTGAGCGACGGCTCACGGATGAAATGGGCGGCGACGTTGACGATCATTGCGGCTGGACTCGTCGCCGCGTTTCCGTTCGTGCCGGATCAATGGATCGTCCCGATGCTGATGACGTATGGATTCTTCTTCATGGCGAACTATCCAATCGTCGAAGCGGCGTTGATGGAGTCAGTGCCTGATGCGGTGCGCGGTCGCGTGTTCGGTCTTTTCATCACGATCGGTGGATTGCTGGGAAATCTTTCGCACTGGATCGCTGGAATCTGGGTGAGCAGCTTCGGGGTCCGCATTCACGACGAACAGGCGTATCACAGGTTATACGGCTGGCTCGCGGTTTTTTTGTTGGGCTCGCTCGCGGGCTTGCCCTGCTTGCGCGCCATTCGACGCCGCGAAACGGTTCTGGCACAAACTCCGCACTGACATGGATCTGCCAAATTACTTCATCGCCGATCTTCCAGCCGAACATGCGATCACGCCGAAGCTGGTCACTGAGGCGTGCCATACGCTGAAGCGGAATCGTGAGCAGTATCTCCTCGGACGTTCGACGGCGAACATCGTCCACACGCTCGCGGCGACGGCGCAAAACTGGACCGAGCCGCACAATCCATTTCGTAAGCTCGCGCTGAAACACGGTGTCAAGGAAACCGGTTTCGGCGAAACCACCCTCGCGCGCGGACTCGACTTGTTCTACCAGCAATTCTCCGTTGAGAACCTGAATGCATTGATCGCGCAAGACCTCGGGCATGTGGAGCGCCTGGATCGATTTGCCACGGATCGAGTCGCGCCGACGGCGGCGCTCGCGCGAGGGCCGGAGCTGCTCGTTCACATCGGCGCGGGCAACATTCCGAACCCGACATTGTTCAGCATCGTGCTTGGATTCCTCACTCGCTCGGCGCAGTTCGTGAAGTGCGCACGCGGCACATCGCTCTTGCCGAGGTTGTTCGCGCACTCGATTTACGAAGTGGAGCCGAAGCTGGCTTCGTGTTTGGAGATCGCCGAGTGGCCGGGCGGAAGCGAGCAACTCGAGGCGGCGCTCTTTGCCGAAACGGAGTGCGTCACCGCAACGGGTTCTGATGAAACGCTCGATGCCATCCGCAAACGTCTCGCCAGTCGCGTGCGTTTCGTCGGTTACGGGCATCGAGTGAGCTTCGGCTACATCGGCGCCGACGCGCTCAGTCGCTTCGAGATGAAGAAAACCCTCTGCGCGGCGGCGAACGACGTGATCGCGTGGAACCAACTCGGCTGCCTTTCCCCGCACGTTTTCTACGTCGAGCACGGAGCGATCTCGGCGGAGAAATTTGCCGAGGGACTGGCGACGGAATTGGCCAGCATCGAGGCTGTCGAGCCTCGCGGAACACTGGCGACCGAGGAAGCGGCAGCAATCAAGACGAAGCGCGACGTCTATGAAATCCGCGCTGCGTCATCGGATGAAACGAAGATTTGGAAGAGCGAAGGCTCGACCGCGTGGACGGTCGTGTACGAGGCCGATCCGCAGTTCCAGGTCTCATGCTTGCATCGATTTGTTTACGTGAAACCCGTTGCGGACTTGAACGATGCGTTGCGTGGTGCGCACAGCGTCCAAGGCAGGGTTTCAACCGTGGCTCTGGCAGCAAACAGCGATAACTCGCAGCGGCTCGCGACGCAGTTGGCGCGTTGGGGTGTGACGCGCATTTGCCGCATCGGCCAGATGCAAGACCCACCGCTCACGTGGCGGCATGATGGCCGACCGTCGCTCGGCGATCTCGTGATGTGGACGGATTGGGAGCAGTAGGGCGGGGAAGTAATCAGTAATCAGTGAAGCAGTGAATGGTTATGCGAATGGAGCTTAGGAAAACTTTTCAGTTTGAAGCGGCACACCGATTGCCCCATGTGCCCGCGGATCACAAATGCGCGCGGCTTCACGGCCACAGCTTCCGCGTCGAGGTGGCGGTGGTCGGTGAGTGTGATCCGAAGTTGGGCTGGCTCATGGATTACGCCGAGGTTTCTGGCGCCTTCAAACCCATCCTCGACCAGCTCGATCACTTCTACCTCAACGACATTGCCGGGCTCGAAAATGCCACGAGCGAAAATGTCGCGCGCTGGATTTGGGACCGGCTCAAGCCATCGCTGCCGCAACTTTCGGAAATCGTCGTGGCAGAGACGTGCCAGTCGCGCTGCATCTACCGCGGCGACTAAAAGGTTTTCCAAAAATAATTTCCGGATTGAAGGAGGCTGTGATTTCTGGGGGGCCGTTCCCCCTCACCCCAGCCCTCTCTCCCAACGGGAGAGATTCCATGGCCCGAAAAAAGCCGCGATTTGTGCCCTGAACCGTAGCGGAGCGCCGATCTCCCGATCGGCGTGTTTCCAGCGCGCCGCCAGCTCGTGCCGATCAGGAGATCGGCGTTCCGGTTCATGGGTAGGGAGAATTGTTCGCCGACTGTCGGGCCAGTCCACAGTCATTGATTTTGCAAAAGACTGGATGCGTTTCTCCGTCCCTGAGGAGAGGGCAGGGTGAGGGGAAATCCGCGCTCGAATTTTCAAAACGCAGATTCCTTCTGGCAATCACATTAGTGACAGCCTTCCGGCCCGTCCTACTGCCGGGCGCCGCGCAGCCGTGCGATTCGTTCCTCAAGCGGCGGATGCGTAGTGAACAGCGCCGCAAAGCCGCCGGCCTTTCCTGAGATTTTCAACGATTGCAACGAGGGAGAGCTGTGTTCCGAATACTGGCCGATGGGCGTTTCGTGAATCGCACGCAGGCGTTCCAGCGCGTTGATCATGCTTTCGCGGCCTGCGTAGCGCGCCCCGCCCGCGTCCGCGCGGAATTCGCGCCAGCGCGAGAACTTGCACACGACCAGCATCCCGAACAGCGAGAGGATCACCTGAAAGACCTGCACCAGCATGTATTGCATGAACCAGCCGCCGCGGTTGTCATCGCCCCGGCGCAGCGCGCTGGAGACAGCCATGGCCAGGATGCGCGCGAGGAACATGACGAAGGCGTTAATGACGCCTTGAATGAGTGTCATCGTGACCATGTCGCCGTTGGTGATGTGGGCGACCTCGTGTGCGAGCACGCCCGCAACTTCGTCGCGTCGCATGTTTTCCAGCAAGCCCGTGGAGACGGCGACCAGCGAGCGCGAGCGCGACGGGCCGGTGGCGAACGCATTCACCTCGGGAGATTCGTAATACCCGACTTCAGGCATCGTCGTGAGTCCGGCGGTGCGCGCGAGTTGATGCACTGTGTCCACGAGTTGGCGGGCATTGGCATCGGTGGTGTTGGGATCGATCACTTTGACGCCCATGAACCATTTGGCGATGAGACGTGATATGGCGAGCGAGATAAACGCACCGCCCATGCCCCACACGAAGCAAAAAATCAGCAGCGAGCCGTAGCCGCCGCTACCGAGGTTGATGTGGAAAAAGGCTGCGAGCAGCCCCAGCACGATCGAGATCGTGATGAGAACGAGAAAGTTTACCGCCATGAACAGCAGGACTCTCTTGGCAATCTGCGCAAATTTCATACCGGCGACTTAATACAATGAGCCGCTGTCAAATCAAGCCGGGCGGCTCTGGAAAGTTCGTTCGGAGATTCCACCGGAGGGCGCACGTAAATAAAACTGGCGCGCCAGCGTCGAAGATTCGATTTTGAGCGCCATGTCCTGCATCGAGCGAACCATACAGGTGAGTTATCGCCATCGCGTGTATTTTACGAGGCGCGTTTTTTCGCCGGACAATCTGCTGCTCAAGCAAGTGCTCGCGGGCGAAAAGGCGGACGGCACGGCGCGGGTTCTGGTGGTTGTGGACGAAATGCTTTCCCAACGGCAGTTGAACCTGGTGCAGGAAATTGAAGGCTACTTCGCGCAACACGCCGATGAGGTGCATCTCGTCTGTGCACCGTTGGTGATCGAAGGCGGCGAGCGGGCGAAGAATTCTTATTTTCACGTTTCAGAAATCCAGTCGCTCGCGGAGAAACATCACATCGATCGTCACTCCTACATCATCGCGGTGGGCGGTGGCGCCTTGCTGGATGTCGTGGGGCTTGCGGCGGCGACGGCGCACCGCGGGGTGCGGCATGTGCGCATCCCGACGACGACGCTGAGCCAGGACGACTCCGGCGTGGGTGTGAAGAACGGCATCAACGCGTTTGGAAAAAAGAATTTCATCGGCTCCTTCGCTCCGCCGTTCGCGGTGGTGAACGATTTCGACATGCTGGCATCGTTGCCAGACCGCGACAAACGCGCCGGCTACGTGGAGGCAGTGAAGGTGGCGCTCATCCGTGACCCAGCATTCTTCAACGAGATTGAAGGGAATGCGGACAAGTTGGTTGTGTTCGAGGAAGCGTCGATGCAGCGGCTCATCCATCGCTCGGCGGAACTGCACATGAACCATATCGCGACAAACGGCGACCCGTTCGAGTTCGGCTCGGCGCGTCCTCTCGATTTCGGTCATTGGGCCGCGCACAAGCTGGAACAGATTTCCGACTATCGCATCCGCCACGGCGAGGCGGTGGCGATTGGCATCGCGCTCGACACGATCTATTCCCGAGCGATGGGCTATCTCGACACGGTGAGTTGCGAGCGGATTGTGGCGCTGCTGGAACGGCTTGGATTCGAACTCTTCGCCAACGAATTGTTGCACGAGGATTCCGGCGGCGAGTTCGTGGTGTTGAAAGGTCTGGAAGAATTTCGAGAACATCTTGGCGGCAAGCTGACGATCACGCTCTTGCAGGGAGTGGGCCGCGGTTTTGAAGTGCATGAGATGGACCCACTCGTGGTGCTCGCTGCGATCCGGGAGCTCCACGACCGCCACACCCATCGCGCTGCTCAACACGCCGCCGGCGCGTAACGCGACTGATGCAACGCACTGTCGTTCTCAACGTCGTCGGGCTCACGGAAGGTTTGCTCGGCGAGCACACGCCGTGCTTGCAGAAGTTTCGCGCGGCAAATTCTTTCGCTCACATTGAGCCCGCATTCCCCGCCGTGACCTGCACGGCGCAGTCGAACTACATCACCGGCGCGACTCCGGGCGGGCACGGCATCGTGGCGAACGGTTGGTACAACCGCGAACTCGCCGAGGTGCAATTCTGGAAGCAATCCAACCACGTTGTCCAACGTCCGAAGCTTTGGGACGAGCTGAAACGTTCCGACGCGTGCTTCACGTGCGCCAAGTTGTTCTGGTGGTACAACATGTATTCCACCGCCGATTACTCCATCACGCCGCGGCCAATGTATCCTGCCGACGGTCGCAAGGTATTCGACATCTACACGTGGCCGTTCTCGATTCGCGCTGACATCAAACGGGAGCTTGGTGAATTTCCATTTCCCGGTTTCTGGGGGCCCGGCGCGGGGGTGAAAACTCCGCAAGGCGAGCGCGACGCCGTCTCTCGCTGGATCGCAGCATCCGCGAAATGGATCGAGACGAAGTATTCACCTACGCTGTCGCTCGTTTACCTGCCGCACCTTGACTACAACCTGCAACGCTTCGGCCCTCAGGATTCGCGGACCACGCGCGACCTGGAGGAGATCGATGCAATCGCCGGTGAACTCATCAATTTCTTCACCGCGCGCGGCGTGCAAGTGATCGTTCTCTCCGAATACGGGATCACGCAGGTCAACAAGCCGATTCACTTGAACCGCCTGTTTCGCGAACGTGGCTGGCTCGCGATCAAGGACGAACTCGGTCTTGAGTTGCTCGACGCGGGTGCGAGCAAGGTCTTCGCCGTGGCTGACCATCAGGTTGCGCACGTGTACGTGAATGACGCGGCGATGATGGAAGAAGCTCGGACGCTGCTGGAGAAAACGCCCGGCATCGCCCATGTCCTCGGCACGGAAGAAAAGAAGGCGTGGGGCGTTGATCATCCGAGAGCAGGCGACCTCGTGGCGGTGGCTGATGAGAGCGCTTGGTTCACTTACTACTACTGGCTCGACGACGACGCAGCGCCGGATTTTGCGCGCACGGTGGATATTCACCGCAAGCCGGGCTACGACCCGGTCGAACTTTTCCTCGATCCAAAACTGAAATTCGCCATGGCCAAGGTCGCGTGGCGTCTGCTCCAGAAGAAACTCGGCTTCCGCATCCTAATGGATGTGATCCCTCTCGACGCCTCACTCGTGCGCGGATCTCATGGGTGTCGTCCGCGTGATCGCCGCGACTGGCCGGTGTTGATCGGTTCGGCGTTGAATGCGCCGGAGACAGTCACGTCGCCTGACGTTTATTGGATCCTGCGTGGCGCCGTGTTGCGCGGATGATCATGGCTTCGGTTTGGCAGTGGCCCATCAACTCACACTCGCAGGCGCGCGCTCGTTCAGGAATTTCAACATTCCCGCAGAGGCGCGCCGGGCATCGCGGATTGCGTGGACGGCGAGGCTGGGTCCGCGCACGGCGTCGCCGCCGGAGAAAACGCGTTCCACACTTGTCATCTGATTTTCGTCCACGACGAATGCGCCCCATTCGTTCCGTTTGATTTGCGCGAAGTCGCTGCCTTCCGGGAAAGGAACAGGATCGAAACCATACGCGATCAGAATGACATCCGCGGGAACGACGAACTCGGAGCCGTTTATGGCGCGTGGTTTGCGGCGCCCGTTGGCGTCCGGTTCGCCGAGTTCCATGCGCACACAGCGGACTTGGGTCACAACACCATTCGCGCCTTCGACGGCGACCGGTGCGGTGAGGAATTGAAACTGGGCGCCTTCTTCCAGCGCATTGAAGTATTCCTTCCGGCTGCCGGGCATGTTCTCGAAATCGCGGCGATACAAGCAGACTGCCTGTTCCGCGCCGCAACGGATCGCGGTGCGCAAGCAATCCATCGCCGTGTCTCCGCCGCCGAGCACGACGATGCGTTTGCCGGTGACCTCGATGAGCGGAGCCGGCGGCGGGTTCTTCAGATTCTTCTGGATCAGAAACGCCAGTGCCTGATGAACGCCGGAAAGCTCCGCGCCGGGGACATCAAGCGACTTCGACTTCTGCGCGCCGACGCCAAGGAACACGGCATTAAAATCCGTGAGCAGCCTGGTCAGCGAAACATCGCGACCGGCGGAAACACCGAACTGAAACTTCACTCCGCGCTGCCGCAGGATGTCCACCCGCCGTTCGATGATTGCCTTGTCGAGCTTGAACGCGGGAATGCCGCCCATCAGCAATCCGCCGGCGTAAGGTTGAATCTCGAGGACCGTCACCGCGCAACCGCGCTTCACGAGTTCATCCGCGCAGGCGAGACCGCCAGGTCCCGCGCCAATGACGGCGACGGAGAATCCATTCGACTCCGCGCATGACACATCCACTCCGCCATGCGCGAATGCGTACTCGTTGATGAACTTCTCGATGGCGCCGATGCACACCGGCTCGGATTTGCTGTTGAGGATGCATTGGCTCTCGCAAAGTCGTTCCTGCGGACACACGCGCGCGCAAATCTCCGGCATGTTGCTCGTCTCCTGGGAAATGCGCGCGGCTTCGAGGAATTCGCCTTCCGCCGCAAGGGCGAGCCATTCGGGGATTCGGTTTGCCAACGGGCATCCGGTGCGACACGTCGGCACGGGGCATTGCAGGCAACGGCTGGCCTGGGCGCGCACTGTTTCTTCGTCGTAGAGTTCGTAAATCTCCTCGAAGTTCTGGATGCGCTCGGCAGCCGCCACCTTCGAGGGCGTGACGCGCGGCACGTCGCACCACGCGTACTTTTGTTTTGAAGGGAAGATCACCGGTGTTCTTGTTGGCATGTTGTGTCCGGTGTTTTGTTTGCCACTGGTCAACTTCGCAAGCCGCCGCCTTCACCCAAAAGCGTCTGCTTTCCAAGCAAGCTGATACCCAGCATGTAAAGAAGGTCGGAGACGAGTCACTTCCCCGCTCCACATCTATTGACATTTCTGTGGCGGGATTTGCCTGTGGATGTCGGCAAGAGAACGCGGACCGAGGACGCCGATGGATTCAAAGTGCTGAAATTGCGAGCGCTTGTCGCCTGCGGATGGGTGGTCCGCCGGCGGCATCAAGCCGCGCAGCGATTCGGTCCGCACCCGCATTGCGAACCAGCCGGCAATTTTGGATCGCCTGCCGTGGCGAGTTGCTTAGCCTTGGCGCGCGCTGTCGCATCATGGTCCACGTCGCGATACGCGCCGAAATCGCTGAACCAATATTTCTTCGCGATGCGATACATCCAATGTTTCTCGGGCACTTCCTCGCCGGGCAGCCATTGGCTGAAGCGCGGCGTCATCGCGTCGAGTTCGGCGACCGCAGTCCTGCGCACCGTCGTGTCGTAAGCGCTGTGCTTCACGACGAGTTCTTTCACGAGATCGGGGCGTTCGAGGACGACGCAGCCACGCGTGGCCTTGGCGGTGAGTTGGCGAAAGTCGCGGAGAAATTCCGAGTTGCGCATGGTCTCGAACACGCCGCGTGAGTCGCGAATGTTCTCCTTGGCGAATTGAAGAATTGGGCACGGCTCGATGTCGCCGGTCGGGCTGATGTGATGGCTGATGCCGGTGGACATCGGACAAAGAGCTTTGCCGTCGTGCGCGTAATACGCATCGATCATCGCGATCGGCATCTTCGCGCGCATCTCGACGATGAACTTGCGCACGCGAACGAGTTGCTGCGGCGTGAGCGCCAGGTCGAAATTGGGCTTCGGACCGACGGGGCGATAGCTGTGATACCAAACGTAGTGAACCCCGCGATCGATGAGTTCCTGCAACCACTGTTCGGTCAGGAGTTCCTCGATGTTCGATTGGCAAACGCTGGTCGCGACGCCCGTGAGTAGTTTTGCATCAAGACAGTTTTGCAAACCCCGCAACGTTTTATTGAAGACGTCCTTCTTGCCGCGACGGACATCGCTCGTGATTTCGCGGCCTTCGATGCTGACCAGCGGCGTGGCATTGCCAAGTTTGCGGAGTTGGGCCGCGACCTTCTCGGTGATGAATTGACCGTTGGTAAAAATCTGAAAGTAACAATCGGGATGCGCCGCGAGCACGTCGAACAACTGCGGGTGCATGAACGGTTCGCCGCCGAGAATGCCGAAGAAGGAATTCCCGTGGCGCTTCGCGTCGGTGATGGTGCGGTTCAGAGTTTCCGCATCGATCATGTTGCGATCGGCTTCCACGTCCACCCAGCAACCCTGGCAGCGAAGGTTGCAAGAGTTGATGATCGAGATGTAGAGGAACGGCGGAAAATATTCGCCGCGCTTGATGCGCCGCTTGAACTTCTCGACCGAGAGCATCCCTTTCACGCCGAAATTCCACGCGAATTTCCAGATGCATCGCGTGTCAGCGGAGCGGAGCGTGCGCATGGCGAGTCGAGGGAGCATGGTCAGTGTCAGCGTGGAATCAGAGACGTTCGCTCGTAGACTCGGGCCATCGGTATCTCCGCCTCGATCTCCGGCAACGAAAGAACGTCGCCGAGTCCGTCAATGATCTGCGGCTTCCATCCGTTCGCTCCGCGGCGCAGCACGGTGATGGTGGCGCGGCTTTGTTCGACCAAAACGTAAGTCTTCAGTGAGGATATCGACCAGTACGCCAGTGCTTTTTCCTTGCGATCGATGCGTTCGGTTTCCGGTGAAAGCACCTCGAAGAGCACGGTTGGTCGTTCACGAAAGTATTTCTGGTTGTCCGACGGATCGCAGGAGACGAGCACGTCAGGATAATAATAGGCGTCCGCGATCTCGGGCGGAATTTTCACCTTCATGTCGTTTGAGAAAGGTTCACAGCGTTTTCCGCGCAATCTTTCGCGCAACTCTGAAACGATGTTCACAACGATGCGATTGTGATCATCACTTGCGCCCGCCATGGCGTAAACATGGCCGTCGATGTATTCGTGCCGTGTCTCGGAAACGAGTTCACCTGCGAGGTATTCCTCAGGCAAAATCAGAAACGTTGATTTCGGAATGGCAGTCATCCGCCCGCAGTCTAGTCCGTGCGTGGGAAAAGCAAAACTAGAAGTGAACGTCACCCACCCAGCACGTAATGCATCCCAAGGCGAATCCACAACGGGATCGTGATGAGTCCGAGGAGTGATGTGGCGAGCACGACACGCAGGGCTGTGGCGGGATCGCCGCCGTAATGTTTCGCCATGATCACGGGGAACACGGCGGCGGGCATGGCTGCTTCAAGGACGATCACGCGTTTCAGTTCCACCGATGCGGGAATGTATTTCGCGATGAGCAGGAATAGAACGGGGAGCATGCCGAGCCTCAGCAAACAACTTACGGCAGCCACGCGTCCGCCGCGAGCGGAGCGAAACTCGTGCGCATGATCGGCGAGGATCGCACCGAGGAGCAGAACGCCGAATGGGATCGCGCACTGCCCGAGCATGTGCGCCGTAGTTTGGACGAACGTCGGCACGTGTTCTTTGCCGATCGTGAAGTTCAGTCCCAGCGTGACGACGATCATGATCAAGGGTGCGTTGACGATCTTGCGCCAGCTTTCCCGCAGCGTCCCGCCCGTGAGCATCACGAGCCCGAATCCCCACAGCGCGATTTCCACTCCCACGTTGTGGACAAACAGCACGGCAGCCGTCTCCTTGTCGAAGAGCGACAACGCGAGCGGCAATGGGACGTAGCCGTAATTGTAAACCGCCGTGCTGAACACGAACGTTCGTCGCGCGCGGTCCTCCTTCAGTCCCGTGAACCGTTGCACCGCCATCGCGAGCGGGATGCCGATCGCGACGGTGATGAAGCCGACGAGCGGTGGCAGAAATATGTTGCTGCGTGTGTCGAAGGCGCGATTGCCAAGAATGGAATCGAAAATGAGGCATGGCACGAGCAGGTTCACCGTGACGCGCAGCAGGCTTGTGTCCGCTTCGCTCGTGAGCCAGTTGACCTGCCGAATCAATGCTCCCACTGCCGCGATTGCGAAGATTGGCAATACGGCGTTGAGGACGGTTTGGAATTCAGTCACGGCTTATTGGGTGAGAATGTGTTCGATCAGTGTGTCGAACTCGATCGCTTGAATTTCGCGGAGAAGCTTTTGCCCGTTCTCGTTCCGGCTGCTTTCCGCGCGCTCGCATTCATCGACGAACGCGAACGGCATCCACTCGCCGTTCTCGATGAGTCGCTTGGTGAGACCGCCGCTGTCGTTGTGCAGAAACTTCGTCACACGCCCGGCCAACATTGGAAACGCCTCATGTTCTCCCACACGGCGAAACCAATACTTCGCGTTCCCGTAATCCGGTTCACGCCGATGCATGATCCCGTGCAGCCAACTGCCGTCCCGCGTCTCGATGTTTTGTGAAATCGTGTGCGAGGAATCGAGATGGTCGTGCCACATCAAGGCGGCGCTCCGCAGCAGTTCATGGTGATGCGGAGCAATCTTCTGCGCGGCGAAAAATCGGCCGAGCAAACCGCTCAACTCCTCGTTCCCCTTCGTGCCCGGACGCCTTTGCGGTCCGAGCAACGGCGGTTCATCCGTTGCGATGAGTTTTCGGAACGCGTCGAGTTGTGCGTCGTGCGACGGCATGGGCGGACGTTAAGGCGAGCGCCGGTTTCGATTCAAGTGGCGGGGTCGAAACTGGTCTGGCGATCTACCTCATGGGTCATCGCGATTACCTGAACCAGAGGCAGTGAGTTGAGTGTTGAAGGTTGCGGTTGCCCGCTGATCTCAACTCTCAACTGCCTTTGGAGCGTCGCATCAATCCAGCGTCCGAAGAAAGGCTGCCGCGCATGGTTGACCATCCGTTGTTCAACCGGGTCCGTCGATTCCACGCGCTTTCCATTCGCCCGTCGGGCCATGGAAACCAGGTTAGTATTTTCACCCCGTTTCTCTTCCCTCATGTCCGCAGCGCGTGTGGCTCAATTGACCGCGTCGTCGCTGGCGCGCCATGAAGTTGTCACGTGTGGTGAGAATACTCCGCACGCTTGAAGCCAGTATCGAATCTTTACTTCCACGACTGCCAGGTCGCCGCCGGCGACGAATGGCAGGATGGCAACGAGGGTTGGAAGATCGTCCTGGTGAGCAAGGGAAACTTCTACTGGCTCGCTCAGAATACGGCCAAGGAAGTGAACACCGGCGATGTCATAGTTATCGGCCCTTCGTCACAAGGCGTGTTGCGCGCCAGCCGCATCGGGGACTCGCTGTTGCACTACTTTTACTTTCGACCGGAACATCTGGTCGGCTTGATGTCGTTCACGGAGCGATTGTCGCTGGAGGCGTTTGCGGCCGACAATTTCGTGCGCATCATTCCGGCGGGCGATGCGATCGCGGTGGATTTTCGCGAGCTCGTTGTGAAAGACGCCCGCCGGCGCAGCTTTTTCCAGCGGTGCCGCATCCTGAATCTGGTCGGGATGATTTTCGGCGACACGATGCCCGCTTCCGCCGGCCCCGCCATGCAGCAAGTGGTCACCAGCCAGTTGCGATTCGAGCAAGTCATTGAGCGCATTCCGGATTCGGACCTGATGACGTATCCATCGGACAAGCTGGCCGAAATGTGCGGCTGCAGCGCGCGTCATTTTCGCCGGCTGTTTCGGAAACATTTCAAGACGTCGATTCGCGCGAAGCAAACGGAACTGCGCCTGGAAAAAGCGCGGCAAATGCTGGTGGAGACGGACGAGAAAGTCCTCAGCGTCGCGGCGGAGTGCGGCTATCGGCATCTCGGTTTCTTCAACGCGATGTTCAAAAAGAAGTTCGGCCTTACGCCGAGCGAATGGCGGCGGCAGAACGTTCCGGCTGCGAAAGCGAGGCACCATGGCGTCCGATCGTGACAGCGTGATACGGCCATCGTGCCGCGCGACATCACCGCTTTGTTACCGGCGCGCCTCATGTTCGCCACGGGCCGACGGCAGAATACGGCCATGAAAGTAACGCTGACATCGGCCGCGATCCTCCTTTGCGCATTCGTTGCGGGCGCCGCTGCTGAATCCGAAGGCAAGCTCCCGGCCACGCGCGACACGCTTGGAAAATGGGTCGAGACGCGGCAACTGGTTTCCAAGACGCGCAGCGACTGGCAGGCGGACAAGGAGACGATTGAGCAGACCATCGCCCTCTTCGAACGTGAGTTGAAGGGCGTCGAGGAACAGATGGCCAAGGTCTCGACGAACAGCAGCCAGGCCGACAAGGAGCGTGTGCAGACCGAGTCGGCCATCAAGGCGGCGAATGATTCGCTGGAACCGGCGGCGAAATTCGCGGCGGGTTTTGAGGGGCAGTTGACGAAGCTGGTGCCGCAACTGCCGCAGCCCTTGCAGGACATTCTGAAACCCACGCTGGCCAAGTTCCCCGCCGATCCTGCGAACACAAAGGCAAAGCCCACCGAGCGCGTCCAGGCGATCGTCGGCGCGCTCAACGAGATCGACAAGTTCAACAATGCCGTGACCATCTTTAACGAGAAGCGCAAGAACCAGGCCGGCACCGAGGTCGCGGTGCAGACGGTGTACGTCGGTCTGGGCGGCGCGTATTTCGTGAACGACTCGGGTGATTTCGCCGGCTCCGGCACGCCCGGCGCGAGCGGTTGGGATTGGAGCATCAAGTCCGACCTGGCGCCTTCGATCAAAGAGGTCATCAAGATTTATCGCGCCGAGAAGACCGCTCGATTCATAGCCCTGCCGGCAGTCATCAAATGAATTCGTTCTCACTTAATTTTTCTCTGAGCACGCACATGAAGCATTCCGTTTTAATCGCACTGTCTCTTCTCCTTTCCCTCGCGCCCTATAGCCGCGCCGCCGAAGACATCGAAAGCGTCGCCACGGGCGTGAACGCCGATTTGCAGCAGGCGATGGTCGACCTGACCGCGGCGCGCAAGGAAGTCGAAGAAGCCCGCCTGCCGCTGGCACGCAAGCTGACCGAACTCGAGCAGAAGCTCATCGAGCGCAAAGCCGAGTTCGCGAAGGCGCAACGATTCCAGGAGAACCAGCTCGTCGAACTCAACGCGCTGAAGTCCGAATCAAAGCTGCGCTCCGATGAAGTGAAGTACATCGACTCGGTGTTGAGCGAATACGCGAAGGCCTTCCGCTCGCGGCTGAACTTCGTCGAGGAGCCGCGTTACAAGGCGATGTTCGAGGCGGTCGAGAAGGCGTCGGTCGCGCCGGACCTCACGCCGGCGGATCGCTTTGCCGGACGCTCGGCGCTCCTGACCACATCGCTCAAGCGTGCCGAAAGCGCGCTCGGCGGCGAGATCATCGACGGCAAGGCCATCGACAAACAGGGCCAGGTGCAGTCGGGCAAGGTCGCGCTCTTTGGTCCGGTGGCGACGTTCGCGAATGCGAACGGCTCCGTGGCCGGTTTGCTCCAGCAGGAATTGAACAAGGCCGAGCCGACCGTGGTGCAAATCGAGAAGAACCTCGATGCCGGCGCACGCGCACTCGTCACGACCGGCAGCGGCACGCTCGGACTGGATGCCACGGGCGGCAACGCCTTCAAGCTCACGGCGCTCGAAGAAACGCTCTGGGAAAAAATCGTCAAGGGCGGCTGGGTCATGGCTCCGTTGCTGGCGCTTGGTGCGGCCTCGATCCTCCTCGCAATCTTCAAATGGTTTCAGTTCACAAAGGTGCGCCTCACAACCGAGCGCGATTTGCAGACGGTGCTGCGTCACCTGGAATCGCACGAGCAGGAGAAGGCGCTCTCGCACGCGCGCAGCATCCCCGGTGTCGCCGGCGATTTGCTCGCCACGGCGGTCGAGCATTACGACGAGAAGAAGGAATACATCGAGGAAGTGCTCTACGAGAAAATGCTCGGCGCGCGAACCAAGCTGGAACGCGGCCTTACCTTCCTTGCGCTCGCGGCCACGACCGGCCCGCTCATGGGATTGCTGGGCACGGTCATGGGCATGATCGCGACCTTCAAACTGATTTCGAGTTTCGGCAGCGGCGATCCGAAGCTGCTGGCCGCCGGTATTTCCGAGGCGCTCATCTGCACCGCTTCCGGCATGGCGGTGGCCATTCCGGCGCTGCTGTTGCACGCGTTCCTCAGCCGCAAGGCCAAGGGCATCATTGGCAGCATGGAGCAGACAGCGGTCGGCTTCATCAACGGCGTGCCGCAGGAAGAGAAACCCAGTTTCGTTTGAATCACACCAACCGTCACCAAGGCTGAAACTATGAATCCAACGATCCAAACAATGCTCCACACTTGGGAGAACGGCGGCTGGGTCATGGCGGCCCTCGCCCTCGTGGCTCTGATCACTTACGCGACTGCCGCGCAACTGCTCATGTATCTCTATCATCGGGGTCTGACAAAGTTTTCGGATGTGAACTTGAAGCGCTACGTCGCTAATCCTGCGGAAGCCCCGGCGAACATCCGCGAGCTGATCCGCTACACGCAGGATGAAGTGATTTCGCTCCACCACATCGAGGGACGTTTCCGCGAAGTCGAGGCGGCGAAGGTGCCTGAAGTGGATCGCCGTCTCGCGTTCCTCAACATCATGGTCGTGTCCGCGCCGCTCTTCGGTTTGCTCGGCACGGTGCTGGGAATGTTGCTCACGTTCAAAGCCATTGGCGTGGGCGGCAGTTCGACTTCCGACATCATTGCCATGGGCATCAGCGAGGCGCTCGTTGCGACGCAGACCGGCATGATGGTGGCGATTCCCGGATTGCTCATGGCGCACGTTGCCAAGCGCTGGCGCAATGAATACGTCGCATTCCTCGCACGGCTCGAAGGCATCACGCTGCGGCATTTCCGTCCGTTGTTCGGCGGCATGACGCGCAGGTTCGTGCGCGACAATCGTCCGGCGGTCGCGGCGCCGGCACCGGCGGCCGCGATGACTGAACCCGCGCTTGCCTAAACCGAGGTGGATGCGCTCGCGCTGCGAGGCCCACCAACAGCAACAGAACACAATATGAGATTTCGCCGCAGCATGGACGATCACGAGGAGTCGATTGAGCTGAACCTCATTCCGCTCATCGACGTGATCATGTTCCTGCTCATCTTCTTCATCTCGACAACGAGCTTCATCGAGGAGCCGGGCGTGAAGGTGGACAAGCCGAAGGCCATGAGCGCCAAAGATCTCGACAAGAACAGCATCATCTTTGCGCTGACCAGCGACGGCAAAATCGCCTACGGCGGCAAGGAGATCGGGCTGGGCGGCGTGCGCCCCACTGTCAAACGCCTTTGCACCAAGGAACCGTTGCCGGTGGTGATCCAGGGCGACGAGCACTCGCGCTCCGGACTGATGATCCGCCTGATTGACGAGGCAAAACTCGGCGGTGCGAAGGACGTGAGCCTGTCCACTGGCAAGAGCTGAAGCAACCAAACCGCCATGAAACTACGCCGCAGCCTTGCCCAACCTGAAGAGCCGATTGAGCTGAACCTGATTCCGCTCATCGACGTGATCATGTTCCTGCTCATCTTCTTCATCTCGACGACGAGCTTCGTCGAGGATCAGGGCGTGAAGGTGGACAAGCCGCAAGCCGGCGGTGCGTCGCAGGCGGACAACAAAACGATCATCATCGCGATCTCAGCGGCCGGTAAAATCACTTATGAAGGCCGCGAGATTGGACTGAATGGCGTTCGCCCGACGGTCAAGCGGCTGTGCGGCAAGGAACCGTTGCCCGTAGTAATCAAGAGCGACGAGAACGCGCAAACCGGAACGATGATTCGCGTGATTGACGAGGCGAAGTTCGGCGGCGCGAAAGACGTGAGCCTGGCATCGGAGAAAAGTTAGAGCCACGCAATGCGCAAAGTTTATCACACCGAGAGAAGCACGCGCGGGCTGGCGGTGGCTTTCATGATGGCGCTGGGCTTCACCGGAGTCCTGTTCTGCATCCTGCCTTTCTCGCACATGATCAGCACGCCGACGGCCAGCCTCGAACTGCGAAAGACCAGCGCGGTGGATGCGACGCCGCCCGCCGAACAAGACGCGCCACCCCCGCCGCCTGAAGACGAGAAGCCGCCGGAAGCGCCCCCGCCGCCGAAGCTGGCCGAGGCGCAGATGGCGATCCCCTTGAGCGCGGATCTCGAGATGGTGACCGGCACCGGTGGCGGTGCGCTCGCGGGCTTCGGTGACATGCGCAAGATGACCGCGTCGGAGACGACGAAGGAAGACGCGTTCTCGGTCGAGGATTTGGATAAACGTCCCGAGCCGTTGTCGCAGGTGCCACCGGCCTACCCGCCCGAACTTCGGAAGGCGAAGATCGAGGGGAAGGTCACGCTGCTGTGTTTCGTGGGCGCGGATGGCCGCGTGGAAGAGGTGCGCGTCGGCAATTCCTCGCGGCCGGAATTTGAGAAGCCCGCCATCGACGCCATGCGCAAGTGGAGGTTTCGTCCCGGCATGAAGGCGGGCCAGCCCGTGGGCGCGTACGTCAGCTATCCCATCAGCTTCCGCATCGCCTCGAAGTGACGCTGTGATTTTTGAATGAATGAATTTATGAAGCGAATCCGAAACCTGGCATTGGTCGCCCTGCTATCGCTGTTCGCGCTGCCCGTCGTGGCTGCGGCGAAGAAAGAAAAAGCCCCACCCGTCGTCACCGCGCCGACCACCTTCGCGCCGTTGCCCCAGGGACACGAACTCGCGTCCATCTGGAACGATCCTGATTTCGCCAGGCGAATGATCGGTGGCTATGGATTCCTTTCCGGGGCCGAGCCGACGCTGAACGCCGAGGAACATCAGTTCTACACCAACAGCATCCAGCCGCTGCTCTTGAGCGATCCGAAGAAAGCCATCACGCTGCTGGAGACTCGCACGAAGCCCGGCGCGAGCGCGCAGTTCGACTACCTGCTTGGCACGCTTTACTTCCAGGGCGAAGACCTGACCAACGCGGTGAAGAATTTCGAGAGCGCGCTGGCGAAGTTTCCTGACTACCGCCGCGCGCAGAAGAACCTCGCCTTCGCCCTTGTGCGCGACGGCAAGTACAGCGAAGCCGTGAAGCCGCTCACGCGCACCATCGCGCTGGGCGGTGGAGACAGCAAAGTGTTCGGCCTGCTCGGCTTCGCTTACATGAGCCAGGGCCGCTTCTCGTCCGCCGAGGGCGCGTATCAGCAGGCGCTGACCTTGGAGCCGGAGAACATTGATTTCAAACTCGGCTCGGTGAAGTGCGCCGTGGCGACCGCCAACTACGATCACGCGCTCGCGCTCATCGACGAACTGATCAAGCAGGCGCCAGAGCGCGACAATCTCTGGTCGTTGCAGGCGAACATTTACATCCAGAAGGAACAACCGGCGAAGGCCGCGATCAGTCTAGAATTGCTCCGGCGTCTTGGCAAAGGCACGCCGGCCAGCCTGTTCCTGCTCGGCGATCTCTACATGAACCAGGACGCGCGCGACATCGCGCTCGGAGCGTATCTCGAAGCCATCGACAAGGACGAGGGGAAGAACCCGACGAAGGCGCTGCGCCCGGCGTCGATTCTCGTGAGCCGTGGCGCGTGGGACGAGGCGCGCAAATTGTTTGCGAAGGTCCGGGGCACCGCCGCGACCTTGAGCGCCGAAGAGGATATGAAACTGCTCAAGCTCGAATCCAAGGTCGCGATGGCCACGGGTGAAGGCGAGAAGGCGATTCAAACGCTCGAGAAGATCGTCGAACGCAACCCGCTCGACGGCGAGGCACTGTTGCTGGCCGGCGATTACTACGCGCGCAACGGACAGCCAGAGAAGGCACAGTTCCGCTACGACACCGCGTCCAAATTGGACGGCTTCGAGGCCGATGCCTTCGTGAAGCACGCGCAGTTGCTCGTGCAGTCGCAGAAGTATGCGCAGGCGGCCGAACTGCTCCACAAGGCCCAGAAGGTCAAGCCGCGCGATAACGTGCAGCGCTACCTCGACAAGGTGGAGCAGATGGCGCGCGGCGGACGTTCCTGACCGGTCGAACTTCCATACATCCCTGCCAATCACCCCATGAGTTACCCACCGGCAACTGAGAGGAAGAAGTGTAGCGCGACCTCTGTGAGGGCCTTGCATTCATGGTTCCGGATTTTACTGGTTTGCCTGATTTTTTTCTCTGCCGGATTGCGCGCGCAGGCGCAGGACGCTGTCGGCACTGTCTCCGGCGTGGTAGTGAACACTTGGAACGGATCACCTGTTTCCACTGTCATTGTCACGGTTCGCGGCACGACGCTCGCCGTGCAGACAGATGCGAGCGGACGCTACGAACTCAAGAATGTGCCAGTCGGTGAACAAGTGTTGCGCTTTTCCAAGTCCGGCTACGCCTCTGCCGTGGTCACCGATGTGCGCGTGCTGCTGGGCCAGACGACATCGGTGAACGGCAACCTGCGCCCGGAGTTCTTCGACATGGAAGAGTTTGAAGTCACCGCCGAGGAGTTCGCGGAGCAGACGGAGAAGATCATGTTCGAGAAGCAGCAGGCGGGGCAGATGATCGATGCCATCGGCTCCGAGCAATTCTCCAAGCTGGGCGCGGGCGACGCAGGGCAAATTGTCTCGCGCGTATCCGGCGTGTCCGTGGTGGGTGGCAAATATGCCGTGGTGCGCGGATTGTCCGACCGCTACACGCGCACCTTGCTCAACGGTGTGGAAGTTCCCAGCGCTGACCCTTACCGCATGTCTCCTCAACTGGATTTGTTTCCGTCGGCGATGATCGATCATATTTCGGTGAGCAAGACGTTCACTCCGGATCAACCGGGCGGCACGGGCGGCGGCACGATCGACATCACGACAAAATCATTTCCCGAGAAGCCATTTGTGAAGGCGACGGTCGGTCAGTCGTACAATCCCAATTCCAATTTGAAGGACAACTTCCTGGCGGATCCCAAGAGCTCGATGAGCATGTTTAGTTTTCCATCGGGGCCAAAACTGTTGAAGCCGGATTTGTATGGCCTGACCGAGCAGACACGACCGAAGCCGCCCGGACCTTCGCCCCGGCGGGAAACGCAGGATGGCGCCAACACGCGTGCCGGTCAGGCGAAGGCGACCCAGGGACTCTTGCAGGATCTTGGCCCGGCGAATTTTGCCGGCGTGTCGAAAGAATCGCCGTTGAACACAAGCGTCGATGCTTCGGGAGGAACGACGATCCCGGTGTTCGATCGCAGCCTGGGTGTGTTTGCCGGAATCAATTACAAGCGCAATTTCAATCTGATCGAAGACGGCATCGTGCGGCGCTACAACCCCGAGGGTTCGCCTGACATCCTTGGCCACGAGACGCGCGGCAATATCAACACGGACTACGGTGCGAACGTCAACCTGGGTTATGCTCTCGCGCCCCAGCATCAATTGGGCTTCAACTTCATGCTGGCCCACAGCACGGATGAAGAGGCCCGGCATGCCCACTACAATTCGGTGGAAGGACGCGAAGACACCCTGGAAAAATGGCAGATCCGTTACACGGACAGGGAAATTTTCAACTACCAGATCAACGGCCACCATGAAGTGCCGATTCTGGCCGATGCCAAATTGGATTGGATCGTCGGCATCGCAAACACTTCGCAGAGTGAGCCGGACAACCGGTTCATGAACTATTTTGTCAGCCCGGCGGGCCAGGTACAGTTTGGCGACTCCGCCCTTCCGACTCCGAATTTGCCGGCCCGCTATTTCCGTGAAATCGAGGACGAAAGCCTCAACTACCGGGTGGACTGGACGCAGCCGCTTTCCTTCATGCCGGCAGACAGCAAGCTCAAGACGGGCTTTTTCAGCAGCAGCACTTCTCGGGATTTCCGAGAACAGTTCTTCTCCTACTCCTTCAATGATTTAAACGGATTCAACCTCAATAATCCGAACACGTTTTTGAATGACCCCGCCTTCCTGCGATACACCCCTGACTATTTGGGAGGCTTCCGCACCAACTACAATTTTCGGCGGTTCGTCGGGAATACCTTTGCCGCCCCTTATACCGCATCGCTGGACGTGACGGCAGGCTACTTGATGGCCGATATTGGCGTCACGCCCTGGCTTCGGTTGATTGGTGGAGCGCGCCTGGAAGAAACGTCGATGATCATCGAGTCGTCGTCGGGCGGGTCGGTCATTGACCAAGTGGATCTTCTTCCCTCCGCGGGCGCCGTCATCACTTTGTACACGAACCTCGATTTGCGATTGGGCTATGGTGAAACCGTCGGCCGGCCGAGCTTTCGTGAGAAGGCTCCCGTCGGAAACTTTTTGCCGGACTCTGGTGTCGTCGCATTCGGTAATCCCGACCTGCAGATGGTTTCCATAAAAAGCTATGACGTGCGCCTGGAATGGTTTCCTTCCCCTGGCGACGTGATCAGCGTGGGTGCATTTTACAAGGAGCTCGAACGTCCCATAGAGTTGTATTCGAGAACGTTGGGTGACGATGTGGTCACCTGGATCAACCGCACGAACGGCATCGCAAAGGTCATGGGCGTCGAGTTCGAAGCGCGAAAGTCGCTGGAGTTCCTCACCCCCGAATTCAAAGGGTTGACGATGGGTGCGAACGTCACCCTCATCGAATCATCCACGAAACTGAGCAAGAGCGAACTGAGCAATAAGAGGGATATTGATCCCACGACCCCCAGTTCACGGCCCCTCGGCGACCAATCGCCCTACATCATCAATCTGGACATGACCTACGCGCATCCCACTTCCGGCACCACGCTGGCCATCGGTGCCAACCTGACAGGGGAGCGGTTGCTGATTGCGAAGTCTCAGGGACCAGACATTTACGAACATCCGCCCATGAGTTTGGATGCTTCAATCAGCCAGAAGTTTTGCAAAAATTGGACGGCTCGTTTCGCAGTGAAGAATATTCTCGATCCCGATTTCCGCCAGACTTACGGCTCGGACTTCAATGGCAGGATTTTTCAATCCTATCAGCGCGGACGCACCTTCAGCACGAGCCTGACAGTGGATTTTTAAGTCCGCTCGGCTCGTCCCTCGGCCCGAGAAACATCAAACTCCAAACTTGAAAACTGCAACGTGCTGCCAGTGCGCGCACATGCAGCGAATGAGTCTGGAGATGATTTGGGAACTTTGGAGGCTGGGATGGGTTGCTTGGATCTTTGGTCCCCGACATGCAGTTAATGGACAGGGCCGTTTTTGAAGTCACCCTCTTGTTGCTCCGCCGCCATACGCCTGGCGAGTCGCACGCCCAGGATGCACACGAAAAATTGAACGCAGAACAATTATGATCAACAAATTACTGGTGCGGCGGTACGCCATGGCGGCGCTGTGCTGCGCGGGTTTCCTCGCAGTGACATCCATCCACGCCGCCAACACCATCGTCACCGGCTATCTGACCGGGACGAACAACTGGTATCGGACGAACATCTACCAACTGAACGGCATGGTCTTTGTGCGGAGCAACAGTGTGCTGAACATCGAGGCGGGCACGGTGATCAAGGGGCACAACCTCGGCACGGACAGCACCAACATCTCCGCCCTGGTCATCTGCCGGGACGCCAAGATTTTTGCGGAGGGCACGGCGAAGCGTCCCATCATCTTCACGGCGGAAGCAGACGACACAGCTTTCCCGGACGACATGCCGATCTGGGGTCCTGGCGCCCGCGGGTTGTGGGGCGGCGTGGTCATCCTGGGCAAATGCGCCATCAACGGTGCGATTGATGCCGGCGGCAATGCGGCGTCGCCCAAGTATGAAGTCTATGAAGGCCTGCCCGATGTAATTGTGGGCGGTGAGCCGCTCATGCGTTTTGGCGGCACCGATGACAACGACAACTCGGGCATCTTCCGCTACGTCTCGATT
>JBBRBM010000087.1:0-22934 GCA_038205745.1 Verrucomicrobiota bacterium | reverse complement strand
CAACAGTGTTGCACCAACGTGTTCATGACGTGGCATAGAGCTGCTGGAGGCGGAGCGTGGCGGTGGTTTCCGTGGCGTGGTCGCGCGGGGATTGGCGCAGCCAGCGGATGAATTTCACGCTGCGCTGGGTGGCCCGTTGCGCACTTGAAACCAGGCTCGAAAGCGGTGTGCCCGCCTTTGCACAGGATTCTTGGGCCGCTTTCCTCCGCTGCTGGCGGCGCGCATCTTCGGCCTGGTGGGTGAGGCCATGCCGCGTCTCCAGGCTCTGCTCGTAGAGGAGCAACAGGTTGTGCGCCATGGCGATGAACTGCGCCTGCGCGGTCTTGGCCTCCAGGCTCGTGGCCCACGTCTTCTTTTGGCCCAGCTTGTTCTTGATCTGGTCAAACACCTTCTCCGCCTCCCAGCGCCGCCGGTAGAGTTCCACCACCACGCCCGGCGGCAGGTCCATGGCGTTGGTCAGGAATTCATAGCTCGGGCCCGTGAGCGGATCGGTATAACAAACAATCCGCAACAGATGCCCCTCACGCGTCATCACGTGGCGGTCCTCGGTCACGCCATGATGGCGCGCGTCAGTCCGGTCCCATTCCACCCGGTCCACCAGGTCATAGAACATGTTCTCCTTGACCCGGCTGAGGAAGTAGACGGCGCACTCCTGCCGGCAGCGTTTCCAGTAAAAAAAGTCGATGCCCGCCTTGTCATAGACGATCAGGACGCGCCGGCCTTTGAGCACGCCCTGGCGCAGGCCAATGAAATTCCACCGTAGTGGGGCAAGTGAAGGAAACTGGGTGACGGTAGAGCTACATTGGCCCTCTGAAGCGGGCGAGAAAATGCCTTCATTGCACCGGAGGCGTAACTGATTTTCTCTGGCCGCGACGGAAACGTATCGGCTTATTGCGCTTCGATCTTGATTGCGTGCGTGACGGGGACGAACGCAGCCTTCACCGTGGCGACCAGCGGCGCTCGGGTCTTTTCAGTTTCGGCTGCGATTTTGTCGCGGTCGGGTTTGCCATCGGGCCCTTTGATTTCAGAGAGGCTTTGCAGCTCGGCGTCCTTTGCGAGTTCTTCGGGCTTCACGCGACCGCCGACGAAGTCGTGGAAAATCTTTTTGATCTGGCGCGTTTCGTAAGACTGTTTGGCGGCGATGGCGCTGTCGACTTTCTTGAATGCGTCAGAGAAGGGATTTTGGGCGAAGTCGTCGGCGAGGTTCACGCCACGTTGAAGTTGTTCGGCGGAATACATTTTCGAGTCAGTGCCCCAAGTGACTTTGTAGTTCTGGGCTGAAGGGTTGCTGACGAGGAGGAGCATTCGATTCAATTCACGGTTGAAGGGAATCAGCGTCATCGCCGAACGGATGCTGTTATCGGCCTTCAAGTCGCCGGTCGCGCAGAACGGATAGCGCGAGCTCGTGATCTCGATCGTACCGTCCTTCGAAGAAACGATTTCGTGGCCGCGTGACGCAGTGGCTTTGCCGGATTTCAAATCCACGTTGAAGACGCCGATCTCGCCATCGAGTCCCATGCCGTGAAGGAACGCGTAGGCCATCGCAGTCTGGCCGGCCCAGCCGGGATGCACGCCGTCGCCGCCGGCGATGGCGTAGTTCGGACTGTATTTCTGGCGCGCGTCGAAGCCCGCGGTGAGCATCGGCCAGAACACGTCTGCGAATCCCACGTGTTCGTTGTTTGCGATTTCGATGTCGATATTGCGCAGCGTGCAGAGGTTCAGATTCTTCGCTTCCACACCGGCTTCATCCCAATCTTTCGGGCGCTCGCCTGTCTTGGCGTCGATTCCTTTGACGCCGACACATCCGGGCGATCCAAGAATGACGCGCGTGCCTGCATTCTTGAAAGATTCGACGATGGCGACTGACGCATTGCTGTAGGTTTTTCCGATGCCTGCTTCGTACGGACGGTAGCCGTGATCATTCATGCCGTAGCAGGTGGTGGCGATCGTGGGCTCGAAGCGTAAACAATCGTTCGTCATGCGACGAAGGAAGCCGGGCGCTGTTTCGCCGCTCCAGCCGTATTGACGCACCGTCACGCCGAGGTCGGGCACGCATACGGTGAGATACGTCTCCATGATCCGCGAATACATCTTCTGTTCCGTGATCGAGTCGCCGCAGATGGCGAGCCGGTCTCCCTTTTTCAGCACGAGTCCGGCGGGCTGCGGCGCCGGTTGCGGCTCGAACTTGGCGAAGTAAGGATCAGCGGGTTTCGGCGGCAACAGTCGCGGCGCAGCGGTTTGAACTTCACCTTGGGCGGTCATGCACGCCGTCGGTGCGAGCGCGATGGCGGCCAGCAGTAGAGGAAGAAGAATGCGTGTCGGTTTCATAAAGTGCGTCTGCGGCTTCTATCGGAATGGAGTGCCGAACGAAAGGGAAACTTCGCAGTGCGGGAACTTGCGCCCTTGCTTGCGGAGAAGAGGATTAAGAACACGATTAAGATTACGAAACTCGCCGTCGTAATCGTAATCGTGTTCTTAATCTTGCTCCCTCCCTTCACCTCCACCGTCATTCCCAAGGAGCGCTAAGGGAAATCCCTGTTGCAACCCAGTCTCAACTACAATAGTTTCGCTCACGCGTGAACAACACCACGTCTGACTCGCACATTGATGGCGCGCCGATGCTGAGACCCCTTAGCGAAGTCGGCGCCGGCGTGTCGGTGCGCATCAAACAACTCTCCGCGTCGCCCGAGCTTTCCATGCGATTGCGCGAGATGGGCTTTTGCGAAGAGCAGCGGATCAAGTTGTTGAGCCGCAACTCGAATCTCATCTGCCAGGTTTGCAATGCCCGTCTCGGAATCAGCTCGAAGCTGGCGGATCTGATCTGGGTGGAGCACATCAAACCGAAACGCCTCGCCGCCTGAATAATGTCTGATCCTGATCTGCAACCGCTGACTTCGATCGAGGTTGGCCAGGCCGCCACCGTGGGTGAAATAAGATTGCCGCCGGAACGTCGCGGCCGTGTTCTCGAAATGGGTTTGCTTGTCGGCACCAGCGTGGAGCTCGTCCGCTTCGCGCCCCTGGGTGATCCGGTGGAAATCAAAGTGCGCGGATACAATCTTTCGCTGCGGAAACAGGATGCGGAGTTGATCATGGTCCGGAAAAAGTAGCGATGTCGGCCCCCGCAGACAATTCCGCCGGCACTCGTCGTCGTCGTCCCGCTCGCGTTGCGACGGCCGCCAAATACGTTGTCCTCACCGGCAACCCCAATTGCGGCAAGACCACGCTGTTCAATGCGCTGACCGGGTTGCGCGCGAAGGTAGGCAACTATCCCGGCGTCACCGTCGAGCGCAAGGAAGGCAAGTTGATGGGCGTGCGCGATGGCGCGATCCGCGTGCTGGATCTGCCGGGCACTTATTCGCTCAGTCCGCAGTCGCTCGACGAACAAGTTGCGCGCGATGTGCTTTTTCACCGCATTCCCGAGGTGCCGCCGCCGGACGTGGTGGTGGTCGTGGTTGACGGATCGAACTTGCAGCGCAACCTCTACTTCGCCACGCAGGTGATCGAACTCGGCTACCCGACCATCCTCGCGCTGAACATGGTGGATGTGGCGGAGGAGAACGGCCTCACGATCGACAGTGACGCGCTGAGCAAAGCACTGGGATGCGCCGTGGTGCCGATTGTCGCCAGTCGCGGCGAGGGATTGCCCGCGTTGCGTGAGACGATGACGCGAATTCTTGAGCGCGCGGACTTCAACATCGTTCCGCGCCAATTCTCTGAGTTGCCGGAAGCGTTTGGACGTGAGGCGGAGAAGATTGTCGCGCTGCTCGAACAGACGTTTCCCGAAACGCACTTTCAAGCGCAGGCGGAGGCTCTGCTCATCCTGAGCGATGAGCGTTTTCTCCTTTCGAGCGGCAATCATTACCCAGGAGCGATTCGTGCCGCGGTTGCCGAAGCGAGGCAGCGTCTCGAATTGGCGAAGGTCGATTGGCGCAGCGTGGCGATCGAAACGCGATACGGACGCATCGCCGCCATTGAGCAAGCTGTCACGGCGCAAGCCGACGTCGATCAGGAAACCTTCAGCGATAAGCTCGACCGCATTCTGACGCATCGCGTCTGGGGTGTGCTTATTTTCGTCGGCATCATGCTGCTGCTGTTCCAGAGCATCTTCACGTTCGCCAAAATTCCGATGGAGTGGATGACGGCCGTCGTGGATTACCTCGGCAACAAGGTCGGCGGATGGATTCCGCCCGGCGATCTGAACACTTTGCTGGTGGACGGAGTCATCAAAGGCGTCGGCGCGGTGGTGATTTTCTTGCCGCAGATTCTCCTGCTCTTTCTCTTCATCGCCGTTCTCGAGGACACCGGCTACATGTCGCGCGCGGCGTTTCTGATGGATCGCCTCATGAGCAAAGTGGGACTGCACGGCAAGAGTTTCATTCCCATGCTCAGCTCGTTCGCGTGCGCGATTCCCGGCATCATGGCGACACGCACCATCGAGTCGCCGAAGGACCGGCTCGTCACGATTCTTGTCGCGCCATTGATGAGTTGTTCGGCGCGTCTCCCGGTTTACACGGTGTTGATCGCGGCAACGATTCCGGACAGGCGCGTCGCCGGACTGTTGAAACTTCCAGGGCTCACCATGCTCGCCATGTACATGCTCGGCATCATCGTGGCATTGCTGATGGCGTGGCTCTTCAAGAAGACGCTGCTTAAAGGGGCCACGCCGATGCTCATCATGGAATTGCCGCCCTACAAGGCGCCGGTTCCGCACGTCGTGATGCGCCACATGTGGGATCGGTCGAGGCTGTTCCTGCGTCGTGCCGGCACGATCATTCTCGGCATCAATATCATTCTTTGGTTTCTCGCCACGTACCCGAAGAGCGATGGCGTCACCAAGGAATTCGCGCTCAAACGTGTCGCACAAGTTCACAATGTGTTTCCCACGGTGAACACCCCTGGAGGCGCCGACACTTTCATGGAAGGCGCACGTGCCGGGATCAAGATGGGCACGCCTCCGCCGGGTGTGACGCGAGAACAGGTTGAGGAGTTGGACATCCGCCTCTCGGATCTCAGCAAGGCGGAATCCGGCGAGAAGCTCCGCCATAGTTTCGCCGGCATGTTGGGCCGCGCCATCGAGCCCTTCATCAAACCGTTGGGCATGGACTGGCGAATTGGCATCGGCATCGTGGGCTCATTCGCCGCGCGCGAAGTTTTCGTGAGCACCATGTCCACTGTTTACAACGTCGGCGGCGCCGAAGGTGACGAGGGAACCGCCAGCCTGGCCAAGACGATGCAAGGGCAGAAGCGTCCGGACGGATCATTGCTCTACACGCCGCTGCTCGGGGTCACGCTGATGGTCTTCTACGTTTTCGCGCTGCAATGCGTCAGCACGGTGGCTGTCGTGCGCCGTGAGACGAACTCGTGGAAGTGGCCCTTGTTCCAATGGACTTACATGACGGTGCTCGCCTGGGTGCTGGCCTTCATCACGTGGCACGGCGGGCGATTGCTCGGTTTGCAATAAATGCTGTTTCGGTGGCGTTCGAAAACCTTGCGACGCGATCGGCTGGAACACGCTGCAATCCAACCACGAATGATGCTACTCGTTGCATCGCACCCAGTCGTACGTTACAAGAACGCGCGTCGCGACAGTTCCACGCAGGTGTGTTTTCGTGACGGGACGCCAGCATAGCTCAGTGGTAGAGCAACGGTTTTGTAAACCGTCGGTCGTCGGTTCAAATCCGACTGCTGGCTCCAATTCCACGAATAAAATGTTCAGCCTCTTGTTTGGTTGGACCCCTGGGGATTCCAAGAACCCGAAAACCAGTGCCTGTCACCGTGCGCTTGTCTGCGCAGCGGCGCATCCAAGCGGGAGCGCACAAAACTTTGCCGCACATCCGGCGGAGTCCGAATTCGCCAACGTCGCAATGTCACTGGCAGCCACGGCCACCGCGGCAACATTGCGGGATCGATGCCGGCGCACTGGCGCTTGGCTCGTCCAAAGGCCGGGAGAAGCTGAATTGTGCGCCCAGGGGATGTTGATTCATCGCACGAACACCGGCATGGCGTAGATCGGATTCACAGACCGCCAACGTCTGGCCGGTTCAAGTGGCACACTTCCCGCGCCGATAACTGCGTTCATGGCTTCACGCCTGCCAATTGTTATTGTGATCGATGACGACGCGGATTTTGCCGGGTTCGTCGGCTCGCTTATTGAATGCGAGAACTGCCGTGCCGTTGTCGCGACAGACGGTCTCTACGGTTTGACCATGGCGCGCGAATGCCATGCCTCATTGATCCTGTGCGATTACTCGATGCCGGGGTGTGGAGGTGAAGAAGTCATGCGGGCGTTGCAAGATGATCCTGCCATGACCGATGTGCCGCGCGTGTTGATGAGCGGGCACGGCTGTCCCGATCTTCGCACAATCCCTGCGGACGCTTTCATCGCCAAGCCCATCGACACGCAATCGCTCCGGCGGCTCATCCGCGCTTTTACTCGTCCACGAAAACTTCCCGTTGCGGATTAAGTCTCCGCCCGAGGCACGGGCGGCTCGGCTCCTGCGCAGGCTTTCACCCCCCCCGGCTTTTCTTCGGCTTGCCGCGCACTGACATCGCCAATCGGCACGTCAGATTTTTTGACACCGTTGTCTCAACATTGCTGACAGCGATTTGGCTGAATGTCCCGCAGATGTGTCGGCGGGGTGGGCAAGCTTCTGGTTTCCTGCTCAAATATTGCTCTCTTCCTCACATCCTTATGGCTGAACAAGCGGGCAGGGGAGTCTGGCCCAGCATCGGCACACTGGCACACAAGCTGCCTGAGTCGGCCCGTGATTAGGGGACGCGCCAATTTGAAATCGGGAATCGAAACTCAGGGCTTAAAGGTTCTCGCCGTTACGTTTCAAGGCGCGTTGCGAGAAGGCCATTCCCATTTGCGTCACGGGTAATTTTCAGAATTCAGAAGGTTCACTATGAAACATTCCAACTCAACCAATTCGCAAGGTTCTACCACGGTTTCGCAGGAGGCGGGCTTCTTCCCGTGGCAGCGCTTGAAGAGCACACGCATATCCTACCTGACAGTGCCATTGCTCGTCATGGCGACCGTCGTCGAGTTCGTCATCCTGGCGACCGGATGGAAATATCAGCAGACGGTCTGCCTGCCCCAGGGCATGGGAGTCACGTTTTTCGGCATCGGTCCGATCGGCGCGACCATTCTCGCTGTCGAGTTGCTCAAGCTGCCGCTTGCGATCTGGACCGCCTCTCGCTACGGATGGCAAAAGGGTTTCATGCTGATTGTGGGGTTGCCGCTGATCTGTGTGCTGACGTTTCAATTGGTCAAGGATATGGCGGTCTATGAGATGGGCACCGCCATGAAACCGGCCAGCCAGCACCTCGAACAGGCGGCGGCGGAAGAAATCAAAATCGTCCAGCTCAACGCCGAGTTGGAAAATCAAACCAAGGACGAAGGCGCGGTAAAGGCCAGCATCGAGGAGAAGAAAGCGGATCGCGATCGGAAGCTCGCCGAGCTGTCCGCAAAGCAGGCCAAGGCCAAGGCGGAAATGGAGGAGTCGCTGAAGCGAAACGAAGCGACCCGGCAGGACGCCATCACGCTGACTGATTTTCAAAAGAAGGAGCTGTCCGAAGTCGAGATCCGCCAGTCCACCATCATCAGGCAGTTTGATGCCGATGCTGCACAGCTCACCAAAGCCATCATCGATCTGCGCACACGTCGAGAAACTGAATTAGGCCGAGCCACTACATGGAACGCGGAAGAGGCCCGCATTGAAAATGCCTACAAGGCGAAGATGGCCGCTTACACCAATAAGAAGGCGGCTTATGACAAAGACAAAGCGGAGTATGACAGCGCCAATTTTCTCAAGCGTCAGTTGATGAGCGAACCCGTTCATCCCGGCGTGCCTCCCGACCGCGAGTCCAATAAGATTCTTAAACCAACTCTGGTTGCGGAGATCGAGGCTCAAATCAAAGCCAAAGAAACCGAACTCGCCGCGATCAATAACAAACGTCGTGAAAGTGTTGCTCAGGTGGACACCGATGCCCGTCGGTTGCGCGAAGGATTTGACCGTCGCTCCGGCACCAAGCGCGAGGAGACGGACCGTAAGCGTGAAGATTTATTGGCTTCCATGGCGCTCCTGGTGAAAGAAGGTGCGGCGGAAGCAAAGCAGATTGATCAAGCATTCGACACCTCTGTTCAGAAAGAACAAGACACGCTCAAGAACCGGCGCCCACTGGATGTGGTACGCGCTGAACTGGATTCCAGCCGCAAGAAGGCCGACGGGTTTTACGAGGCGCGCGAGGCCGCGATCAAAAATACTCAGGTACACCGCATCGCCACCACGGTGGAGATTGTACGCGGTCTGTTCAAAGGCGAGCGCCCCATGTCCATCACGGCCACCGCGAAGCAGCGCGGCGACATACTCACGGATCAAATCAGCATGGTGCGGATTTGGGTTTATCCGGTGCTGGCGTTCATTGTCGCCTTCCTGCCGACATTGATGGTTGAGATAGGTTTCTCGACCCTCTTCAAGCCCGAGCAACAGCGCCCGCCGCATCGCCTGGGTTTCTTCGGTCGAGGATTGCACTGGCTTTACATCCGCGCCGGCCGCCAAAAGATTTTGCGCGCCGAGCGCCTGGCTGGTGAAGCGTCCGCCGAGATCGCCGCTCGTGACAATGCGTTGGTGGCCGAGAAAGCCGCCGCGGAAAAAGCGATTGCCGAGAAGGATGCCGAGTTGCAGGCAGCGCAGGATGCCATTGCCGCAGCCGCCGCACGACACCAGGAACAATTGAAGCGAAAGGAAGAGGAGTGGGTGGCCAAGCTTTCCGGCACGGCCGAATCCCTCAATCGCGCGATCATCGAGAAGGACGCCTTGCGCGATTTGCAGAAGTCGGAGATCGAGCGCCAGATTCAGATGCGCCAGAATGCGTGGTCTGATCGCCTGACCCATTTGCGTCAGGAATTGGACGAGCAGCGTGCCGCCGGCGAGGCGGAGCGCACGGCGCTGATTCAGGAGCATCATAAGAAATTGCTGGAGGTGTCCGAGGATTGCAAAGCCCAGGTCGTCCAGGCTCGTCGCCAAATGGCCGACGCCGAACTCGCCGCGGTGGAAGCATCCGCCAAGCTGGCGCATGACTTGAAGGACGCCTTGCACGCCCGCGATGCCGCGGAGTCTCAGTTGAAACATCAGGCTGATTCCCTCTCCCGCCAATTGTCACAAGCCAAAGAAGACGCCGCGCGAGAGATGGAGAAGTTGGCCCGTCAAGAGAAGCACCGTCTGGAGCGGCAGCAAGCGGAGTTTGAGAAGACGTTGCGCCAGCGTGAAGAGGACTTTGAACGCCGATCGCAGCAGCGTGAGCAGGAATTGTCACTCGCCTTTGAAGCCCGCCTGGTGGACGAGAAGAACAAGGTTGAGCAGGACGCCCGACGCCGCGAGACGGAGCTTGAGCGTCAGTTGGAAGCCCGCGCCCGTGAGGTGGAAGCGCGTTCGAACCAGGAATTGCAGCAGCGGGACGAGGGCGCCCAAATCCGGCTCAAGCAACGCGAGCAGCAGTTGCAGGCGCAGGCGGATGTTCGTTTAGGCGAAGTGCAAACGCAGGCGGAACAGGAGTTGCGCCGCAGGGAGTTGGAATTGGAACGCCAACTCGACGCCCAATCGCGCGAAGCTGACACGCGCCTGAGGGAGGAATTGCAGCAAAAGGAATTGGCCTTCCACGCCAGGCTCAAGCAGCGCGAACAGGAATTGACCAACAGGGCTGCCGCGCGGGAAGCCGAATTGCAGAATCAGTCTGCGTCGGATTTGCGCGCCCGTCATGAAGATTGGGAACAGCAGGCCGAGTCGCGCGTCCGTGCCACTGAGACCCGTTTGGGTCAAGAGGCGCAGCAGAAGGAAGAGGTTTTCCAAATCAAAATCCGTCAGCGCGAGCAGCAACTCCAATCGCAGTTTGACGCCCGCCAGGCTGAGTTGAAAACGCAGGGGGATCAGGAATTACGCGGCCGCGAGCAGGAACGGGAGCGCAGCGCGGAAGTCAGCGCCCGCGCCACCGAATCGAGATGGATGGCTGAAATGCAGCAGAAGGAAGAACTCTTCCAATCCAAATTGCGCCAGCGTGACCAGCAATGGCAGGCGAAGCTGGACGCCGTCCGAGTCGAGTTGCAGGAAAAGCAGCAGAAGGACGAGGGCACCCAAGCCGAAGCCAAGCAGCGTGAACAGGATTTGATGGGCCAGTTAACCGCGCAGGCGGAAGCCCACCAGGCGGCCGAGCAGGAATGGGAGACGGAGTTGGAGATTACTCGCGCCACCATCCCAGCGATCAAGGCGGTGTTGGCCCGCACCGAGAAGGAGCGCGACGAAGCGAAGCAATCCGCTTCGGAGAGCGCGCGCCACGTGCAGGAGTTGGAGAAGAAATTGATGGAAGCGTCATCGTTCCTCGCTGGCGTGAAGAATGGAAAGAGTTCGGTCGCCTCGCGGGCGGGGAGAGACACCGCCCAGGTTCGTGGTGGGTTGGGAGAATCCGGCGAACAATAATTTCCGGTTGGTCGGCCAGGTCAGCCTGATATAAGGGCGGCCTGGCCGCGTGTTCGGTTGCGTGGAACAACACAATTGATTCGGGATGCGAGGCGAGGAGTGCCTTCGATTCAGGATTTGATGAACTGCAACAGATCTTTGTTGAGCTGTTCCTTGCTGGTGTCGCCGAGGCTGTGGCTTCCGCCCGGATAGATTTTCAAGATCGAGTTCTTGATGAGTTTCGCAGAGAGCTTCGCCGACGCGTCGATCGGCACGATCTGGTTGTCGTCCCCGTGAATGATCAATGTGGGCACGTCGAACTTCCTGAGGTCATCGGTGAAATCCGTTTCCGAAAACGCCTTGATGCAATCATAAGCGTTCTTGTGTCCGGACATCCGTGGCTGAACGCAACGGGTTGACCCGTCTTCGGACCCCAGTCCTTGTAGTAAATCGTCGTGCCGTCCTTGGTGGTGATTTTGCTCATGATTTAATTCCCTTTGTTACCCACGCCCATTGGCGGCGCGAACCTTGTATGCAGTCCTCTTACGCCGCGGGCGCGAAAACTGAAAGCGCGAAGCGTTCTACTTCCTGCCCTCAACAACCGTGCGCGCAAGCACCAGTCGGGTATCGGATCCGCCTGGCTCAAAGGGCGGGATGGTGGTGATGTAAGCGGAAAAATTTCTTCCGGGTTTGAGCGCGTGTTAGCTCGCGATTGCCGCCTGTCGCTGTTCCCGAAGCAAAATGGCGGTTGAAGAGCTTATCTGCCACGGAACCGGATCACTCTGTATTCCTTGGTTTCTTGGAGTCGGAAGCCACTCGTCTGAATTTCTTTGGCAATCTCCGGCATGTGGGCCGCGCCCCAAGGCACGATCAGGGCGTCCGATTGCGAAAGCTGGGCACTGATTTCCTCCAGCAGACGCCGATTCCGCTTTCGGAGCAGATCATCGAAGAGTCGCTCCTCAAAACCCGGCGGCGGTGTGTATTGCGTCAGCTTCAGTATCGTTTCGGCGTTCACACCTCGCGCGTGAGCGAGCATGGCGAGGTTAAGGAAATCGATCGTGTTCGTTGAGAACACCTCGACATCCACATCAGCCGGAATGACCTGGCTCTCGCGCGGATTGAACTCATGGTGCTGCTCGGCGAGACCCAGTGAGTTCGCCATTCGTTTGTAGCTGATCTTGTTCGTCAGCAGATTTTTGTGGTCACTGACTCCTTCCATCAGGATCAATGAATTCGTCGGAAAGGATTGCGTGAGTTTGCGGTAGAACTCGGGATCGCCCACGTGCGCCATCGGCACCAACTGCACCGACTTGCCATCCGCGCGAACATATTTCCTTACCTGAACCGTCAACCCGCGCGGGGTCAGTGCGAGAAAGCCGTCGCTGTGATGACTCACCGCCAGCGCGGCGCAAACGAAGAGATAAACCACGACCGCCGGCAGGAACACGAAGACGTTGATCGCGAAAAAACCACCCACGTTTCCCCAACTGAAACGCCGATCCAAAAGCTGTTTCTCCGAAACGAGCGGCCAGCGAAATTTCAACCCGCCTTGAACCTTGCTCAGAATGCAAAGCCCCACAATGAGCTGGAACAACGAGATGAACCACGCGGCCTGCTGAACACGGTTGAAGTTGTAAATCAGGAACGCAATGACGGCGAGGCTCGCCACCGGGCTGAACAGCGTGACCGCCAGGAACAGCCGCTTGGGAATCGCGGGACTGACTCCCATCAGTACGTAAACGACGATCGCCATCAGCAGCGCGAACAGGAAAACAAACCCGCGAGCTGACGTCAGGATGTGAATGCCTCCCAGGAGGATCAATGAATCATCAGCCAGCGATAAGATGGCATCCGCGAGAAACAGCGCGAGGCAAAGACTCAACAGCATCACGAGCAGATGGCGCATGGACGAGAATTTGCCGAGCGTCTTCGGAGGCAGCGGTGGAGGCGAACTGGCGATCTGGGATGGCGAAGTAAATCCACCCGGTGTCGGCTGGCCCTGGCCTGACGTTTCGCTATCTGGGCATTTCAAAGCTCGAGCCTGTAAACCGGATTTCCCATGGCTGAAGCGTAGAGGATGTTGTTCACCGGATCCCATGCGTAACAGCCAAACCAGTGCGGGCTGAAAACAAAACCGCCTTCCTTTGGTTTGAGGCTGGCCGCCTGCTTCCATGTTGCGCCCGCGTCTTTCGTCATGAAGACGCCGTTCTTGCCGACGACCAACATCTCTTTCTCGTCGCGACCGAAGAACGGGCCTTGCCAGAAACTCACCGCCGCGCCCTGTTCCTGCCAAGTCGCACCGTTGTCCTTGCTCACCAGCAGGCTGTTCGTGCTCCCCAAATAATGCGCGCCGTGAAAGAGCACAGGAATCCGGGTCTGCGGATTGGCGGACGATACCTTCGTCCAAGTGGTCCCCGTGTCCGTGCTGCGATGGATGCCATCACCATTGCCATAAATGAACGTCGTGGCATTCATGGCTCCGACCATGGAGACGCGATCCGTGCTTCGATTGAGATAGATCGAAAGTTTTTTCCAGGTCACGCCACCGTCGCCTGTCACATAGACTTCCCCCGGTGGAGAGGTTTCGTGTTTGGCCGCGATGATGGTTTTTGGAACCGTCGCCGCCCAATCCACGGAGCCGTAATCCCAGTTGCGGCCAAGAGTCGTGAAACGGTTCCACCTGATACCGGCTGCAGTCCAGCCGGCCGTTCCATCCAGCGAAAAGCTGGCGAGCCGCGTGGGTGAGTTCTGGTCCACGCTGGTGGCCCATCCCGTCTCGTCCCGGCCTGAGATGGTGTCGCCATCAATCCGCTGCCAGGCCTTGCCTTTGTCGGAATTGCGCCACAGTCCGAGCCCGACGACTTTGATGGTCACATCCCCGTTCGTTCGATTCACCACCACGCCCGAACAACCGCCAGGCCACGCCTGCTTCGCGCCATTGTTGGTCACACGCTCCATCAAGGAGCTTGAAATATCCGTCCACTTGTCCGCCGCCCGGACTGAAGTGTTGAGCAGCAGGGCTGCGCCACAAAGAGCCGGCATGGCGGCATGGCGCAAGGCCGGGAGAACCGATGAAACAATTGAGTTCATTGTTAGTTGAGTAGTTCGATGTGCCTTAGGCCCGTCTCATTCATTTTCTCCAAACTGAACCAATTCCAACAGAGCGCGAATGCAAAGTCACCGGCAGCACCGATGAACCCGCGAGTTTTGTGAGCCAGACGCCAGCGCAGTAATCGGCCGGGTGGAAGCGGGTTTTGAACCGCAGAGGCGCGGAATGCGTGTCAAAGATTGTTTTCGCCCTTTAAGGCGTACACGCACCAGTAAATCATTCAACGCCGCCCGCGTCTCATCGCTCGGCAATTCGGGCAACTGACTCGCGTCATGCGCGGCCTGCAACTCGACGCGCAGGCGCTCGTATTCGCGCTGATGAAAGGCCACGTCCGCGTCTTCGAGCGCGGTGTTCTCGCCGGATTGTTTGCGGGCGATGAGGTCGGCGATGTAGGGCAGACGCGCTTCGGCGTTCAGCTCCACCAGGTTCGCGTTCACCACGCCGGTGCGCATCAGGTGAATGCCCGTGAGCAGCACGCGGTACACGTAGAGCAACGGCTTCACCCGCCGCGCCGTTCCTTGTCGAAGAGCTTCCACTGCGTCTCCGCAAAGCCGAAGTAGTGATGCGAGTGGTGTTTTGTAATCACTCCCGTAGCAGCCGACGTGAGGAGGCTCTGACTTTTCCCGGATTCAACTGTCTGAGAGCCGGTTTGAAAACTCCCCAAGCACGCCGCGTGAGGGCACGCGGCCTACAAGATTCAACCGGAATCACGGTTTCCTGTAGGCCCGGTCCCCTGACCGGGCGAGTTTTCAAACAGGCTCTGAGAGCTGAAGCGGCGGAAACAGCCGTTTTGATTTATGGAGAATTGGGCGCGCCCCTACTTGCGGTAAACGAACGTCCCTGATTCAATAAAAGCGTCCGGGAAGAAACGATGTAAGCAAAACTAAAACACAATCTGTGCAGCTTCGGCTGCGGGCCCACTGAAAACCGCGAATTTTCCATGCCCTCACAGAAACCGACCGAGCGCGCCCCAATCGGGCGCGGCTTGGCGGGCTTTCTGTGAAGGCGCTTCGCGGTGCCTCAGTGGGGGGTGCGTTAAGTTCGCGCCTTTTCCGTTTTTCGAGGCTTCACATGAACCCTGAACCACGAAAAACCTCCGAATTCCACGTATTGCCGCGATTGCCTTAACGCTGGCTGCCCTGTTGGTTCCCTCTCCATCGTTCAGTCAATTAGCATCTGAATTGATGAACGAAATTGACGGCTCTCCCATCGACGGAAATGCCAGGAAAGTTGTCGTTCTCATTCACGGCTGGAATCCGGACAACTCATCGGATCAGTACGAAACATCCGACCAATGGTTTTACCTCAAGAACATTCTTCGACTGAAGCTTCTCTCGACTGACTGGAAGCTCACGCCATTTCATTGGGAACGGACCGCTGCGACGGGGTCGGTGTGGCAGGATGTCGTTTTGGGCGAATTCGTGACGGAAAATGCAACGCAATCTGCGGAACATGCCGTCGTCGCTGGCGAATATCTCGCGATGATCTTGAACCGATCGGCTCCCGAATTGCGCCAGGTTCATTTGATCGCCCACAGCGCAGGATCGTGGGCCGCCCGCAGCGCAGCGCAGAGTCTCCTCAACCTAAACTCCGCCGTCATCGTTCAGATCACCTTGTTGGATCCATACATTCCGGTATCCATCTCGCCCCACAGTCAAAGCACCAACGCCATGAGTGATCTGATTTACAGCCCGGCGATCGACCGAATAAACCGATTGGAAAACTACTTTGCGAAAGATGCTCCGCTGAACGATCAAGCCACCGGCCCGGGATGGAACGCATTTGGCAACATTGGTCCAACGATAGGCACACAGAATTCCTTCGTCTGGCGAAGCGGGCGTGACGTGAATGCGCAGATCGATTGGTCGCCTCCTTTTTGGCCGGCAACTTACAGCAAACACTACGACTATCATGCCGGGCCGATTGAGTTCTACGCGGACACAGTGAAGGCAAGCATCCCCGGTCAATCAGTAGAGCCGGGCCTGAGCGAACTTTACTGTCCTTTCAGTTACGCAGAACTCGGATGGTCCCGAAGTCTCTACGAGGCGATTGGAATCCTGCCGCGCTTTACGATTCATCCCCAAACGACCAGCGCATCCTCAGGATCGAGCGTCACGCTCACCTCACAAGCCTTGCGGGCAAACTCGTACCAGTGGTTCAGGAACGGACAACCGGTCAACGGCGCCACTGGTGGCAGTCACATCCTGACGGTCAATGAAGCCACCGCCGGTAAATACACGGTGCGAGCGACCAATCAGAATGGAGTCATGTTCAGCGATGCCGCGCTTGTTGCTGTGCAAACTCCGCCTCCTGACCCCGGCACCACATACTACTCGATCACCGCTTCCACCGGACCGAATGGTTCCATCAGTCCTTCCGGCACTTTTTCGCGCTCCGCTGGCTCGACGGTCAATCTCACTGCCGCCGCCAGTTCCGGCTACGAAGTGGCGTCCTGGTACGTGAACGGTCTGCTCGCGCAATCCGGCGGCCCCACTTACACGATCCCAAATCTTCAAGCCAGCACGTCCGTCCAAGTTACTTTCCGCTTGGTAACTGTGTTAGTTCTCACGGGCGATCTCCTCGTCAACATCACACCCGTCGCAGCGGTGAATGCCGGCGCGCAATGGCGTTTCCTTCCCGGCGGGACTTACCAGACGCCCAATGTGCCGTTTCAGAATCTCGGTCCCGGCCAGTATCAGATCGGCTTCAAATCCATTGCTGGTTATAACACACCGCCGGATCAAACGATCACAGTTGTGGCCAATCAGCAGACACCCGTGACGGGAAATTACACGGCCTCATCGACAACTTACTACCTCTCCATCAACAGTGATCACGGACAGGTCACGCGAAATCCAAACCGCAACACATTCTCGCCGGGAGAAACCGTTCGACTCACTGCGTCCGCAGCGCCCGGCTGGCACTTTGATCACTGGAGCGGTGACGCGTCGGGCTCGTCGAGCTTCGTTGATGTCGTGATGAGCAGTGACAAATCCGTGACGGCCAATTTCGCAGCAGGTGATTACAGCGTCGGTGCCATCAATGTGGTCATCCAACCGTCCGGCGCCGTCGCGGCTGGAGCGCGATGGCGGGACAACGGCGGCGTGTGGACGAACAGCGGTGTGACACTAAACAGCGCTTACGTCGGCACCCATTACCTCGAATTCAACGATGTGCCCGGGTGGAACAAACCCGCTGCACAACAAGTCGCCGTTGTCGGCGGACAGACTACCAACGTCGTGGCCAACTACACCCAGGACAGCACGGCAGGCACGCTTATCGTCACAATCACGCCGCCCGCAGCAGCGACAGCGGGTGCGAAATGGCGTGTGAACAACGGCCCACCGCAAAACAGCGGCGCGAGTGTTTCTCTTGTGCCCGGCAGCGCCTACACTGTCACGTTCGATTCTGTTTCCGGTTGGTCTGCGCCACAAAACCAGTCGATCACGATTCAGCCTGGCGGAACCACACTCGCAATTGGTAACTACACGCCACCAGCGGGCCAGCCCATCATCGTGAGCATCCGCCCACCGGTGGGATCTCTTGCGGGAGGAACAGCGCTGACCATCGATGGCGCAAACTTCAGTGATCCATCGACCGTGCTTGTGGATGGACGACCAGCCACAAACGTCACCGTGCTGAGCGCGTCGCAAATCACTTGCCTCACCCCATCGAACTCTGTTTACGGCACCGTCCCGGTCGTTGTCCAAACTTCGGGTGGCAGCGCGACAAATCAAAACGGGTTCACATACGGCGTTCCGCGCGGCAGTGGACTCGAGTTGGCCGGCAGCATTGGCGGTTACGTGTATGCGGTCGCAGCGCAGGGGGCCAATTGCTTCTACGGCGAGGGATCTTCTTTCGTTGTTCTGAACATTTCCAACCCTGCAAGCCCCGTCCCCGTTGGGCGCCTCCCGATGCCGGGACTTGTGCGTGACATCGCCCTCCTGCCTCTCGGTCCGAATCAATACGCGTGTGTCGCCGCCGCAGACGCCGGTCTTCAAATCGTCGAGGTCACAACTCCGTCCTTGCCCCGCCTCCGTGGGCAATACATCACGCCCGGGCGAGCACTCGGCGTTTACGTTTTGGGCGGTTATGCGTATGTGGCGATGGAAAATGCGGGACTCGGGATATTCGATCTCTCCAATCCCGCTGCTCCGCGACTCATGAGTTCAATCGCAACGGGTGGCTACGCCGACAAGGTGGTTGTGAAAGCTTCAGCGCAGGGAACATTCGCCTACGTCTCCTCCGATGGAAAGTTGCGTGTCGTGGACGTGAGCAATCCTGAGGCCCCGGCTTTGCGCGGGCAAACCCCGAATGTAAGCAAATGGTATTACTTGCATTCATTAGCCGTTTCAGGGAACCGAGCGCTCTTGGCTGACGGTGGCACTTACGTGAAAGTCGTGGACATTTCGAATCCCGATACTCCCAGCGTTCTGAGCGACTATGGCGATGCAAGTTATTCCAGCGTGGCGATCATCGGCAGCCGTGTTTATCTCAAGTGGGGTTCCCTTGAGGGGTTTGAGGTTGCTGACATCATCGGAGGCAATCTGCAGTTGGTTGGCAGAACCTTTACAGGTCCAACGGGATCCGGAGGAAACAATCTGGCGGTGGCAGGCGGTTACGCCTTCTGCGCGATTGGTGAGTTTGGACTCGCATTGTATGATATGAGTTCACCAGCCGCACCGACTTATCGAACCGCGGTTGACACGGTATCGGGCGCATACCTCTCAGTAGCTCTGAATGGAACAACGGTCATTGCGGCCACACAGAATCGCGGGATGAAAATCTTCAATGCCGCCAATTCCGCGAACCCGATACTGCGTTCGCAATTCATCCCTGCATCGGGCGGAGGAACCAAAGTGGAATACTCATCCAGCCAGGCATTTTTCTCTGGTGGCTTGACGTTGCGCATAGTGGATGTGTCAAACCCGGATTCACCGGTGTTGCAGGGAACAACAACCCAGAGTCAGTTTTTAATTTATGACTTCTTTCTGCGCGGTGGCTACGTCGCCGTATCCGGCCAAAACTTGAACGACCGTGCTGCATTGGCATTTGTGAACCCGATCCCGCCGTCCGCTCCCAGTATTTATAGCCAGTTGGAGTTGGATTTGGATTCAGGCAGCGGAGGAGTTGCAGTCTGTGGGAACACAAGCATCGCCTGCGTCGCGGTCATAAAAGGTGACGGCACTTGCTCACTTAAAATTGTCAACGTGAGCAATCCGCAGGCTCCGACACAGATTGGACAGCTGCCAGATATTGGAAAATACGTGCGGACAATGAAACTCGCTCCAAACAACCGGTATCTGCACATTGGACGCGATGAGGACGCGAATTGGGTGATCGTGGATTTGCTCAATCCCGCCGCACCCGTCCTGCTCAACTCCAATGCCCTGAACATCTCCATTTACGGTTTCGACTTCAACGGCAATACCGCATTCGTAGCGGCAGGATCCCGTGGTGTATTGGTTTACGATGTCAGCAATCCTGTGCACCCCCTCCTCCTTCGCTCTTACGACACTCCGACATCCGCTTCGGACGTCAAAGTATCCGGCGAAAAGCTCTATGCGGCCGACTACGAAGGCGGCTTGGTGATTTTGGGGCTTTCGGACATCGAGTCACCGCAAGTGTTCATCACGACACCGACGGCTTTGCCGAATTACACCAACACGTCGGGCACTCTGAATCTCTGGGGCGGAGCCTACGACAATCTCAGCGTTACTCGCGTCACATGGTCGAACAGCCGTGGCGGCGGCGCAGACGCATCGTTGAATAGCGACAGTTGGATCGCCAGCGGCGTCGCACTACAACCGGGATCGAATATCCTCACCGTCACTGCCTTTGATGCGGCGGGCAACAGCAGCAGTGACTCGTTGATGGTGTTTTACCAAACGCCGAAACAGAACCAGAGCATCATCTTCCCCGCCATTGCGAATCGGACGTTTGGCGACGCGCCCATCACGCTCGCCGCTTCGGCCAGTTCTGGTTTGAACGTAGAGTTTCAAATTCTCTCGGGTCCGGCGAGCCTGTCCGGCACTGGTCTGACGTTGACCAGCGCGGGCACCGTAACTGTCCGCGCCATGCAGCCGGGCAGTGATCAATTCAATTCCGCAGCAACGGACGTGACCTTCAACGTGGCGAAGGCGGAACAGTCTATTGCCTTCCCAACTCTCGCGGGCAAATCGCTAACCGATCCGCCATTCATCGTGAATGCGACCGCCAGTTCAGGGCTAGCGGTTCAGTTCACTCTCGTTTCCGGTCCTGCCACAATGAACAGCAACCTCATCACTCTGACAGGCGCGGGAGTTATCACTGTTCGCGCGACGCAATCCGGAAACACTAATTTCAACCCGGCAGCGGAAGTGCAGCGCAGTTTCACCGTGGCGAAGCTGCCGCAGTTCATCACGTTTTCCACGCTGGGCCGGCAGGTGTTCGGTGACGTTCCGTTCGCGCTCTCGGCAACCGTGAGTTCTGGATTGCAGGTCGAGTTCACGGTTCTTTCCGGCCCCGCAACAGTGAGCGCCGGAATAGCAACCTTGACGGGGCCGGGGCTGGTCGTGCTGCGCGCGTCCCAATCCGGCAACGCGACTTACGCTCCCGCGCCGAATGCAGATCAGGTGTTGATTGTCGCTCCGGGACACAGCGTGATCACAGAATCGCGCCGATTCCCGGATGGCCGATTCAATCTCGTCTTTGCCGGAGAATTCAATCAGCCATACGTTGTGGAATTCTCGACGAACCTGACAAGCTGGCTGCCGCTGGTTACAAACGCAGTGAATGGCGTCGGTAATCTGGAATTCACGGACGCGGGGGCAATGAACCGACCCCAGAGTTTTTACCGCGTAAGAACGCAATAGCACACTCCAGCGCGCTACCTTGAACTTAGCGTTCAAGGCAGCGAATCACGCCGAGTAATCGAGATACACCGTCTTGATCCGCGTATAGAAATCGACCGCGCCGGCGCCCTGCTCCTTGAATGAGTCGGTGCTGGATTTTTTCACGCCACCGAACGGTGCCTGCAACGCGAGGCCCGTGCTGATCTGGTTGATTTTCACCACGCCGGCCTGAATGCGTTCCGAATAGAGCATCGCCTTCTTGATGTCGCGCGTGACGATCGAGGCGGAGAGGCCGACGTCCACGCCGTTCGCGACGGTCATCGCCTCATCAAAATTCTCCACCTCGATAATGGCAATCACCGGGCCGAAGACTTCTTCGCGCGCGATACGCATCTCCGGCTTCACGCTGCCGAGAATCGTCGGCTGCATGAAGTAGCCGTGAGCAAGGTCACCGTCGGCAAGACGTTCGCCGCCGAACACGAGCTTCGCGCCTTCGTTTTTCGCGATGTCGATGTAATCAAAGTTCCCCTTGAACTCCTGCTCGTTCACCGCCGGCCCCATCGTGACCCCTTGCTTCAATCCGTTCCCGACCACGATCGCCTTCGCTTTCTCAATCATTTTTTGCGTGAAGCTCTCGGCAACAGACTTCTCGACGATCACACGACTTGTGGCCGTGCAAGCCTGGCCGGTGAGTCCGAAGCCCGACGTCGCCACCATCCGCGCGGCCAAATCGAGATCTGCATCGACGAGGACGATCGTTGGGTTCTTTCCTCCCATTTCCATTTGGGCGCGGGCCATGCGCTGCGCGAGTTGCTGATAAATCTGCGAACCAACCTTGAGCGAGCCTGTGAATGAGAGCGCGACCACAGCGGGATTCGTCGCCAGTTCGCCGCCGACGGAGCGACCGTCGCCCGTCACAACGTTTAGAACGCCTTTCGGCAAACCCGCTTCCGCCAGTGCGCGCGCCAGTTCGAACGACACCGCGGGCGCCTGCGACGCAGGCTTGAGCACCACGGCATTTCCACTCACGAGCGCGGGCGCCAATTTCCACGCCGGGATCGCGATCGGAAAATTCCACGGCGTGATCAAGCCGACGACGCCGAGCGGTTCGCGGCGAGTGAAGAGAAGATTCTGCGGCAGATCGTGCGGAATGGTTTGTCCGCCGATGGTGTAACTCAGTCCGCCAAAGAAACGAAAGATGTCGATGGCGCGCTGCACTTCGCCGGTGCTTTCGGCGAGCGTCTTGCCTTCTTCGCGCGTGAGCAACTCCGCGAGTTCGGCCTTGCGCGACTCCAGAATTTGCGACGCCTTGCTCAGCACGCGCCCGCGCGCCACGGACGTTTGCGCCGCCCAACCTGCGAACGCCGCGCTCGCAGCGGCGATTGCCTGTGCTGCCTCCGTCGATGCAGACGCCTGATACTCCGCAACGACCTCGCGCGTGTCTGCCGGGTTCGTGTTGCGGTAAGTTTTTCCTGAAGACGCGGCGATCCATTCGCCGCCGATGAAGTTCTGGTAAGTGTGCATACTCGTTGGTTCTGAGCGTGGGCGAAAGCGGCGCGGGCCGGAAACAAATTCTTCAACTCGCTCGCGTCGCGAAAGCAAATGACAAACGCAGAACGTTCCCCTAAGTTGCCGGCCGCTTGATGCGCGCGTAGCTCAATTGGATAGAGTGGCGCCCTCCGAAGGCGAAGGTTGTGGGTTCAACTCCCGCCGCGCGCACCATTCCTCCGTTGCTGAGTCTTCGCGGCGGAATTGTTCGGAATGGTGGAAAAGGCCGAAATACCCCGATGAACCCCGAAACACAGGGCTTTGAGAGGGGTTCAAGGCACCAAAAAATGTTCGGAATGTTCGGACACCTTGCCAAAAACAGGGTGGGACACGAATCTTCTAAAAGGCCAATAAAACGCCATCAATCTCGAAATCTTGGCAAGGTGTCCCGCGAAACCGAACAAATGCGACCCTGGGACATGGGACACAAGAAACGACGTTTCAGCCGTCTTTGAAGGTTCCTTAAAGCACCGTGAAACGATGGTTCACCGCTGGCGCCGCCCGTCGAAACTGACCGTTTCTGTACCAGTTTTGCACCGATGCTCATTTTGCGAGCGGTCAGTTGTGAGCCCGACGCGCCTCAAGAGCGGCTCGGGAACTGCACCCCCGGCATTTTCGGTGCAGAAACGGTGCAGTTTTGGTTCCGCACCCATGACCGCTGGCCAGTTTGCCGGTCTCGTTGCGGGCGATGGCAGTGCCATCCTTGTCGTGCAGCTCTACAAGGGCTGCTTTTTGCCGGTCATTATCGACAACGATGTTGTGTCCGGCTCGGCGGCTTTCGCCTGCGCTTCGCTCAACAGCGCTGCGGGTTGCCGCTCCCGTATGGCTTTCATTTCCGCCGCCATCTCCTAGTGGAGTGTCCCTGAAATGACTAGACATAGCTCAGCCCTTTGCCTTTCGCTGGCGGGGCTTGGTGCAGCCAGGTTTGATTTCCTCCAGCCTTTTACGGGCGCGATCGAGCTTCGTAACGATGTCCGCCACGCTCGCTGT
>JBBRBM010000086.1:0-23034 GCA_038205745.1 Verrucomicrobiota bacterium | reverse complement strand
TTGCCGTCGATGACTTCCTCGTTGGCCAGCACGGTGCCGAGTTGTTCGCACCACCACACCGGCGCTTCCATCACGAAGGCGAGGCGCTTGGAGTCGCGGAACGCGCGGCGGGTGGCCTCCAGCGTGCCCCCGGCGTCTCGCCGGGTCGGGTCGTGGAATGTAGGAGCGGCGCTCGATTTGTCGGAAGCCGGACTCGGCGGGACGCCGGCGGCACTTTGCTTCAGCGTCTCAATCGGCTCGGCCTTGTTCGTCTCGGGATTGAACCACGAGTTGTAGAGCTTCAGGAAAATCCATTGCGTCCAGCGGAAGTATTTCGGGTCGGTCGTGTCCACCTCGCGCGACCAGTCGTAGCTGAAGCCGAGGCTTTTGATCTGCTTGGTGAAGTTCGCGATGTTCGCCTCCGTCGTCTGGCGCGGGTGCTGGCCGGTCTTGATGGCGTATTGTTCGGCGGGCAGGCCGAAGGCGTCCCAGCCCATCGGATGCAGCACATGCAATCCGGCGGCGCGTTTGTAGCGCGCGAGAATGTCCGTGGCCGTGTAGCCCTCGGGATGCCCGACGTGCAAGCCCGCGCCGCTCGGATACGGAAACATGTCGAGCACGTAGAACTTGGGCGGCAGATCGGCGGCGGAAACCTTTTTTCCCGCGAGTCCGTGGCGCTGCGCGAACGGATGTTGTGCCGGCAGCACCTCGCCGGGATTGAACGCGCGGAACGATTGCTGTTCCTCCCAGAACTGCTGCCACTTCGGCTCGATGAGGTTGAACGGGTACTGTCTCCGGCTCGACATAAGGGGCGAGAATTTGCGGGAAAGGAAATGACCGCGCAATGCGAGACTTCGCCGCGACGCGCTCGAACTCCATCACGTTGCGCAAAACTGCTGGCGCACGACTGCGGTCGGCACGCAGTACTTCTCCGTACAGCGGCGATGGCAAGGCTGCGAATGTTCACTTCGTCAGTCAGGTGCTATTTCTCTGCTGAATGAAAATTGCTGCCGCCACGCTTCCTGAATCCGGGGATCGTAAACTCGGGCTCAACGGAAAAGCCACGCGACCCTCGCGCGTCTCACTGATCGGTCGCGGAAGGGCGCTCGGCGGGCTGGTCTTGATTCTTCTTTTCGCCGGGTTGCTGGCAGGGGGCACCTACTCGTATTTGCTCGGATCGTTGGATGAGGGCGTGCGGCCGGGGTTCTTCCTACCGCAGAAGCCGAAGAGGGCTGCCATCGCGGCTGAGTTGGTGGAACGTTCCACCATGGTTCGTCCGCTCGACGATTCTCAAACACTCAAGAAAGGCGATCTCGTGGTGGTGCGGCCCAATTCATTTTCCACACCCAAGATTCAGCAGATCGCCGCGACTCCGAACGAGACAGTGGTGATTCGCCGCGCCGGGGCCATCGACAGCCTCTACATGCTGGGCGGAAGCGGATACGTGGTCGTCTCTGATAAAGACCCGACGCGCATCGTTCACTCGGAACAAATCGCGGGCACGCTGGTGTCCGGCTCGACGAATTAAGGACGAGATTGCGCCAACGGCTAAGGCTGAATCGTAATCCCTTTCGGCGCAGGTTGGCCGGGAGTGGCACGCTTTGATTTTCGTCGGAAAAGAGGCTTTCACGGCTCGGCAAGGCGGCTACGTTTTCATGCATGCAACTCAATTTCCTACGGCTCTTGCGGACGATCGTTGCCATGTTGGTCTGCTTGCGTGTGGGCGATGTTTCAGCGCAGGTGGATGCGCAACCGCTCGATGGCCGCGTCAGGCCAATCCCGAAACGGTCCGGTCCCTGGGAAAACGACGTGCTGGTGTATCGCACCGGAGCCGGCACAAAGGTGGAGCAGTTGGCGCGATTTCCGCGAGCGGGCGTTTCCACGCTGGCGCGGCTGCAAGATGGCCGTGTCGTCGCCGCGCATCAGCATTTTCCAGAGAACAACCGCGCAGACTTCGACAAGGTGGCGGTGCGCTTCTCGTCGGATGAAGGCCGCAATTGGACCGAGCCGCAAGTGATCCACCTCGAAGGATTGCCAACCGGGATGCGGTTTCCTTTCGATCCGACGCTCGTGCCGCTGCCTGATGGTCGCGTTCGTCTCTACTTCACCTCATTGAAAGGACAGCGGTTTGAACAAAATCGGCCGGCGATTTACTCCGCCATATCGAGCAACTGCATCGACTTCATTTTCGAACCCGGCGTGCGTCTGGGCATTGAAGGCCGGCCGGTGATCGACTGCGCCGCCGTGCTGCACCACGGCGTGTTTCATCTCTTCTCACCGGACAACGGTAATGCATTGAATCCTGACGCGCCTCAGGCCGAACGCTCTGAGCGCGCGCGTGAAGGGACAGCCTATTACGCCACGAGCAACGACGGGCTTAACTTCACGCGGCAGCCTGATGTGCAAATGGGAGGCGGACGACGGTGGCTTGGCAATGTGCAATCGGATGGACAGCTCATCCGGTTCTTCGGCACGGGGAATCGCGGCGTGTGGATGGGCACCAGCACGAACGGACAGTCATGGGCAGCGGACGAAACATTCCGGGCGCCGGGTGCGGATCCCGGCGCGGTGAAGTTGAAGGACGGCGGCTGGCTCATCTCTGGCACCGGTCCGCGTCGCGACAGTTCGCAGCAAAACGGTGTGATGGGCGGTGAACCCCGATCGCCAATCATTTTGGCGCTGGATGCGAATGGGGATGGGATCATTGATCCACGGGAAATCGAGAACGCTCCCGCGCTGTTGCGGAAGTTCGACCGCGATGGCGATGGCCGGTTGACGCCGGATGAACTGCGGCCTGCGACCATGGAACGTGACCGCGCACCTGCCGCCGTTCCGCGAGGAATACGTGAGCCGGGCGCGAAGTGAGATGGCGGGCGGTGAAGGCAGCCATGCGAGGTCAGGTAACGATTTTCGCCATGGAGTGTGAGTCGGGATGAAGACGTGGGGACGCGGTTATTCCACATAGCGAGGTCGTGGGCCGCTGATGGAACCAAAGACCCACTGCCGAAACGCGCAAATGCTTTCCCACCATTGAGCCGATTGCTTATCCTGAGTGCGGATGACTGAAAGCTTGGAACACCCCAACGTTAAGATCGTTTATGGCGGCGAGCACTTTCCCGAAAGGAAAGAGCCGGGGATGCTTTATCTCGCAGCCTCAACTCCTGATGAGCCATTTCAAGTGGCCTGCCAGATCACGGGCGTGCGTTTCAGGCTTCTCCAGGAGTTCGTGCAAGCCGGGAATCGTGTCATCGGTTACAACGCCGAGCAGCGGCCGGTAGCCTTCGCGCGCTGATTGCTACCCTGCAATTCATTCAATCTTTCAGCGGCGGACAATGGTTCAGGCCGCCGCGCGAACTCCGAACGTGATCTCTGGCGGAAGCTGCCGTCTCGCGCAATGAGTCATCCGCGAGTTTCGATTCCCCGCGTCGTCCTACCAGCCTCCCGACTGGCGGCAAATCGGCATACTGTCATGCGGCCTTCATATTGAGCCGGGTTTGCTTCATTGCACGGTCAAGAATTCCTTCGAGGCAGTAAGGCTGACTTGCATCGCACGACAATGGGTGAACCCTCGGCGATAAAAGCCGAAGCAGGATTGCCAGATAAGCCCTCGGCGAAGCGATCTCCGTATAAACTCGATACATCTGCCTCGAGTCCGGTTTCAATGGCGCGCCACACTCGCCACCGGGGATGTTCCACCTGATACTCGCTGCATCCGGCCGCGCGAGCTGTGTAGCCCCAATAGTGCTCAGTGATGAACTCTTCCTCCGAGCCAATCTCGATGGGTTGAGGTTGTCCTGTCCCGGTTGCGTGAAGTGATTCCCACCGATCTGCCCTTCGCCACGCATATTCAACTCGGATTCTCGAAGCGGAGAGATCAATGCTGTGCCGCATGGGTACTGCCAAATAGGGTTCACCGTAAAATGTGCGAGCAATGAAGGCTATGGCGCGACGAGGAACCAATTCCCGAATGAACACGACCCCTCGACGCCAACCTTCATCGCAATATTCCTCATCCAACTCAACGCCGACAAATTGCTTCACAACCACCCCGCTCCGCCGACACGTTCGCATTTCCAATCACGAAAAACGGATCGAGAACTGTCAGTTCCCCGCACCGACCCATGCATTCGAATGCAGATATCCGCGAGTTGCACCGGGAACGTCGCCGGATGCGGCCGTTGATTCGCCCGACCCGCAATAATCGTCGCGTAGGGCAGGCGACATTAAAGAGCAGCAGAGTCAACACGCCGAAATAAACCACGACTTTCACAGGCGTTACGAAGCGCGCATAGGAAACGATATGCGACCATCGCATCCGATGGCGGATGCGGAAGATAGCGAACCCACTCCACAACAGGACGAACAAAGCAGCTATCCAGTGTCCACCGGCGATCGTTCGCATCAGCAAGGTCGCCGTGGCGATCACAGATGTTATCAGACTGAAGGCCGTCGCTTTCGCCATGTACGAATCGGCTTTTGCGGTTTTGCCCGGCACCTCAGCAAACAGCGCGGCAGTGGGTGCTGGATTGTCTCCACTGGCTGCTTCCCACGTGCCATCTTCGATTTGAATCTGTCGGCGGCGGTGGTGGAAATATACCATCCGCGCGGCGCTCTCGATCGCGCCACAAAAACAAATTCCCGCAAACCCAAATACGATGACAAGGGGCTGCTTCATCACCGAAGGCATCGTATTCCGATCACGATTGGCACCACCGTGAGCAGGAAGATCGTGGCGAACCGAACCCAAATCATTCGAATAATGAACTGTCGTTCGCGTGGTGATTTCGTGTTCCCAATCTCTGCCCTCAAGGCGAAGAAGACGCTGACGAGCAACGACGCAAAGGCGGCGAGAATTCCGGCCGATGAAGAAAAGACGGGTTTGAGTAATCCTTTGAAGAGCGCTACGATGGAAGCTGTTGCCGCAGTTCCTTTCGCGACCGCCGAAACGGTCTTCGCCAATCCCAAAGGTGCGGCTTGGACACAGTTTGCGGAAATCACCGTCGTCAATACAGCAGCCGGAAGAGCCACACCTCGTTTCGTGAAGAACAATCGCAACTTCTCGACCGCGCGACTCATGCGCCTACGTGTCGCGTGAACTATTCTCTCAGCATACTCGACCGCAACATTAACATCCCTGAATTAGCCGCCGCGTGCGTGCATGAATTGTTCAAGAACATCATCGGCGCGGTGCCGGTTGAGATGCGGCACCACGAGTCCCGCAGGGTTCAACTCAAACGCACATCCGGCATCAACTTATGTTGATGGGATGAATCGTTCTGAAAGTAAGAAAATATATTGACGTAACTCTGGAAGCGATCTAAACGTCTCCCGCATTCGATGAATATCTGCATCAACATATCAGCCACCAGTTGGCCGAACATGACGGTCGCGAGAGCGACACGTAATGACCGGACCAGCCATGGTTGTGTGTTTAACCTTGGCCTGTCCAAGTCGTATCGCGGGCAAGCTCCCGAAATGATTTTGGATAAATCGGAGGTAAGCAGGTAACAGAAGAATTTTAGAATTTCTTCAAACCCTGCTTACCGCGATGTAAGCAGGGTTTTTTATTTTCCCTGATGAACTGAAAGCAAACGTAAAAACGAAAGGTGAACAAGCTGTGAACGAAACGAAGGCGACATCTCGATGATGTCAATCGACACAAAACTAAGTCAGGCGCAGGAGAGCCGAGGTTCTCCACCGGTGGGCTATGCCCATCGGTCGCAAAGAAGCGCGCCCATTGTGTTCAGCCAGAATTTACATTCTAAGGGCTTCTTAGGAGGTGTGCCCCTAAACACCGAAACAGCCGCCGTGAAACCGCGGGTTGGGATCGAATAGATCACCAAGAGGTGTTTGTTCTTTGTTGAAATGGCACGGGCCGGGAGCGTGATGCTCCCGGCCCTTTTACTTTCGCGGTTGTGGGTTAACACGTGCTTGCGCACGGCCACCGAAGCGCAGTTTTCTACAACCGCACCAATTCTTTACAGGCTGCGCGTCAGCACGCGGCCGAGTCTCCAAAACTTAGCTTACTCCGGGCGGCACGGAGGCAGCCTGCCATTTTCGTTTTGGGGTCGTGGCAGACAAGCAATGCACTTGCCCTGCAAGCAAGTTGATGTGGGAGCGTTACCCACCGACTTCACCATTTTCACTGCGGGAAACTCGACCCATGCACAGAGAGAAGCCTCATAAACTTCTTCAGGTGGGTGTGACTCCCACTCCCGCTACCAACGACTTTGCGTAGGGCCACCAAGGGAAGTGATCCGGCTGCCCGACTGTAAATCGGGTGTCGCAAAACAAAGTCGGAAGCGACGACTGGAGCGTTACCAGCACTTGCCACCATTTCGGACTCGTAGCTCAATCAGCAGAGCGCCCCGTTGTCTGCGGGAGGGTTGAGGGTGCAAGCCCCTTCGAGTCCGCCACTCTTCGATGGATGCTGGTGTCCAGGGAAACCGAGCATCCATCTTTCACAAGAAAAAAGCCCCCGGCGCCGGCCATTGGCCGGGGCAACAGCGCGTGGTGTAGCAGCAACATGCTCGGCCTGGGATCGAGTGACCGCAGGTGCAAGTCCTGCCGCGCTGACCAATTTCAATTTGCTGCCGTGGTCGAATACATGAGGCATCCGTCTTCTAAACGGAACGATGCAGGTGGGAATCCTGCCGGCAGCGCCATTGCCAGGTGGTGTCAAAGTAGCACGGCGGTTTGTTAAACCGCTTGTCTTGGTGCGAGTCCAAGCCTGGCAGCCAATTTCAATTTACGAATGACGATTGACGAAACTTCATCCGTCCGCGAATGGCGAGGCGTTCGTAAATCGTAAATCTTAAATCGTAAATTCCACGGAAGGCAGGCAGATATAAGCTGGCTGCACCTGTCTCGAAAACAGGATCGGCACCGCCGAGGTCGGAGCATTACCGACGCCTTCCGCCATTTTGCCCTCGGCCAATTCCTAAACCATCAACGAAAGGAAATCACATGAAGCCCGTCATCCGCTATCAAAGCCAGTTGCTCCTTCGCCGGAGCTACAAGCCGGATCGAGCCATTCGCATCCGACCGTCGGCCAAACCGGCCTTCGTCTTTCGTCCGATGCGACGCTTTGGTTCAAAGCCGCAACTGGAATCCGTCTCGTAGCTCAAGAGCAGAGCACCCGGCTGATAACCGGAAGACGCAGGAGCGTTACCTGCCGGGACGACCAATCCTTCGTCAAGGCGCTTCGGCTCGGCGAGCCAATTCCCCGAGTAGCTGAGGCAGATTAGCGCCTCGCTGAAGACGAGGAGACGTTGGCGCGATACCAACCTCGGGGACCAAGTTAATCCGCCGTAGCGCTGGCTTTCGAGCCTGCGGGTTCAGGCGACTTTCCAGTCGCCCGTCCGAAACGCGGAACTGGAAAGTTCCGCGAACCCGCAGACAGGAATGTCTGCTCTATGTTCTGTCCGTGAATGCAAAGCAGTTCGCGCAGCCGGCCTTTCAAGTCGGGCCGAATCGTTGCAAGTCCGATCACGGATGCCAATTGGCTCAACGCAAGTTGTCCGCGTAGCTCAGTTAGATCAGAGCGCCACCGTGCGAAGGTGGAGGTCGCAGGTGCGAGTCCTGCCGTGGACGCCATTTTGCCTCTGTGCCTCAGCAGCTACAGGAGCGGTTTTGTAAACCACTATTCGTCGGTGCGAGTCCGACCAGAGGCTCCAGCCTTCGCCTGCCGGCTACGCCTTGGCAGGCCATTTCATGTTGGCCATGATGTAACAGCAGCATCGCGCCCTGTGACGGCGCCTGTGCGGGTGCAAATCCCGTTGGCCAACCCAATTTGCTGGAGCGCCGGTCTCCGCCCCGGCGCGTTCCAACTCATTTGAGCCAGACCAGCAGCCGTCGTGCAGTCACGCGATTGGTTCTGCGCATCGGCCGGCTCAAGCGCGGTTCGATTCCGCACGTTGGCTGAAAACCAACTCCTATGGAATGGAGACGGGAAAAATCCCACCACGGTTCGCGGCAGCGAGACCGGCGCAGCGATGCGCAACCCGAACGCAGCTTTGCAAGACTCGCTCACGCGATTCTTCCGCTGCTGACGGGTGGTTTCCTGCCGCGGGCTTCCAACGTGCCCCCGGCATCCTGCCGGGTCGGAGTCTAGTCACGAGGAGAGCCTTTTCATTCGCTAGAGATCAGAACCCGGCAAGATGCCGGGAGCACGTTGATGTGCATCCGCACCGCCTCCGCTTGAATTTCAAATCAAATCAGAAAGGAAAAACCATGAAGACCGAAACCATCATCCTCATCGCCATCGTGTTCGTCGCGATTTTGTTCGCGATGCACGGAGTAAGCAAGCTCCTCAAGTTCCGCCACGAATTCATCGTGCCGGAAGGCTACGCGGGCTTGCTCCACCACCACGGCAAGTTCGTTGAACTGCTCGGGCCGGGCCGTCACGTTCGCTGGGGCCGCAACCTCACGGTGGATGCCAACGACATGCGCAAGACGTCCCTCGCCGTCGCCAGCCAGGAAGTGCTCACCGCCGACAACATCGGCGTGAAGTTCAGCCTGGCCGTGACCTACCAGATTGCGGACGCGGTGAAGGCCGCGCACGAAACGCAGAACTGGCTCGGCGACCTCTACACTGCGGCGCAGCTCGCGCTCCGCAGTGTCGTGAGCGGTGTGGCCGCCGAGGCGTTGCTCACGCAGCGGCTCGACCTCGCGCCGCAGTTGCTCGCCCGCGTGCAGCCGGACGCGGCGAAGATCGGACTCTCCGTCCACGCGGTCGAAGTGAAGGACGTGATGCTGCCGGCGGACCTGAAGCGCGCCTACGGCGACGTGCTGAAGGCGAAGCAGGAAGGCCAGGCCGCGCTGGAACGCGCCCGTGGCGAAAGCGCCTCCCTGCGCAACCTCGCCAACGCCGCGCGCGTGCTGGAAGGCAACCCGGCGCTCATGAACCTGCGCGTCCTCCAGTCGCTCGCGTCGGCGCAGAACGCCGGCCACACGCTCGTGCTCGGCATGCCCGCCGGCTTCGTTCCGCTGAAGAACGGCAAGGCCGCGTCGTCGCAGAATAACGCGAGCACGGATGAAACGTAATCAACGTGGGCGAGTGCGAAAGCATTCGCCCGCGTTTTCTCCAGAAGTCATTTGAGAATGAATTTGTTCAGCCTGACAGGCTCTGAACCCTTCTTCACACGAAGGAAATAACCGTCCATGTCTTTTCTGACTTGGACATGCCAGTAGGACTTCCCGTTCCGCTCGGTGGTGTTGCATCGGTCAAGCAACGGCACGAACTCCGCAGCAGGAATCAGCAAGATGGAGTCTTTCGAGCCGCAGCCCAGCGCGACGAAAGCTTGTTTGTAACTTTGAAGCATGTCGCGTTGGTAATTGTGAAAGGAAAACCATTACCCCGAACGCGTGGCCTTTTTCATAGCTTTCGTGTACTCGCGCGAGTTGATGCAGATGACCAGAAGGGTTTCATCGGGTGAGGAATAGACAGCGAAGGACCGCTTGACCAAGGGCTGCCCAAGGTGGTCTTGAACTCTGGCCGCGCAGGCATCACGGAAATTGACCGGAACAAATTTGGGTTTGCGTTGATCGACTTCGTCGTCGTCCACCTCCTCCGCGATTTCCTCGTTCTTCTTCACGTCCTCCGCTGTGGAGAAGACCAGATCGATGATTCCGTCAACCTTCGTAAACTATTGCGGCATGAGAACCTGCCGGATTTTTTCCATGATCTTTGGGTCTTCAAGCTCCTCCTTCAACTGCATCAGGCGGAGCAGTCCATCAATGCTGATGAGCCGAATATCCCAAGCGTGTCGGGAGCCTCGGACTTGCGCTTCGAGATCACCAGTGTCACTGCGGCCCACGATGATGAGGATGGAGCAACTCGTTTCCTTCACCCTTTGCTCGGCGATGAGTTTTCCCCGGTAGGCAGCGACGGTGCCCAAATCCATGCGGTACGCGTCGGTAGTCTTCACTTCCACGACGAGCGCGTTGTTGTCCGGTGATACCCAGAGTCCATCGAAGCCAATCTCGCCGGGTGTTCCACGATACCGGCCTTGTTCGACGCGAAAGCCCAGGCGCCTTCCAACCTCATTGATGACATCTTGCAGTGCGAAACCGCTCCCCTCGAATTTGTCGTTCAAGCATTCGCCCGCGTATCGAGCAATTACGTTGGATGGGACGAGCGCGAGATAGTCGCGGAATTCTTTGGAAGCCTGCCCGCCGTCACGCAGTTTGCCCTCACCTGCAAATCCGATGACTTGCTGGATGTGTTTCTCACCAATCTCTTTCGGCGAGGATTTCCAAAGTTCTGTCAGGGCCATACGTGGGATTGGTTGTTACGTGTGTTTGGCCTTGATGTCGAGGTCACAAAACCATCCACGTTTATTCGTCCCGTTGGCCGAGCAGTTCAGGCGGCGGTTTGCAAAAGTGCTCGCGCACGGCCACCAAAGAGACTGGTGCGATTCCAGCACGAGATTCCATTTCCAATTCGTAGCAGCCGACGTGAGGAGGCTTATTCTGGAAATCCATAACCGATCAGAGCCTCGTCACCTCGGCTGCTACGAGTTCCAACCGAGCATCGGCGTTGAGGGATACACGCTGGTCTTCCAAACCGGAATACATGGCGCGCTACCCTGATGCGCGTCCATTTCGCGGAGCGCCGAACTCCGGTTCGGCGTGATCCGGGATTCTTCAACACGCCGATTTGGCTCAGCAGCGACAGCAGCAGTTTCGTAAACTGCCGGGCGCACGCCACACGAGAGTGCGAGTCTCTCCGTCGGCTCCATTTCGAAGGAAGAAAGCGGATTGAAAAATCCATGAGATGCTCCGGTGTCGCGGCCGCGATGCGCGAACGTCTGCCTTCTGCAATCTTCCTTCGTCCCTTTCGCTCCCGTAACTCAAGCATCAGAGCGCCGCGCTTCGGACGCGGAGGTTGCAGGTGAGATTCCTGCCGGGAGCACCATCTTGAGTCGAGGTCGAGAGCTGGAAGTGCTGCGACTTCCAAGACGTTCGACCACTCAACTTTCGACTCATCATGCCGCGTTAGCCCAACTAGAAGAGGCGCCCCGCTCAGAACGGGGAGGTTGAGGGTGCAAATCCTTCACGCGGTACCAATTTCGCCCACGTAGCCCAACGCAGTGGCGGCGCACTTAAAACGCGTCAAGTGTCGGTACAACTCCGACCGTGGGCACCAAGCGGCCGTGTGCAATCATCCGCGTGTAGCCCAATGAAGAGGCGTTCCGCTCAAGACGGAAAGGTTGCAGGTGCGAGTCCTGCCACGCGGACCAATTTGGAATGTCAACCGGACGAGTGAGCCGGACCTGTTTGCTAAACAGTGGGCTCCCTGAACGGGGAGTGTGGTGCGAGTCCACGGCATTCCGCCACTTTTGTCAGCGGCCACCCATGCGCGCGTAGCTCAAAGACCGGAGCGTTACCGGACGCGCGTAACATTTTGCTCGCGTAATCCAACAGCAGAGACACGACGTTGAGAACGTCGCCAGTGCAGGTGCGAATCCTGCCGCGAGCACCAATTTTCATGGAGTCGAAGCCACAGCAGACCGGCACCCGGCTTTTACCCGGACACGGTGAGGTTGCAACTACCTCCGACTCCACCAATTCATTGCGGGATGGAGTAAGAGCAACTCGTCGCTCTTTGAAAGCGAAGTCGATGGTGCGAATCCATCTCCCGCAGCCAATCTCGATTTACGATTTGTGATTTACGATTTACGAGTTGGTGCTCGGACCTGGAGCCACGCGCGTCAATCGTCATTCGTAAATCGCAAATCCATCCGCCCGATGGTGAAATAGAATCACGTCTGGCCTACACCCAGAAGTCGAGGGGGCAGAACCTTCTCGGGCGATCATTTGTCTCGTCGCATAATCAAGAGTGCGCCGATTTCTGACACCGGTGGTGGCCGTGCGCAAGCACCTCGGAGCGAAACCGAGCGAGGCAGCCAATTTCCTGAGCCTGTGCGCGAGCACCAACAAAGAACAAACACCTCACTCGCGCGCAGCGCCGTGGCCGTGTGCAAACATTTTATGGCTGACATCTTGAACAAGACGATCGTGCTGGTGCTCAACCGCAACTGGCAGGCGATCAACATCCGCACGCCCGCCGACGCGTTCTGCCAGATGGCTACGAACGCTGCGACGGCACTCGACATCAAGCTTGGTGATGATGCCCGTGCGGAAGCACTTCGCCCCGTGACGTGGGACGAGTGGATCACGCTGCCGATTCGCGACAGCGACAACTTCGTGCGCACTACGCGCGGCGCGATCCGCGTGCCGACCGTCATCGTGGCGGTGAACTACGCGCGCGTGCCCAAGAAGCGCCCGAAGCTCAGCGCGAAGAACATCCGTGAGCGCGACGGCAACCGCTGCCAGTACACCGGCAAGCTGCTGCACCCGGATGAAGGCAGCCTCGACCACGTCGTTCCCCGCTCGCGCGGCGGCGTGGACTCGTGGGAAAACCTCGTCTGGTCCGCGAAAGACGTGAACCAGCGCAAGGCCGACCGTCTCCCGCACGAGGCCGGCCTCAAGCTGCTCACCGTCCCGCGCGCGCCGAAGGAACTGCCGGTGACGGCCCACCTCCGCAACGCCCACGGCGTCGCCGAGTGGAAACTGTTCCTGAAGCAATGAAACAAACCGAAGCCCGGAACGGGCGAAAGACGATAGCCCAGGGCCAGCGACGCAACGCGAGCGCAGCCCTGGGTAATCAATCCAAAACAAATCAAGCCCCTCCGGGGCTGAGAGATTTTGGAGATTGCCATTTACTCTGCCCGTTGTGTTGAAGACGGCTGACACGGTGTCTCAGACACGGCCCTTCCGAAATTCCAAATCCAAAATCTCCAATCCTCAATCTTCAATTTTCCACCCACTACCACGTCTCCCCCGCCTTCTGCGCCGCGATCGTGAGCCAGTGCGCCGCGTTGGCCCGGGCTTCGTCGTGGGTGGTGAATGAAGTCAACGCGAGCACTTTGGTGAAGAGTGCGCCGGACTTGGCCGCGTCCGCCACCATGCCGCCAATGCCGATGCAGGGCTTCCCGAGTTTGCGGCAGAGTGCGGCGAGTTCGCCCACGCCTTTGCCCATGAGAGTTTGTTCGTCGATGGCGCCTTCGCCGGTGAGAACAAGGTCGCACTGGGCAATGCGGGTGGTGAGTTGGGCGAGGTCGGCGTAAAGTTCGAAGCCGGGGACGAGTCGCGCGCCGAGAAAGGTGCGCAGGCCAAAGCCAAGTCCACCCGCTGCGCCTGCGCCGGGTTCCGCCGCAGTGTCCACGTGAAGCTCGCGTTGCGCGACGGAAGCGAGCGCGCCGAGGCAGCGCTCGGCGAATTCGAAGTCGGCGGGTTTCAAACCTTTTTGCGGACCATAGACCCGAGTGCAACCGCGTTCGCCGAGGAGTGGATTGTTCACATCCACCGCCACGAGAAGTTCGGTGAACCAGCGGTCGTGAGCGGGCGGTTTGATCTGCGAGAGTGCGTGAAGATCGGTCCAGCGATCGATAACCGCACTCTTCGCATTGAAGAATTCCCAACCCATGGCGCGCGCCAAACCGAAGCCGGCGTCATTCGTCGCACTCCCACCAATTCCCATGACGCAGCGCTTGGCACCGCGCGCAATGACATCGCGCAGCACTTCGCCGAGACCGAACGTGTCGAGTTCGAACGGGTGAAACTTGCCGGCGGGAAGTTGCGCGAGTCCGTTGATGCGCGCACTTTCGATGACGGCGGTGGATGATTTCGGTTCCCACCACCATGAAGCGTTGAGCGGACGGTGCGCGGCGTCGGTTGTCTTGGTGGTCTGCACTTCAGCGCCGAGGAGATGGCCGAGGACTTCGCCGAAACCATCGCCGCCATCGCTCATGGGGAGAGTTTCCAGATGATCATCCGGACACGCCGCCTTCCATCCGGCCGCGATGGAGTCCGCCGCGCCTTGCGCAGTCAGCGTTCCCTTGAACTTGTCCGGCACGATGAGAACCCTCAAACCCATGGGCAAATTATCAGGCGGTGAGTCGGAAACGGCAACGGAGGAAAATGGGGCCCCGTTCAGAAAGCTTTGCGCGCGGGCAAGCAGCGAATAGCCTCCGCGCCACGGATGAAGATCCTCGTTCTCACGAACCTCTACCCGCCGCACCACGCGGGAACTTTCGATCTGCGCTGCGAATCGATGGTGAACAATCTGAAGCTGCGCGGACACCAGTTGCGCGTGCTCACATCGACGCATGGCATGTTGCTCCAGCAGCAAGGCGGCGACGTGGAGCGGCGTCTCACGTTGAACGGCGCGTTCGATCACCCTCTCGTCACCAGCTACAATGACTTGAAGAAGATCGAGACGCACAACAATACGGCGTTGCGCGAAACGATCGCGAGTTTCGCGCCGGATGTCGTCCACGTCTTCGGCCTCATCGGGTTGTCGAAGTCGATGTTGTTCACCTTGCGCCACGCGCGCGTGCCCACGGTGTTCGATGTCGCGGACACCTGGCTCACACTCGATTTGCGAAACGATCCGTGGGTGCGCTGGTGGAATCATCCGTCCAGCAGCATGGCGCGCAAGGCGTTGGAATTGTCCGGCCAGCGCAACGGACTCGACGATGTCGCGCCCACACGCGTGTTGAAGGGCTACGATCGCATGCCGGAGCTTTACGCGGAGCCGCCGGCGTTGAACTCGATCAGTTCGTTTCGCTTCGAACGGATTTACTTCGCGAGCTTGTGGCTCAAGGAATCGGCGGAGGCAGCAGGTTTTCAGGTCGCACACGCGGATGTCATTTACCCCGGGATCCCGACGCAGAATTTCGTGAACGAAGTGAAGCCGGCTTCCGCGCCGATCGAGAAGTTGCTCGTCGTGGCATCTCTCACCAAGCGCAGCGGCGTGATCACGGCGGTGAAAGCCTTGCAGGAACTGCGCAAGAGCAAGATCAAGGCGAGCCTCAGCATTTACGGGAAGGGGGACTCAGCTTACGTGGCTGAGCTTAGGTCACTGATCGCGTTGCAACAATTGCCGGTGGAGTTCATGAACGTCTCCAACTTCGTGAAAGATTTGCCCGCCGTTTACGCGCGACATGACGCGCTGCTTCACACGAGCGAAGAGCCAGAGCCGTTTTCATTCACTGTGCTCGAAGCGATGGCGAGCGGCTTACCAATCATCGGCACCGCGCTAGGCGGCACGCGCGAGTTGCTGCGCCACGGCGAGAACGCGCTCACTTACAATCCTGGGGAACCTTACGTACTGGCCCAATGCGTGCAGGAACTCCAAGAGTCCCCTGCCCTGCGCACGCAGATGGCTGACACCGCGCAGCAGGAAGTGTTGGCGAACTTCAACGAAACTGTGGTGACGGATCGCATCGAGCAGTTTCTCGAGACGTCGCTGCAAACGTGGCAGGCGTGAGGGGGGAGTAATCAGTAGGTCAGTAATCAGTGGAACACTGAACGGATACCAAGCCGATCCAACTGATTACTGTTTCACTGATTACTGACCTACTGATTACTTGAAACCCTCCCCGCCCGCTCCCACATTCCTCGCCATGCAAAGTGTTTTCACAGGTCCGGTTTACGTGGTACGCGATAACATCGACACCGACCAGATCATCCCTGCGCAATATCTGAACCTCGTGCCGACGATCGCCGAGGAATACGAAAAGCTCGGCAGCTACGCGCTCTGCGGCCTGCCGGAATCGCTCTACACGACGCGCTTCGTGAAGGACGGCCAGATCGACACTGACTACCCGATCGTCGTGGCCGGAAGAAATTTTGGTTGCGGCAGTTCACGCGAACACGCACCGATCGCGATGGGTTCAGCGAATTGCAAAGTGGTGTTGGCCGAAAGCTTCGCGCGCATCTTCTTCCGTAATTGCGTGGCGACTGGTGAGCTTTATCCGTGTGAAGCGACGGAGCGTCTCTGCGATGTGCTGAAGACTGGCGATGTCGTCACGGTCGATCTCGACGCCGCCACAGTGACGGTGCCAGCGACCGGCAAGACGTATCACTTCAAGCCGCTCGGCGATGTGCGGCCGGTCGTAGATGCTGGCGGCCTCTTCAACTACGCGCGCCAAACCGGCATGATGCCACAGTCGGCGTAAGCCCGTGACCATCGCTGATCTTCGCAAGGACTACACGCTCGGCGCACTGGAACGCGCCGATCTGGACACTGACCCGATCGCGCAATTCCAGCACTGGTTCAACGACGCGCAGAACGCGCGCGCTCGTGGCTCATGGATTCGCCGTGCAGGAATTGAGTTCTACAAATTCATCAAGACGCTTGGCGGCGCGCGACCGATTGATCCGAACGCGATGTCGCTCGCAACGGTGGACGCGAATGGATTTCCTTCGCTGCGCACCGTGCTGCTCAAGGGCGCGGATCAGCGTGGCTTCATCTTCTTCACGAGCTACGAAAGTCGAAAAGCGCGCGAGTTGGCAGTGAATCCGCGCGCGGCACTCGTCTTCTACTGGCGCGAGTTGGAGCGGCAGGTCTCGATCGCGGGAATGGTGGAGAAGATTTCCGTCGAAGAATCGGAAGCGTATTTCAAATCACGTCCGCGCGGCAGTCGCATCGGCGCGTGGGCGTCACAGCAGAGCGCGCCAATTCCCGATCGCGAGTTTCTGGAGAAGCGCTGGACGGAGATCGAGGCAAAGTTTCCGACCGACGTTCCCATCCCGCCGTTCTGGGGCGGCTACGTGTTGAAGCCCGAACGCATTGAGTTCTGGCAAGGCGGAGCGAGCCGGCTGCACGATCGTTTCGAGTATGCGAAGCAGGCGGATGCTTCGTGGAAGATCCAACGGCTTTCCCCGTAGATCGCGCGCGAGTTCTTGAACGCGCGGAATCGTTCCCCTACAAACCGCGCCATGTCTTTGACTGCCACACGCGCCGGAGCGCGTCACACACGAGCATTCGATTTGAATGCGTTTCTCGAAACGCGCACCGAACAGGTGAACCGCGCGCTCAATCACTTTCTTCCCAGCGAGAAAACCAAACCCGCGACGATTCACAAATCGATGCGTTACTCGATCTTCGCCGGCGGCAAGCGGATGCGCCCCGCGCTCTGTCTCGCGGCGGCGGAAGCGTGCGGCGGCAAGATCGAAGACGCGATGCCGCTCGCCTGCGCCGTCGAGTGCATTCACACCTACTCGCTGATTCACGACGATTTGCCCGCGATGGACAACGACGACTTCCGTCGTGGCAAGCCGACGAACCACAAAGTTTTCGGCGAAGGCATCGCCGTGCTCGGGGGCGATGCGTTGCTCACGCAAGCATTCGAGATCACCGCGAAGGCGAAAGGCTGGCCACGCTACTCGCATCAGCAACTCGTGCTTGAACTGGCTTACGCATCCGGTTCCTTGCAACTGATTGCAGGGCAAGTTGCTGATCTGGAAGCGGAAGGAAAAAAGATCGCGGCGAATGATTTGAAATACATTCACGAGCGCAAGACGTCCGCCCTGCTCTGCTGTTCGGTGCGTCTTGGTGGCATGAGCGCTAACTGTTCCGCTGCGCAACTCAAGGCGTTGACCGATTTCGGATACAACGTCGGTCTCGCGTTCCAGATCATCGACGACATCCTCGACATCACGCAGACGAGCGAGCAACTCGGCAAGACCGCCGGCAAAGACACCGCGGCACAGAAGGCGACGTATCCCTCGATCGTCGGCATGGAGAAGTCGAAGAAGATCGCGCAGGGGCTGACGGGCAAAGCATTCGCCTCGCTGAAAATCTTCCACGGCAAAGCCCAGGCGCTTGAAGCACTCGCGGAGTTTTTGCTGAAGCGGGACAAGTAGAAACCTTCTGAAGCATCGAACGGCAGGAAGGATTGGTAATGGCGTCTCGAAAACCAAATTTGCAACCTCCATGACGTTTATCGCGGCGGTGACGCGTCGCTGCGAATGGAAAACAAACTTCTTCTCACATCGCTCGCGTCAGTTTGGCGCCCTAAAAAAATAAGCAGTCCAGCCACCTGCGCGGCTGGACTGCCATTCTGATCTTCTTGCAGCTACACCACCCTCGTTTGGGAGGTGGGCGACTGGCTCTAGCCGTTCAGCGGCCAGCCATCGCGATATTTCCGGCTCAAGAGCGCGTTGGCTTCGGGATTGTCGATGACCTTGCCGGCGGCGCCGTCGTATTTGATTTTCTTGCCGACGCGATACGCGACCATGCCGACGAGAATCGTCTCGATCATGTTGCCGCTGTATTCGAAATCGCAGGCGGTCTTCAAGTCACCTTTGCAGGCGTTGATCCATTGCTTCTGGAAATTGCCCATCGGGGGAATCAACGTTTCCTTCGTGCGCGGCTTGAAGTAGGTCAACTCCGAACGATTGCCCAGCGGGAAGAGCACGCGCTGACGAAAATCAGCCACGAGCACGCCCTTGGTGCCTTCGAACATCGCGCCATGATCGATCTTCTTGAGGTCGATCATCCGCGTCGGAGATTCCGGCATGGCGCCGCCTTGATACCACGACACCTTGATGCCGGAGCGCCAGGCGTTGGCCGGCATTTCCATGTGCATCTCGAGTTTCACGGGGCTGACATCCGGATTGAAGGGATCACCTTTGGCTTCGGCAGATGTAGGGAGCGTGGCGTCTATGGGATTCCAGGCGAGGTCCATCGTGTGGCTGCCCATGTCGCCAATTTGGCCGTTACCGAAGTCCCAATACATATTCCAGTGCAGGCAATTCATTCCGGGACCGCCGGAGAAATATTCCGAGTTGTACGGATGCATCGGTGATGGCCCAATCCACAGGTCGTAGTGGAAGTGCTTCGGCGGCTCGCCCGAGGCGGGAAGGTATCCGGGCTTCGGAATCTGGCGATTGCCCCAGGCGCTGACCGATTCCAATTTGCCGACGGCACCATCGAGAATCAGTTCGCGCACGCGATTGAAGTTCTCATCCTCGTGGCGCTGGGTGCCGCATTGCGTGGCGATCTTGTTTTTATTCTTGAGATAATTGGCGCGGACCACGCGAGCTTCCTCGACGCAATTGGCCAGCGGCTTTTCACAATAGACATGGTGGCCACGGTTCATCGCCCAGTTGGAAATGTGCGCATGCGTGTGATCCGCCGTGCAGATGACGACGGCGTTGATGTCTTTTTGATCCATCATTTTGCGCCAGTCCACGTAGGTCTTGGCATTCGGAAATTTCTTGGCGCCGAACGCCAGATGCTCCTCGTTCACGTCGCAGAGCGCCACGACGTTCTCGCTGTTGATCGCGCCGAAATGCGCTTCGCCGCGGCCCCACGTGCCTATGAGGGCGATGTTCAGTTTGTTGCTGGGCGCGTCCGCTCCGAAAAGCTTGGTGCGCGGAAGGATGAGTGTGCTCGCGCCGATGAGACCGGCGGACTTGATGAATTGGCGTCGTTGCATGGTTTGTTTTTAGTTTTCGTGTGTCGCGGCAAAAAGGAAACACCTTTCTGCCTTAATGAGTATTGGGCCGGGCCGAGAAGTTTGATTGACGGAAATCAACGAAAGAGGTGGAGCCACAAGAACTGTCCGATGCCGAGACGCGTGGGACAGAAAAGCGTCAGTCCGGTTGCAGGCGCAGCGAGACACGCGCGACGCGCGACGCGCCGGTGACATCTGTCCACGCAGGGCTGCTGCCGCTCGCGCGAGCCTTCCGTTTGTACTCGGTGATGCGCGAGTGTGCCTCCGCGCCAACGTCATACAGCGCGAGAAAGAATTTTCCTCCGGGCGGCGAGCCATCCTCGGTGATCGTCGCGCGCCAGGCGTGCCCGTCCACCGTCGCCTCCGCTTTAGGAAACAGGAAGCGTCCCACCTGAACAAAGACCCACAGATGATGCCCCGCAGCGGGTTGGGCTGTGCGCCCGCGCACCTCGAAACTGCGCGGCACGCGGTCGCCATCCAGTGGCCCGACAATCAGACCCGGGTTGTTTGTGCCGGACGACGCCACGATCGGAGCCGAGATGAGTTTCGTGACCGCGGTTTCCCGTGCCTTGGTCAGAGCCATGGCATCGTGAAGGCTGTTGCTCGGGCTTAACGGGTCGCCAAAAAACCGCGCGAGTTGTTCCTGGGAGCCGGCGTCGATCGCTGCATCTGCCGCCACGGGATACAACGAAAGCGCGAAAATGGAGACTGGCCCGGAAACACGGCGCACGACCACTTTCGTGGCATGCGGGTATTTCTGCAGTGGCACGACGAAGGTGTCAGTCTGCGCCTCCTTCGTCTTGAAGAGCAGGTTGTAAAACAGATCCACGGCCACCACCCGGTTCTGGTCATCCCACAGTTGCACCGCGATGTCCGTGTCCGGCAATTCATCGAACACAATGCCGAGGGCGAGATTGGCGGTGACGCTGGAGCGCACGAGATCCACGACAATCTTGCCGCTTGCTGCAGGCGCATTGCTCTCCACGAACCAGCCGCGGTTGCTGTTCACCTGTCCGCCTTCATGGTTTATGGCACTCACCCACACCGGGCGCGTTTGTGTGCCGTTTCTGAAATCGAAGAAGAGATTGGCTGAACCGGAGTTTTCCGCCGCCCCGAGCATCGGAAGAGACAAAACAGAAAGGAGCACAGAAACCAGAACGTGGTGCTTCATGCCGCAGCTTTTGCAAAGCGCGGCTGACTAATCAATGAAGTTCTCCCGATCTGGAAACGTATTCTATCGGGTCGAGGCTCCAAGCGCCACCGACTCGTGAAGTGAAGGGGTCAGTGCCGCACCCCTTTGTTCAAGCATGGCTCTCAATAATTACTTCACCGGCAGGCACTGCAACCCGTCCACGACCACGTAACCATCCGTATCCTTGTTCGACACGGTGATGGTCGCGGCTTTGCCTTTGGGCAGGGTGAACTTGCCAAGCAGTGCGAAGGCGGCGGTCTTCTCATCGACACGCACGGTTTTGCTTTCGCCGTTCACGGTGATGGTGACCGGCACGTTGCTGGCGCGATTTGGGTTGGGCGTGGAGATGAGGATGAGTTGGTATTCGCCCGCGTCGGAAATTTCCGGCGTGAAAGTGACGGTCATGGCGCCCTTCTCGGCGTTGTTGTCGTGGATGTAACCAGCCCCGACTTTTGGCGTCACCGAATGGCTCTCAACCCAGTCGCCTTTCTTCTGCGCGTCGAAATCGTCAAGCACGATCCCGGGGAGTTTTGGCCGGGGACTCGCTGAACTCGTCCCTCCGGCGGCGGATTCGGGATTCATCGCGCCGCGGGCTGGCCCGGTGTTTGTCCAAAGCAGGATCTGCCCATCGGCCACCAATCGCGCGCGCAGCTTGTCGTAATTGATTCGCTGCACGGGAAGTTTCTCATCGATCGCCATCGATGCCGCAGTCGCTGAGCTTTGGCCCAGGATCATGAACACGGGTTCCATGCGGATCGAACCGTAGGCGATGTGCGACGCCGCGAGACAAACCGGCACGAACAGGTTCTCGCACTGGCTCTGCTTGGGCACGATCGAGCGATACGACATCGGATACGGTTTCATTGGGGCCACCTGCACGTCGCCTTCGTTCTCAACGCGTCCATTGCGCACGATCCGGCGACAGTTGTGTGAGTCCATGTTGTAAGCGGCGAGTCCGACCGAGTCGTCGATCGTTTCCTGATAGCGGCAATTCTTCTCACTCATCACGTAGTCGGAAACCATGCGGCGAGCCTCGCGCACGTACATCTGTTGTGGCCAGCCGCCGGTGTCGAGGAACTCGTCGTGCGTGAGCCCCCACAGGCTCATCTCCTTGCGAATCTCGTCGGGCACACGCGGACTTGTCTTGAGGTAGGTGATGAAGCCCTTGATGTAGTCGAGGTGTTCGTTCCAGATTTTCTCACGCGTGGCGTAGTCGGCTTCGGGGTAATTGTGATTCATGCCGATGAAGTCCGTGGAGAAACCGCCGTTGTTGTTGATGTCGGTCTTGTCCTTCGTGACCATGTCGATCTTCATGAAATTGTGCAGCGTCACCTTTTTGTTCGCGGCCCTGAGTCCGTCGAAATAGCGGCCGAGCAACTCGAAGTGCTTCTCATCGTAGTTTGCCGGCGGATCGATCGGCTTCCAGTTGTCGATGTTCTTCGTGAAGCACAGGCGAAAGTTGTAAGCCTGCACCGCGCGGTCGCCATCGCCAGGATTGCCAAACGGCGTCGATTGAACGAACGGCAGCAAACCGCTTCTCACGTCGCCGGGCTTCACGTAAGGATCAACATCGACGAGGAACTGGTGCTTCGGCGTACGGGCGCAGATACCATTCAACGTCTCGCCGTAAACGGAATTCGCCTCGCGGCCGTAATGGTACGACACGCCGACTTTCGCCATCAGATCACCTTCATAACTCGCGTCGATGAACATCTTCGCGCGATACACTGTGCCATCCTCCATCGCGATCTCGGTGATGCGTTGACCTTGTTTGTTTACCACGGAGAGGCGTTGTTTGAAACGCACGGGGATGCCGTGATCAGCGACGAGTCGGTTGAACTCACGCTCCGCGACGCCCGGTGCAAACGTCCACGCCTCCTCCTTGCCGTAAACTTTTCCGAGCGCGCGATAGAAGTCGCGCGACAGTCCGCCCACCGCCGCTTTGTTTCCAATGTCCGTGTACGTGAGCCCACCCGAAGTCAGCCCGCCGAGATGCTTGCCGAACTCAGCGATCACAACTTTCTTTCCCATCCTCTTCGCCTGGACTGCCGCGATCACGCCGCCGGACGTGCCGCCGTAAACGCAAATATCCGATTCGATCACTTCAGCGAACGCAGTCGAGACGAGCGCCAGAACAGCAAAAACGACGGGTGTCTTCATTACTGAAGACTGTGGTAGTGGCGTCGGCCAAGCGTCAAGACGCTGATTATTTGGGAATTTCGGTTTGCGCCGCAGCGTCGATCGGACTAAACATCGGCTGCGTTACCCGGAAACCTGTAATGACGCGATATGAGAATTGTCGATACTGTCGGCGCGGTGCTCAACCACAAGGGCTCCAAGGTGTGGACCATTCCGGCCGACGCCACTGTCTTTGAGGCGATCCGCCTCATGGCGGAAAAAAACATCGGCGCGCTCCTCGTGATCGACGGCGGCAGGCTCAACGGGGTTTTCAGCGAACGCGATTACACGCGCAAGGTGGCCCTACAAGGCCGCTCGTCCAAGGAGACTTTGGTCGGCGAAGTCATCAGTGATCGCGTCATCGCCGCCACG
>JBBRBM010000085.1:0-23097 GCA_038205745.1 Verrucomicrobiota bacterium | reverse complement strand
AGAAAATGGGTTCGGGAACGAATGTTCAGGAACGCCTCATCGCTCTACACCATTTCGACGCACCGTGGCGACCGGCTGACGTGGAGCAACGAGAAGGGCGAATTCTCCGACAGGGGAACAAAAACGAAGTCAACTCGATTTACCGCTACGTCACAGAAGGTTCGTTCGACGCGTATATGTGGCAGACCTTGGAGACAAAGGCGAAGTTCATCGCCCAGGTGATGAGTGGCGACATGACGATTCGGCGTCTTGAAGATTTGGACTCGGCCGCACTGACGTACGCCGAAGTGAAAGCCATCGCGTCGGGCAATCCGCTGGTGATTGAAAAAGCCCAAGTGGACGCCGAATTGATTCGACTCGCGCGACTCCGCTCCGCGCACGCCGAGGAACAATATCGCATCCGCACCAATGTCCGGCGCTCGCACGAGGACGCTGAGGCGTTTACAGGACGCCTCACAAACTTGCGCCAAGACATCGCCGCGCGACAGGACACTTCAGGTGACCAGTTCAGCATCGAACTCGACGGGCAGGTTCTCGACAATCGTGGGATTGCCGGAGAATTGATTGTTCGTCGTGCCGAGAAGATCAGAAATCGCTTCGGCGACGATTTGCGTATCGGACGATTTGCCGGTTTCGATTTGTTCCTGCGCCCCACTTTCAACAACAACGTCGAAATGATTTTGCGCTGCAAAAACAGTTATGCTGCGCGAGTGACGGACACGGCGCAGGGCACGATTCGTTCGCTCGAAGCGAACGTCCAAGGCTTCGAGGAACGTGCGTCCAAACTCGAATACGATATTGCCGACGCCAACAAGCGGGCGAAAGAGTTGGAAACCAAAGTCGGCGCGCACTTCGAGCGCGAGGAGCGTTACCAGCAGTTGACCCGTCGCCAGAGCGAGATCGAGGAAAAACTCGACCTCACCAAGAACCAAGCGCCAAGCCAGGTCGAGGCAGCGTCTGACGCGAACGAAGAGAAAATTTCCCCAGAAACCGTCACAGAGCCGACGCGCCAGCGGCGGAAGATGGCCGTTCGCGTTTGAAATACCTTGCTGCGCCACGCGCAAAAAGCACAGCAGCATTACGCAATGGCGACATCAAACACGGCAAGGGTCTCTCCGCTTGGCTTGGGAGCATCTCGAATCAGGGAACAAGGCGCACCGGCGCGGAGCAACGTTTGTCGCGGGCACTGACGGAAACATTCAGCATCTTTGAGAAAGTTTGGCCCCGGCTGCGTCCGCCCGGAACGATGGAGATCTGCATTTTGTGTATGGGCTACACCAAAGGAGTCGCGATGAGTCGTAGCCTGTTGCTTCATGAAAGGTCAGTTATGAACGCAACAGCAACCATCGAATGCCAAACCCTCGACGTGAAAAGCAGCGCAACCGAACTCGGCGTCTGTGAAGAAACCGTTCGCCGTTTGGTGCGCCGCAAGGTGCTTCGCAAACTACCCGGCCTGCGCCGCGTCCTGATCCCGCGAACCGAGCTTGACCGCTACCTGAGCAACGGAAACCACGCGATTCTCTTATGAGACTCACGGCTCAAATTGAACCGCAACGAACGCACCGTGGTCAAAATTGGAACGTATGAGCACGTCAAGCATGAGCACTTCAGAATTGGCCAAGAATTGGCCAAGCATGGTTTTTGGCCGAACGAGCCACGGAGCCACAGAGCTTCAGAATCGTCTGTATTTACGGGGTGTTTCTCGGTGTTGTGGCCAGTTCAGATCGAACCAGCAAGCGAGGGATTATGAGTTTCTACGTCGCCGCAGATGATCGCGGCGATTGGGAGTTGCGCGTGCTCGCGGATGGAAAACAATTGAAGAAGCAACTCGTGGATAAATCCGGCGAACGCTGGAAACGGATCGAAGTCGATGTCACGCCGTTCGCCGGCAAGACCATCGCGCTCAAATTGGAGAACGCCGCGAACGATTGGAACTTCGAGTTCGCTTATTGGGCGGAGATCGAATTCACGAGCACGGCCGCGACGGCACGACGATAAGGCGGCGCTTGCTGCTCGCCGCGTGAACGCCTACGTTCGCCGCGTTATGAAGCCGGTGATTAATCTCGACGAACAGATCGGCAAGACCGTTGGCCGGCGCGAATACACGGTTAATGATTACGATCGGCTCGTCGCTCAAAGCGATTCGATCACGCGCCGACTTCCCTTTCCAAAAGGAGTCTTTCGCTTTCGCACGCACGAGGAAGCAGACGCATGGCTGGAACAACACATGATGGCAGCCGCCCTGAAGAAGGCTCGCGCGCCCCAAAACGATCCGACCTGAGCCGCCTGTGCGCGGAGCTCAATCGGCTTGGCGCGCGTTACATCGTCGTCGGCGGATTCGCGATTATCGAAGCGGGATTTCTCCGACTCACCACGGACGTGGATTTGTTGATCGACGCTTCACTTGAAAATGAAGCGCGCGTTTTCGAAGCGTTGCGAAGCCTTCCAGACAAAGCCGTCAACGAACTGGATGCAGGCGATGTCGAACGATTCACCGTCGTCCGCGTCGGCGACGAAATACTGATCGACCTGATGAAGAACAGTTGCGGTGTTACTTATGCCGAAGCCATCAAGGATGTTGTTTACCGCGACCTTGACGGTGTGAAAGCACCTTTCGCTTCGCCGGGAATGTTGTGGCGCATGAAGCAAACGTATCGCGAAAAAGACATTCCCGACCGGCTGTTTCTTCGACGACTTCTTGCGGAGCAAGGAATCACGGTCGAAGAAAAGCCACCGCAAACGCAACATGGTTTGCGGGAGTGGCTCAAGCGTTCCTTCGGCAAGTCCGATTGAGCCACGCCGTTCGTTGCTTCACTTCGCCGGCGTCACATCCACGAATCCCACGTCGATGTACTGCCCGCCCTGCGTCTGCTTGCACGAGACGGCGATCGTGTTCTTGCCCGGCTTCAACGCGGCGCGGCCGGCGGCGTTGAGCGGCAACTCTTCGTAGCTGCTCGTGAAACCGCGCGCCGAGGCAGCTTGGACGCCATTGATGTAAACGGTCACGTCTTCGTCGTGATGCGCGAGCAGTTGAAGATTCTTCCAATCGCCTGCGGGCAATTCGATCTCGCGACGCAGCCAGATCGTCGGCGTGTTCCACTCGGTGCGCACGACGGCACCGGGCGTGTTGCGCGTGCCGAATCCGCCAGAGCCGGTCTTCCATGAAGAATCATCGAAGGTGGCTTTGAACCAATCGTCTGCGGGCTTTTGCGTGGTGTAGTGCCACGACACGCCGCTCTCCTGCGAAGTGGCGACGACCGTCTTCAGCACCGGCGGTTGCGGCATCGGCGCCCAATCTTTCGCCTGCGTTTTGTCGCGCGCGGCCCACTTGGCCCATGTGGCTTTGTCGTAAAGCATCTGCATGAACACACCGCCAACCACAGGGCGCGCGGTGAAGCCGACCTTCTTCGCTGTCTTCGTCTGATACCAATCGGTCATCGGCGAGCGGTCGGGAGTTTCGTTGAGGAAGACGATCAGCGGATCGATCAGCGCTTCGAAATCTTTGCGATCCTGCGTGAGTGTCGCGGTCCACGTGATCCAGTCGAGCTTGGTGTAGCTCTGACGATTGTCGAGAGGCAGGCCGTATTTGTTCTGCGACTTCTTGTAGAACTCCATGTCTTTGCGCAGCACTTCGGCGGGGAACAGGTTCAATCCCAGCACGCCGTCCCACACGAGATTGTACTTCTGGCTCCACGAACCGGGACGATCGAACGCGAGACGGAAGTGATCGCCGTCATCGGCTTCCTTCACCCACTTCGCGGCGAACTCGCGCGCGAGTTTGAAATACTCGTCGGCCTTCGCTTTGTCGCCGCGCATCTCGCAGAGCTTCGCGAACGCGCCGAGACCGCAAATCGCTTTCGCACTCAGGTTCACGTTGTGCGCGAGATGACCGGCGAAATCGTCGGTGCAAAGTTGGTTCTCGGGATCGAAACCCTTTTCCTTCAAATACTGCGCCCACTGTTCGAGTTGCTTCCAGTAAAGGCCGGCGAAGTCCGCGTTGCCTTCCATCTGCGCGACAGCGCCGAAGAGGATCAGCAGATTGCCGCTCTCCTCGACGGGCATCTGATTGTTCACGCCGCGCTCGCCGTCGCCGTAAACCTGGCCGTTGGCTTTCGGGTAAGTGCCGAGATCATGCGGCGCGAACGGAAATTTCCAGCGCTCGCTCGCCGCGTAATTCATGAACGGAACGATGAACGACTTCGCGATCGTCGGCCCGAAGAGCAGGAACTGCGGCGCCATCGGATAAAACACGTCACTCGTGCCGATGCATCCGTTGGAGTGATTTTCTTTGCAGAACGAGATCGGTTTGCCATTCGCGTCGGCGACGAATTTGCCCGCGGCGAAACACTGGCGATAAGCGAGCGCGCACAGCTTCGCGTAATTCTCGCCGCCCGCACGACGGCAGTCGGCCATGAGTTCCTCGTCGAACGCGACGCAGCGTTTCTTCAGCGACTCGTAATCCTTCGCCGCGGCCTTCAACAGGTCCGCCGCTTCCCACCCATTGCGCCGCCAATACGGGCGCAGCTTCGAGCGCATGTATTCGAGGGAGTAGAGATCGTCGTAGGCGAGGATGAGGTAGCGGGAGACGGGTTGGGTGGAAACATGTCCGACTGCAATGCTCATCTCCGCTTTCACGAACTCCGCATTGTGAGTCACACCGTTCGCGCCGACGGACGCTTGGTAAACTTTGTCAAAAACAAGGTTCGTCAAAGCGGTCGTGAGATAGAAGTAGCCCCAATCAATTCGAAGATCGTCGCCTTTCTTTCCGAGAATGGGCTGATCCTTTGAACCGATTTTGAGAATGGCCGTCTCCTTCTGATCGTTTGACCATTCAACCTCCTGCGACGGTTGGTTGACCGCGATCTCCGCCGACGCATCGAATTTAAAAGTCACGTAGTGTGTTTTCCCATCCGCCGCCTTGAAGTCGTACGTCACATACGTCACCGGCCACGACAGCACATCCAAATCATCCGGCAGCGCGGGAGTCATGAACGTCAGCGTCAGTTCCACGCCTGCACCGGCGAAAGTGTAGATCGTGCGAGTGGGCGTCACGTTCAGGCTCGTTTGTTCGAGCGCGGGAACGCTGGCTGGCGTCGCGCCCATCACACGAAATGCTTTGCCATCGATGCGCACGAGACTCGTGAGCCGATGCGGTTTGCCGGTCCAATGCGTCGTGTCGGCGTCAGTGAGTTTGTCGCCCGGCGACCAAATGCTGAAGTACGGATCCACCGCGACGAGCGGAACGGCGGGCGGAGTGAATTTCCCGGCCTCCACGCGGCGCGTCTCCGGCTGCGCCCCCAGCGCGAACCATTGGCAGACGAGGAGGACGGCAACGACGGGCAAAGGATATTTCATGGCACGCCGTTTGTAGAATTGATGAGCGCGCGGTTCAACAGCTATTGCCTCGGTTCATTCGGGAACAGAGGCAACGCTCAAATTTCCATGACCGTCAGGTCTTTGGCTTTGGCGGTTCGTCCTTCAAAATCAGGCTGGAGGATTCCCGTTCGCGGGACAGTTGCTCGCGGGTGCGGTGAATCTCCGCGATGATCGGATCGTGAACACGATACGGCGTGCCGGGCGGTGGAGGCGGTTCCGTGGCTTCTCGCGCCCACAACCGCGCCGATAATTGCTCCGGTGAATAGACCACCGGACCGGAGTGCGGGTGCTCGTCGAGCCACGCTTCCGCTTGTTCGAGAAAGCGCCGCGTGTCACCGCCCGCCTGGGCGGCGAGCCGCTCTTTGACGGCTTCGAGATCGAGCAGAATTGATTCAGCCTTCATACTCAATTGTTCCCATGAGTTGCAGCGGCGTGCAAACCACGGGCAGACGCAAGCCGTGTTGTTCCGACATGGGCCGCAGCCGCGACAGGATCACGGCGTTGGCCAGGTGTTTGAGATTCCAGGTCGCAAGATATTCCACCCGATAAACCGTGGCGACGGCCAAATGCACGGCATCGGCCTGGGCTTTGGCGGGCAGCGGACCGGCGGCGAGAAAGGCCAACGCCAAATCATCCACGGCCGGAGTGCGCCTCAGCAAAGAGAGTGCTCAAGGCTTCCAGCCTCAACCGGCTCATTTCCGGATCGCCCTCGGCCGCTTCGCGCAAAACTTCCGGCGAAATCACACATTCAAAAACCGGGCGGCGCAGCCGCCACCAATCCTGGGTCCAGACATGCCATTGATGCGCCAACGTGTTCGTCGCTGGCCGCGCCACGAGATAACTCACCACGCTGGTTTCGATGTAAACGGATTCCATGCTGGCTCGATGATCATGGGCGGACCGGCTTCTGCACCGCCTTGTTCGCTTCCGCCACGGCCTTCGCATCCATCTTCACGACCGCGCGGTCATAGGTCATCAGGCCGTTGATCTCGACTTCCACGTCGGTCGTTTGCGTGTAGATGGCGGCGGAAAGTCCCGCGCCCTCGATCATCGGTTGAAGCTTCTTCAACAGCGCCACGTAATTCTCCGTGAGCGCCGCTGCGTTGGTGAAGCTCTTGTAGCCCCAGTTCTTTTCCGATTGCCACGTGTGGCCTTTGAGCGGCAGGCCGAGTCCGCCGAATTCGCCGAGCACCATCGCACGATCCGTCACCGCAGCAGGCGCTCCGGGCCCCGGATATTGGTGATGATCAAGGATGTCGCCCGCCGGGAAATGATTACCGCCGCTCGCACCATCGACGAGGCGCGTCGGATCAAGTTGCTTCGTAAGATTCAGAATGCGCACCGTGTCGAACTGTCCCCAGCCTTCATTGAACGGCACCCAGATGACGATGCTCGGATGATTGTAGAGGCCGTCGATCATCGCCTTGAGTTCGCGCTCGTAAATCGATTTCGATTCGGCCGTGCGTGTCATCTCCTTGCCATCAACGCCGCTGGGGCCGCGCCACTCCGCGCTCCTGTCGCCGCTCGGGAGATCCTGCCACACGAGCAGGCCCAGCTTATCCGCCCAATAATACCAGCGCGCCGGTTCCACCTTCACGTGCTTGCGCGCCATGTTGAAGCCGAGCTTCTTCGTCATCTCAATGTCGTAGCGCAACGCCTCATCCGTCGGCGCGGTGTAAAGGCCATCAGGCCAGAAACCCTGATCGAGCGGGCCGAGCTGGAAGTAGTTTGTGTTGTTGAGTTGGATGCGCAGGCGGCCTTTGTCGTCGCGCGCCATGGAGATTTTGCGCATGCCGAAGTAGGACTGCACTTCGTCGAGCACCTTGCCTTTGGATTTCACCGTCACCTTCAGGCCGTAGAGATGGGGCCGTTCGGGCGACCAAAGTTTCGGAGATGGAATCTTGAGCGTCGGGCTGGAAGTCATCACCGCTGCGCCCGGGCTGTTGTTGGCGTGCCGACTCTTCTCCTCCGCAATCTTCTTTCCGGCGTCGAGGACGGTGATGGTTACTTCAGCCTCGCCTTGCGGGATGGTCACACCCGCTTGCACGGCCACAGACTGCGCATCCACGGAAGGAGTGATCTTCAGCCGGTCGAGATGAATGCTGTCCACCGGCTCCAACCACACCGTCTGCCAAATCCCGCTCGTCGGCGTGTACCAAATGCTGCCGGGCTTCCGCACCTGCTTGCCGCGCGGCTGCGGGCCGGCGTCGGTCGGGTCCCAAACACTCACCACGATTTCGTTCTCGTCCTTCGCCTTGAGCGCGTCCGTGATGTCGCAACTGAATCCATCATAACCGCCCTGGTGCTTGCCCACTTCCTTGCCGTTCACAAACACCGTCGCATCCCAATCCACCGCGCCGAAATTCAGCAGCACGCGCTTGCCCCGCCATCCGCGCGGCACCTCGAACGTGCGTTTGTGCCAAAGCCGCTCGTTCTCGGTGACCCTCTTCATGACGCCCGAGAGCGCCGACTCGATTGGGAACGGCACGAGAATTTTTCCCGCCCACTGCGTCGGCCTCGGCGCATCCTTGGCGGTGATGGCGTAATCCCACAGCCCGTTCAAATTCTGCCAGTCTTCGCGGACCATTTGCGGTCGCGGATATTCCGGCAGCACCTTTGAGGGTTTCACGTCCTTCGCCCACTTCGTCAGAAGCGGACCTTTCGCGGGTTTCCAATCCGCGGCGAAAGAGACGGACGTGATGAGGATTGAGAGAAGCGCGCAGTTGAGTTTAGAGTTCATGTCTTAACGTGCGGCCATTCCACACGTCCGCGGTGCGGAGTTCCAGCCTGCAATGAAACCGGTGCCCCGTTGAAAGTGCATGGCGTTGACTCATCCGGCTCGCGCGGGCAGCTTGGCCTTGGCATGAATCTCAAGACCTTGCGTGAAATGCGGGATGCCGCGCCGTTCAAAGCCTTTGATATCCAACTCGCTGATGGACGCCCGCCGCTGAATGTCGCCACGCCAGATCATCTTTTCTTCATCCCCAACAGCTCGGAGTTCATGGTGGTTTTGGCCGGCGGTGGCTTCCGAATTGTGGATTCGGCGCAAGCGGTCAGCGTGGGGCGCGCGGCCGGGCGGGCCAAAACGCACTGATTGTCCGTTGCCGAAGTAAAACCTTCTTGCCTGAAAGTTCCTCAGCCAGCTTTTTGAACCGATTGACAGTTCACATCGAACTTATTCCATCGTCGCCGCCGTCACAGCGAGCAACACAGGAGTGCCACGCACTTTTTCGCCCGGCAGCATGTCGATGCTTTTGATCTCCACGTCGGGGCGCGGATTGTTCCACTGCTTCGCGTAGGCGGCGGCGCTCGAATCGGTCCCTTCGTATTTGCTCGTCCACGCGAGCGCTGCGCCGGGCAAGGCCGCAGGTGACTTTTGCCGGAAATCGTGGATGTCGATCTCCGCCTGAATGGAAACCGCCTCCGATTTGCCGTCGGCGTAGTTGATCACGTAGCGCAACGTCTCGAACGTTCGCTTCTTGCGCCGATCGTCGTCATTCATGCGTTGATCGAGCTTCATCGTGTGCAGGAAGAACAGCGCGTCAGCTTTTCGGTTCACCGCGATGCCGCGGATTTCCTTCGCCGGCTTGCTCGCCTTTTCTGAAAGCATCAGCGCCGTCGGCACGGGTGAAGTGGCGAAATCAAAAATCTCGTAAGACACACCCGCCATCGTTTGCCGGCCGGTCGGCAAATCCTTGAACGTGAATTTACGATCGCCGAACCAGCCCTTCTCGTCGCGGAACGCGTTGGCGTGTTGCGACAAGTCGATGGGTGTGTAGCGCAAGTTCGCTCCTGCGATCACAGTCCGTCCCGAGAACGGCGCCTTCAGGTTTCGCAGAATCGTCGCGAGGATCGCCTGCTTGCGCGCGCCATTGATGGCCGGCGACTCGGTTTCCTTAAACGCGACGTTGCACAGCACGATGCCGCCGGCGCCTCGCGGATATTCCATCAACCCGCCGACGTTGAGCATTGGCTTCACCTTCTCGTAGAACTCCGGCGCGCGTTTCACTTTGAAGTAAATGTTGTCCACGCCCACGACGTCGTTCTTGTTCGCCACGCGCTGCCAGTCCGCGATTTTCAAGTGCAGCTTTTTCGCCTTGCGCGGCGGATTGATGGCGAAGGTCTGCGGCTCGGTGTTCGGCTGCGTGTCGAACGTCGCGGCATCCTTTCCATCGAAGGTGATCTCGATCTTCGTCACGAGATGATAGAAGGCGTTCCCAATCCACGTCCATTCGACGAACTCCTGCTCGGCGGGAAACTCCATGTCCCACTCGGGCTGCTGCTGCTTCATCTCGAACGAGAAGATGTATTTCCAACTGTCGGCGCTCACCATGCCGTTGACCATGTTGTAGAAATAATCGCTCGGCATCTTCGCGAACGGGGCCACATCATCGTAATCCACGCAGTAATCGAACGTGTCGCTCGCGACGTAGGCACCTTCCTGCCACGGAAAAATCCGCTCGCTCGAATACAACGCCACGTCGCCGCTCGTGAGGCCGGCGGTGAGATGATTCTTCACCGGCGGAAACGCGACGCGCTCGCGACGGAACGGACGAATCATGTGTTCGACGCCGACGAGCTTGTTGAAATCCGCGAGACCTTCCGGCGTGAGACCGTTCAACACGATCCATCCGCCGCCCGACGTGAACGCTTTCACTTTGTCCGCACTGCTCGCGAGGCTCTTCAGGTTTTCCGGCGTGGCGGCGATCACGGCGATCTTCCCGGAAGTCAGCGCGGACAATGCATCGCTCGCGGTGGTGTATTTCAGTCCGCTGTCGTCGAGAACTTTGCCGAGCCGCGAGCCTGCGGGAACCACGGCCGCCACCGACAGGAACTCCTGCTTGTAGCTCGCCGCGTACTGAATCAGCCCACGCAGCAACGTCTGCGCAACAACGTTGGACGCGAGCGTTTCACCGATCGCAAGCTGGCTGAGCAACATCACGCCCTTGCCCGTCGGCACTTCGACGAGCGCGCTGTGGCGAAGCTGATCGTCGCATTGCACGAGCGATTTCGCACCGCGCGTTGGTTTCACGTAGGCATTGCGATAAACAACCGAGCCGGGCCACGTGAAGAAATCCTTCTGCTGCAATCCGCGCAACGCCGGGTGATCGAGATCCTCGGCGAAAGCAACGCGGCCTTCGTTCTGCGCCGGCTCCATCTCGCAAGGCAGCGCCTGGAACTTCACTTGGTTCTTCTGTTCCAGCACGACGACGCTGCGTCCTGAAGACGCCCACGCCGCGAGCCGCGTGGATGTCGCGTCCGCTTCACTCAGAGCATCGTTCGCGACGACGAGCACTCGCGCGTCATTCGGCAACTCGGCGAGACTTTTGACTACGGTGGCTTTGCCGATGAAAGACGTGATCGAGTTCTTTGGATCAAGCACCGCAATCGTAGCAGCCGAGGTCACGAGGCTCTGACTTCCCGGCTTGAGCACCGAGACCGCCTTCACGTCGCGAAACACTTCCTTGCCCGCGACCGCGAGCGTCAGCACCAGTTCACCTTCGGTGCGCGCATCCACTTTCGGCATCGCCAGAGTCAGCGCGAACTTTTCACTTCGTCCCGGTGCGACGCGATACGTCTTCGCGTCGCCCGCGATTTTCTTGCCGCCGAAATTCAGCACCCACGCGAACGTGATCGGCTCGTCGCTGCGCGTGTCGTTGAAGATGCCGAGCGTGCGCGTGACTTTTTGTTCACCGCCAAAGCTCCAATCCCACTCGCGACAAAACACCGCGCGCGGCGCGAAGCTTTTGTAGAGCGCGCCATCGGTGTCGCTCTGGCCCATCCAGAAATGAAATCCGCCGAACTCCGCCCAGCGATAGCCCTCAGTGAGAATGCGCGCCATCAATCCGGCGGCGGGAAGACTCGACGCTTTTCCGCCGAACACTGCTTCGCCACCGAGATACGCCAGTTCGGGATGATGCCCCGCGATGAAATAATCCTCGCCGAGAAAGCGCGGCCGTTGTTCGTCCCACACCCAACGCCCGCGTCCGCCGCCGGTCGGATTCGTTTCGTACGCGAGGTCGGGATAGCGGGACATCTTCGCGTCCCACACGTAATGGTTTCCATGCACGGGCATGGAGTTGTCTTTGTTCGCACCGCCGCCATCGGTCATCGTGAGACGAGTGGGATCAGCCGCGCGCACGGCGTCGGAGACCTTGAGCACCTCGCGCTCGAACTCGTCCATCTTGCCGCCGTAAAGGTTGATGCAGTTGATGAAGAGCCACTCGTTCTCGATCGACCACAGCATGACGGAAGGATGGTTCCGCTCGCCCTTCACTTGCGCCACCATCTGGTCGAGCCAGTTGCGCATCAGCTCGATCTTGATGTCGGAGCCGTAAAGTTTTTTCAGCTCGGGATCATTCTCGATCGCCATGCTGCCGATTGCTTCGCCATCCAAAACTCCGGAGCGACGGCAGAGAACGCCCTTCTCGTCGAAGAACGCCAGCGCCTCCTCGGGAGCCATGCCGTTCCATCTGGTGCCCCAGAACCGCATCGTCGTCTGGTTCTTCTCGCGATAGAACTTCAGCCACACATCCTTGTCCGGCGCGGTGAAACAATCCGCCCACACGTGCCAGGGAATTCCGTTGAGCACGAAGTCCTTTCCCGCGCTCGTCCATTCGCGAAAGCCGAACGCGGTTTCAGAGATGTCTGTTTTTCCACCGACGCGCACGGTCGTCCGCAGCGTGTAAAGGTTCGGCTCGTCCGGCCACCACAGTTTTGCGTTGGACCATGCTTCGGTGAGCTTCACGACTTCTTCTTTGCCGGCGGCGATCGTGAATGATTTCACCGCGAACTTCTTCTCCACGGCGCCGCTCTTGCGATCGATCGCTTCGCAGATGATTTCACCGGATGCGTCATTCGCGCCTGGATTCTTCAATGTCACATCGACCTTGAGTTCCTTCTTCGCGACCGAGGGCTGCGGAAAAACATCAGCCGTGTAAATCTCTCCCGCCGCGACCAACTCCGGCGTGATGAGAATTCCCGACTGCGGATGGTTCCAGATCGGGTACGCGAAATCCTGAAAGCCCTGGCCCAGGTATTGTTTGGGCAGGTTGAACTTCTTGCGCAGCTTGAGCGGGTCCGTCGGCGACGCCGAATAGCCGTACCACGCGTCGCGAATACCAACCCAAATCTCGTTCGTGCCCGGCTTCATCGCGCGACCGAGATCAATCTGCACGCGTGCGAAGGGATTCTTGTCGAAGCCGCAAAACTGTCCGTTCACGAACACGGTTGTGTTCAGATTGTTCTGCGGGAACACGAGGAAGAACGAACGTCCGGCCAGCGACGCCGGCACGTTCACGCGCGTGCGATACCAAAGCCGATGCGCGAACACGAGGTCGTCGCGAGTGTTCTTGTCGCCCGGCACATCAAGCGCCGTCCAACGCGGAGCCGTCGGTAAATCTTTCATCGGCGCGGCGACGTCGCCGGGCAGCGCCTCATCGTGGCGACATACTTCCCAAGTGCCGTTGAGTTTCAGGGAAGTGCGCGCGCCAGTATTCGCCGAGTCACCAAACTGGAAAACGTGGCGGGCGGCAACGCGATCCGCATCCGTTTGATGTTCCTCGCCCGGCTTGAAATGCGAGTAGGGCTGAAACGCACCCTCCGAGATGCAGACGCAATCGAGCGCGAACAAAATTTTCTGCGCCTTGCCCTTCGCGTCCTTCGACTTCGACAGGCGGAACGAAAGTGTGTGCGCCCCTTGCGCGAGCGATTGACTGCCAAGTTTCAGCCACGCGACCTCCGTCCAGAAACTCAGCTCCATTAAATCCGTCGTGAGTTCCTCCGGCGACACGCTCTTCCACTCACCGGTGTCGATGCGCCAGTCGAACGGCGAACGTACAAACTCAAATCCAACGCGCGCCCAGATTTCGTGTTCGCCCGACGCAGCGGAATTGAAGCTGTAATCCACCAGCACGCCATCAGCGGGCGCGTCTTTCTCCACCTTGTCCGCGTCGATACTGACCTTGAGCCAGTTGCTTTCGGAGAGAAAATGCGGATGGCCCGTGCCTTCCTGTTTCGTCGCCACATTGATACGCGCGGGCTTCTCACCTTCGATCCAGGTGAACGGCGCAGCACCGGCGGGAAGAACGTGGAATGCTCCGGCAAGGGCCAGGGCGGCGAACGCGAAGCGAAAAGTCATAGCGCGATTGAACTGGGATTCACCGCCGCTGGGAAGCGTCAGTTCGCCGGGGGATGACGAGAGTCAAACCTCGGCAGCGAAGACTGAAGCGACTTCAAGAACCTGACGGAGCGCGGGTCGTCAGACCCGCCGGTCGATCGAGTTCAATTCATCCTGGCGGGTCTCTAGCCCCGCGCTCCGTAAGTCTTGGACCAGCTTCGCGATCCTTACCGATCAGTACTTCCGGCTCGCGATCACGTCCTTCGCTGTCGCCTGATCATACACCTTGTCTTCGACGATCGTTCTCTTCGGCACGGTCTTGCCCGCCTTGAACGCTTCGATGGCGTCGAACGCGGCTGGGCCGAGGAGCGGGTTGCACTCGACGGTGCAGTTGAGCGTGCCCGCGACCATCGCTTCGAATGCGCCTTTCACGCCGTCGATCGAGACCACGATCACGTCGGTGCCAGGTTTCAGGCCCGCTTCCTGGATCGCCTGGATCGCGCCGAGGGCCATGTCGTCGTTGTGCGCGTAAACGGCCTGGATGTTTTTGCCTTCCGCCTTGAGGAACGCCTCCATCACTTCCTTACCCTTCGAGCGCGTGAACTCGCCGGTCTGTGACTTGATCACTTTCACGCCGACATTCTTGGCGAGCACTTCTTCAAAACCTTTCTTGCGATCAATCGCGGGTGCGGCGCCGGGCGTGCCTTGAAGTTCAACGACGTTTCCCTTCCCGCCCAATTTCTTCACGAGCCATTCACCCGCCATGCGTCCTTCGTTCACGAAGTCCGAGGCGATCAGGGTGGTGTAAAGCGACTCGTCGCTCACCTTGATGCCGCGATCGACGAGGATGACGGGAATCTTCGCCTGCTTGATCTCCTTGAGCACCGGCTCCCAACCCGTCTCGACCACGGGCGCGAGAATGATCGCGTCCACGCCTTGCGCGAGGAAGGTGCGCAGTGCCTTGATCTGGTTCTCCTGTTTCTGTTGCGCGTCCGAAAACTGCAGCTTCACGCCACGCTTCTTCGCCTCGTCCTGGATTGATGACGTTTCCGCTGAGCGCCACGCGCTCTCCGCGCCGATTTGCGAGAAGCCGACCGTCAATTTTCCAGTCGCCGCACCGCCGTCCGCCGGAGCGTCGCCAGATTTCTTATCGCAGGAACAAAGAGCGAGCGTCGCGCACGCGAGCAGGAGTGACAGTCGTTTCATGGTGCAAGAAGCTGGGGAAAAAAACCGGCACAGTAAAGCGGAGAGTCGCGGGCGGCGAAGGTAGCCGTGGGCTTCAGCGCTTTTCATTACCCGCATCTTATCGAATCGGAACTTCTGGCGCGGCAGCCTGAAAGGCTGCCAGATGGTAACCGGAGGTCGCAGCGTAGCGAAGACCTCCGGAAACTGTGCCGGATCCGGCTCGCCCCCGAACGGGGTCGCAGAACGGATGGCCAATTCTCCATCCCATTCACGCCTCTCCGACCCCATTCGGGGTCGCGCTTCGTCTGCGCCTTTCCCGGAGGTCACCGCTGCGCAGTGACCTCCGGCTACCTTCTATCAACCCTTCGGGTTGATTTCGAACAACGAGCCGAAGATGTGGGTAATGAAACGGGTTGAAACCTCACGGCTACCATCATGAGGTCGCTCCGCAACATCCCGAGCGGCGTCAAGTTTCGCAAACGAGGAATGCGAACTGACAGGACTGTCATCGTTCCTACGTGCGAGCCCGTTTGCTCGCATCGTCACGCTGATGTAACATTCGCCCGTGTCTTACAAAACCCGTTCCTTGCTTCCCTGCATCACGGGTGTGCTGTGTCTCGGCCTTTTGTTGCTGTCGGTCCCTCTTCAGGCTGCCACGCCGCAGTTCGGATCTCCGGTGACCAATGGCTACATCAATTCCTACAACATCTGGGAAGCCTCGGGCTTGATCGCCAGCCGCCAAAATCCCGGCGTCTTGTGGACGCACAACGATTCCGGTTTTCCGGGAACCATCTTCGCGCTCTCCACCAACGGTTCATTCCTCGCCCAATGGACATTGCCCAACGCGCCGAGCGGCGACTACGAAGACATCGCCATCGGGCCGGGGCCGAACCCACAGTTTCACTACATTTACCTCGGCAACATCGGTGACAATTTTTGGACGCGCAGCAGCATCCACGTCTATCGATTCCCCGAGCCGGCAGCGTATGACTTTCAAGCCGGCGCAAACGCTTACGACTACATCCCAGAGGTGCAGGACATTGAACTCATTTATCCAGATGGCCCGCACAATGCCGAAGGGATGCTTGTCGATCCGATCACCGGCGACCTCTTCATCTTCAGCAAACTCGACATCAATGCCGGTGTTTATCGTGCGACCCGCGACGAAATGCTGCGACCTGGTCCCGTCACGCTCACGTTCATGCGGCAAATTTCATTTCAAAAAATTTCCGGCGCTGACATCTCGGCAGATGGTTCATTGATCGCCGTGCGTCGGGGAACAAAGGGCGCGCTCTGGACCCGTGGCTCGGGCGACACGGTGGACTCTGCCCTCGCCAACTCCTCGAGCAACATCCAGATCAACACCAACGAACTGAACGGCGAGGCGATCACCTTTGATGCCAATAGCCTCGGTTACTACACCGTCAGTGAAGGCTACTTGCAGCCCATCAGCTTCTTCCCCCGCACCAGCACACTTCCCACGTTGCCGCGCGTCTTTGTTCCCCGCGGCGCCATCTGGCTCTATAACGATTATGCCGATCCATTTGGCGCCAACTGGTTCACAACGAACTTCAATGACTCGAGCTACAGCGTCGGCACCGCTCCTTTCGGCTACGGCGGCAGCGAGGCCACGACCGTGGAATATGGATTCCCTGAGAGCAAATTCGTCACGACCTATTTCCGCACCCATTTCAATGTCAGCTCGCTTAGCGGCCTCACGAATCTCGCGCTCCGCCTTTGCTTCAACGACGGCATCGCCGTCTATCTCAATGGCACCGAGATTCTCCGCCGCAATCTCGCCACAAACGCCGACAACGACACCCTCGCGATCAACGCCACCGACGCATATCGAAACACTTGGCAATCATTCCGCATCGACACGGCGCGACTCCACACCGGCACAAACGTCCTCGCAGTGGAAATCCATCGCGCCAACTACGACGGGGCTTATCTGCACTTCGACGCGCAGTTGGTGGAGGCCGGCGTGGCTGTGCCGCCGCAGATCGTCGGCGCGCCCCGCATCGTGAATGGCAAATGCCTGCTGAACATCACGGGCTGGAAGAACAGCGTCGTGCCGATCGAGAAATCCACCAACCTCGTGAGTTGGTCCTCCGCCGGCTCGATCACGCTGACGAACGGCTCGGCGGTGTTTTCCGAGAATAGCACTTCGATGCGATTCTACCGGCTGCCTCGTTGAGTGAGCCTCAAGGCGCGGTGACGTATTTCTCAACGATCGCTCTGAGCTGCGCCACTTCGAGAATTCCCGAAACCAGGTTCGTCCCGATGATGAATTGCGGCATCCGGTCATTCTTGAATTCCTTCCAACTCACCTCAAACACGCCCACGTCCATCGCGATCTGTTGATCGATCCACGGATCGAGCAACGCTTGCTCCAACTTGCCGGCGTCACCCAGGAGTCCGATCGCGTGTTGCTTCGCGGCTTCCAATGAAGGCGGTTGGGGCGGCACTGCCTGAGAGCTGTTGAACACCTCGAAGAACCAATCGTCGTAGGCCTCGATCGCGCCCGGCTTGGCGCGCCACACGGCGAGGCCGAGCTTTGCGTACGCGCACGCGTTGATGTGCGCAGGGGGCGCGCGTTTGATCAGCGGATTACACCTGTTGTCCAACGGCATCGGCAGGCTCACGACCGCAAGTTTGCCGGGAAACTCGCGTGCGACCGCCTGAACGCGGCTGTGCATCGCGGCGCAATGGTGGCAACTATAGTCGTACAAACTCACCAGCTTGTGCGGCGCGTCCGGTGAACCCCAGATGGGCACTTCCCTGAGATTTATTTTCACCGCGCCTCCGAACATCCCGAGCCAGCCCGGTGGCACGGCGGACGTGACATTCGTCGGCACAGCAGCCGGCGCGGGAGCGCTGGTCTGCGCGAGCGCGGGCGCAGGTGTGGCGGGGTTGGTCGGAACGGCGATGATGTTTGTCTTGCTGACGAGCACGGAGTTGGAAGCAAGCGGTGCTGAACTGGTGGTCGCCGCAGGGATCACCGTTTCCATCGAAGTCTTCGGTGCCACGAGCACTTGTCCCACCGCGAACAGGGCGAAGGCCAACAACGCCACCGCCGCCAGCTTCACCGCCGTGCTTCGCAGAACCGCAGGTTCCTTGTCACGGCGGTCGGCTGTTTCGCGGAGCGGCAATCGCAACAACAACATCACCGCGGCGATTGAACCCGCCGCATGCGCCGTCATGCACCACTTGCAGATGGCCTGCACCACCACGATTTGCAGCGCCACGAACCACAGCGCGCCGGCCAGCACCAGCAGCGCGCCCAGAAACAAAAGCTCCCACGCCTTGCGCCGCGCTTTGGGTTGTGACTTCGGCCCACACGAGAACGTGGTGAGCAACAGCGCGGCATCGAGGACGAGCGCGAAGACGCTCACGGGCACCCCGAACACGTAAGCCCAGCGCGATTGCAACACTTCATCACACGCCGAACCCGGCCCGCAGCCGATCGCACTGCCGCCGCTGAGCGACACTGAAAGCAAATAGCCAGACACGCCCGCAGCCACCGCGAGCAGCAATCGGATCAACATCACGTAACCGCCACGCAGCACGCCATCACGAGTCATGGATTTCATTGCGGGCGAGCGTAGACCTGGGAAGCCGATTGATGAACTTTCTTTTTTCCGCCACTGAGATGGCGCAGACGCCCACAGATTTTCATCGGCCGCATCAGTCGAGAATTTGTTCGGGCCTTCCACGATCGCGGCACATCCACGAGAGGCTTGCCTCAAGCAAATGCCGATTCGCGCTCAGTGGCTTCGAGCGTGCCCGGTTTCCCCTCACCCTAACCCTCTCCCTCGGGGAGAGGGAACGGCGGTTCACGCTTGCGGGTGATCCGCGGGCATTCGGCGCCTCCGGGACAAATCCTGCTCGTGACAATGGAGACGGCTTTAGCGGACGGCGGCCTTCGGCTCCGGCGCCGCTTCCGTGAGTTCATGCTGTCGCAGCCCAGCAATCAGCAACGCCTCGTTTATTGCGGCGGTCGGTCGGTTTTGTCTGGTGTTCGTTGTGTCCCCATAAATCCCGATCCAGATTTCACCTCACGACTTTGGCCTTCGGTTTCGGCGTCGGTTCCTTGGGCCGCGTGGCTCTGGGTTCCGTCGTCGGCTCCTTGCGCCGCGTGGCTTTCGGTTCCGGTGTCAACTCGGGGTGCGATTGCAGCAGCCTGGCTTTCGGTTCCGGCGGCAGCTCGTGCGGCAATACGCCGATTCGTTCCGGCAACCCGGTGGTCAGGCGCACGTAATCCGTCTGGCGCGGGCCGATCACCACCACGCCTTCGTCGGAGATGACATATTCGCGGATGTCTTTGCTGTGATTGCCGCCGCGCATTTTGATCACGACCATGATTTTGCGCAACTGCCCGTCGATCTCCACGTAACGCAGCCGGATGATGTCATCGGTCAGAAACGAAATCGTGTAATGACTGAACAGCAACGCGTCAAAGGTGTCCTCGATCTCGACCGTGGTCAGGATCGTCACCCCCGCGCCGGTCAACGCCGCGATCATGCGGTAGAGCGATTCCCGAAAGTCGGCGCGGAAATCGGGCGCCAGCGCCATTTCAAAACCGACCAGCGAATCAATCGTCAGCCGCTTGGCGCCGAGCCTTTCCACCGCATCGAGAATTTCCTGCATCGTTTCATCCACCGAGAGGTCCAGCGGACGCAGGTAAAGAATTTCGAGCTTGCCGGTTTTTTGCGGCGTCGTCAGGTCCAGGCCAAAAGAGCCGGCCCGCGCCACGTAGCCTTGCGGGCGCTCCTCGAAGACGGCCGCGATGCACGATTCTCCCTGGCGAATACCTTCGGCGATAAATTGGGTGGCCAACGCCGATTTGCCCGTGCCCGAAGGTCCGGCGATCAGCACGCTGTCGCCTTCGAGAACGCCGCCGTTCATCATCTTATCCAGTTCGGGAACGCCGATGGAAAGACGCCGGGGGTTGGACGACCGCTCTTTTTTCTCGGCCAGACCCAGCGTGCGCGAGAAGGCTTGGAGCCCGTCCCCGGTGATGCGCACGGTGTGCAATCCCGGCACCGAGTCCTGCCCGCGCAGTTTCATGATTTGCAATTTTCGCACCACGGAATTGCGCATCGTAGTTTGGGTGAGCCAGAAGATGCCGTCGGCCACGGTGAACACGGGATTGTCGCGCACCTCCCCGTCGGTATATTCGCCGATCAAAAAAGTGGTGGCTTGCCAATTGGTCAAAAGCTGGGCCAGGAGCTGGACGAAGGCTTGCACTTCCATTGCGTTTTCCTTGCCCTGCGCTTTGAGCAGCACGCTGCGGAAGGAGTCCACCACCACCATGCTGGGATGGGAGGCTTGCACTTCTTTGGTAATTTCGTCCAGGACGCCGCTCAAATCCTTCTCCATCAGCACCTGGTTCAGGTTGATGAAGCGGATGGACTTGTTCAACTTGGCTGGGTCGAAGAAGGAATATTGCTGCTGGTAGCGCAGCATCTTGATGGCGGGCTCGCCGAGCACGGTGAAATAAAGCGCGGGTTTCTGCGGAGTCGCGTTGGCGAAGATGATCTGATGCGCCAGCGTCGTCTTGCCGCAACCCGGCTCGCCCGCGATGATGTTGAACGAATATTCCGGCAGCCCGCCACCCAGGATTTCATCGAAGCCGCGCACACCGGTCGGCAGTTGGCGGATTTTCACCTTGGCCGGCGGGCCACCGTTTTTCGGCGACTTGCCTGGCGGCAGTCTGTTTTTTACCTGGGTGTTTTTCATGGTGTTCTTCGTGGTGTCCATTGTCTTCAAAACGTCAGATCGTCCATCGTCGGCCATAGGTCGCGCAGCAAACGCACCGTGAGGAAAGGTCCAATAAAACTCACCAGCAGTCCGAGTAAATGCGCCGCCAGCACGACTTCGCCCTCGGTGACCGCGCGCAAGTCACGTTGGGCTTCCAGTTCGGCCAGTCCCTCCAGCGATCCGTTCGCATTGATCTGCACCGCTTTCAGCCAGGGAACTTCCACACTGGCCAGCACCAACCCGCGATCCATGAGCGAGTGAAAGCCGGCCACACCCATCACTTTGCCAAGTGGCCCGCGCAGGTCTTCGCAAACCCCAAAAACCGCCGAACCGCCGGGACCGAGGCGGGTGCCCGTGGTGCCCTCACACGCCAGAAGTTGCCGCGCAAACTTCTTCATCTTGATCGTGGCGCTGCCCGCCAACTGGCCAAGCAGGGCCTCCCTGACCGATTGCAGTAACTCGTCCCGGGAAAAAGGCTTGGACAATGTCCCCGCAAGCTGGAGACCGACCAAATTCTCGGGCAGCGCTCCCGATGCCAGGATGACGGGAAGAAACATGTGCGCGGCACGCAGCATCCTGACCAGTTCCACGCCGGTCACCTTCGGCATGTTATTGTCGGTGATCAGGAGATCGAAGCTGGCGGCCTGAAGCATCTTCCAACCTTCGGCGCCGTCCTTCGCGGTATCCACGCTGTAGCCCGAACGAATCAAGAGCTTGCAATAGACCTGCCGCAACGACAACTCGTCATCCACCACCAGGATGCGCTGGGGCGCGCTTTTGGCCGACACGTGAGCGCCTTTGTCGCCAGCAGTTTCTTCACACGGGCTCATGATTTTATCGAAACCCAAAGAGTATGACCGGAAGCAGTTCCGCCCTATGGGGTGAAACCCGACCCCCACGCCGGAAGCGCCGGATGCAACGGGGCGGGTTGGCCACACAGGCACAGAGAACACGGAGGTCCAACCACGAAGGCACGAAGAACGCGAAGAGGAGTTTTTCCTGTCCGGCTTCGTGCGCTTCGTTCCTCCGTGGTTCATCCATCTCCTCGGTTGGAAAAGCGTTGTGACTGGTTCCACCGGACTGGAAGCCCGGCGTTCCGGTGCGTGTGCCCGGTTGCGGCCGAGTCTTGCTTGCAACACCGTGCGTCGGTTCTACTCGGCACTCGTGACTCCAGTGCCGAGCAGAAAGCCAGCGATCCTGTTCATCTTCATCACGCTGGTGCTCGACATCATCGGGGTCGGCTTGATCATTCCGATCCTTCCCGAGTTGGTGAAACAATTTCAGCACGGCGACGTGGTGGCGGCGTCACACACCTTCGGAGCCCTCGCGGCCCTTTACTCACTGATGCAATTCTGTTTTGCGCCGGTGCTCGGCGCGTTGTCAGACCGGTTCGGCCGACGGCGCGTGATCCTGGTCTCGTTGCTCGGCTCGGGGCTGGACTATTTCATCTTCGCATTCGCGCCAAGCCTCGGATGGCTGTTCGCTGCGCGCATCGTTTCAGGAATCAGCGGAGCGAACATCGCGGCGGCCAGCGCGTACATCGCTGATGTGAGCCCGCCGGAAAAGCGCGCGGCGAACTTTGGCTTGATCGGGGCCGCGTTCGGCATCGGCTTCATCGCCGGACCCGCTCTCGGCGGAATCCTGGGCAACATCGATTTGCGACTTCCGTTCCTCGTCGCCGGCGGACTGACACTCATCAACTGGCTTTACGGCTGCTTCGTGTTGCCCGAATCGCTCGCGCCGGAGAATCGCCGCGCGTTCAGTTGGAAACGCGCAAACCCGGTCGGCTCCCTGCTCGCACTGCGCGATCATCCCATCGCCTTCGGCCTCGCGGGCACTTACTTCCTGTGCAACATCGCGCACCAGGCGTTCCCAGCCACGTGGGTGCTTTACACCGGCTATCGTTACGGCTGGAAAGCGCATCAAGTCGGCATGTCGCTCGCGCTGGTTGGTGTGATGGCTGGACTGATTCAAGGCGGCCTCACGCGCGTGGTGGTGAGACGATTTGGCGAACGCACCACCGCCGCCATCGGGATGTCCATCTCGGTGCTGGCCTTGATCGCGTACGGGACTGTGAATCAGGGTTGGATGATTTATCCGCTGATCGTGCTCGGCTCACTCGGCGGCGTGACCGGGCCCGCGGTGCAAGGTTTGATCTCGCGCAACTCCGCCGCCAACGAACAGGGCAGCGTCCAGGGCGCGCTCGCCAGTCTCGGCAGCATCGCGGGCGTGATCGCTCCGCCCATTCTCACGGGCTTGTTTGCCTACTTCATTCACGAGGACGCGCCGATCCAGTTGCCCGGCGCCGCGTTTTATTTCAGCGCGTTCCTCGTCTTCTGCGGATTGCTGCTGGCGCTGCGCTCGTTCCGCAATGAAGCGAAGTCGTAGCTCGCGACGCCGAGCAGTGAACACATTCGCGGCAAAACTTCCGCATTGAGATTTCGCGCGCGTTCTCGTTTCGTTGCGCGCGGAACAACTCCACCACGCACATGAAACGAAATGCTTTTGTCGCTTTGACTCTCGGCGCCGCTCTGACTGCGAGCGCGCACGATGTTGAGTTCAAACATCTCCACGGCTCCACAAACGCCGCCACGCCGCTGAAGTTTATCGTTGAGAAGGACGGGCCGATCAAAGCGCCAGCACCACTCACGGAA
>JBBRBM010000084.1:0-23536 GCA_038205745.1 Verrucomicrobiota bacterium | reverse complement strand
CAGCCACCAGCACTCCCGGCACGAGATACGAAATGGTGCCTCCGAGAAACATCACGGTGACGCCATAAACGAACGCGGCAATCGCGGCGCACACGACGACTTTGATGGCAAAAATGTTAATCGGCCGCTTCACAAGCGCCGGATGATAAGGCCTGCGTCGCATCCAGGCGAGTGCGGGTCGGTCGGATGAATATTGCCAAAACCAAGTCCCGCGAATCTGTTCCTTGCCCAAGCGCGGATTCACCGTTAATTCCATCGCATGGTCATTACCGGGATTGGCGACGAAGCAGCGAACACGATCGACGGACAAATCAACGCGCACCGCGAGTTGGGTTGGAAATGGATCGAGATGCGCGGCGTCGAGGTGCCGGGATTTACGAAATCCAACTTCCACGAAATTCCCAATGCCGCGTTCGATACATGCGTGAAGAAATTGGAGGAGGCAGGCATCGGCGTTTACTGCTTCGGCTCCACCATCATGAATTGGCAGAAGACGGTGGAGACGCCGTTCGACGTCACGCTTGGCGAGGTGAAGCGCTGCATCCCGCGCATGCAACGGCTGAAGACCAGGTTCGTCCGTGTCATGAGTTTCAAGCCGAAGGACAACGAGTTCCGCATTCCCACGCCGGTGTTTCAGCGCGTGAAGGACGTCACGAACATGTTCCTCGATGCGGGCATCCAGCCCGTGCATGAGAACTGCATGAACTACGGCGGCATGAGCTGGCAGCACGCGCTCGAGTTGCTCGACAAGGTTCCCGGCCTCAAATGGGTCTTCGACACCGCGAACCCAGTGTTCAATCCCGATCGCGTCAAACCTCAGCCGTGGCCGCGCCAGGACGCCTGGGAATTTTACAACCACGTCAAGCAGGCGACGGTTCACGTCCACATCAAGGACGCGCGCTGGAATGATTCGAAGAACGATGCCGACTATACGTTCCCCGGCGAAGGTGACGGCTACGTGCGAGCGGTGATCAAAGACCTGATCGCGAGCGGATACGATGGCGCGTTCTCAATCGAGCCGCACGTCGCCGTGGTTTTCCACGACGCGAGCGTGCAGGCTTCGGCGGATTCGCAGTTCAAGAGCTACGTCGATTACGGTCGAGCGCTGGAGAAACTGATCAGCGAAGTGCAGGCGGAGTTGCGCGCGCAGAAGGTGGCGTAAGCTCGCCGCCATCGTCATCGACCACGACGGCGAAGTGATTTCGTGCGACAGCGACTTCGGGAAATTTCCGGGCCTGAAGTGGTTCAACCCAGTGACGGGAGTGCGGGTCGGAAGCTGATGCCCGCAGTTCGCCTACGGCCCCTGAACCGTAGCAGCCGACGTAAGGAGGCTCTGATCTTTTCCCGGAATTCAGATGGAGCCTCCTCACGTCGGCTGCTACGGCTCGATCAGCGTCCGATAAAACCGCCGCGCCCGGTTCGTGCTGGTGAAATCAATCACGTCTCGCTGCTCCGCCGACAGCACGCCATTCGTCAGCCACAGCCACGGGCCGCCGTCGAGGTCGTCCGTGTAATCGACGCGGAAGCCGGTGCCGGACGCGCCGGACAGCGACATCACGGGGCGGAGATCGAATTGCGTCACGATCACCGAAGCCTTCTCGCTCACCGCCGTTCCTCCCGGCCCCGTCACCACCACATCATACGCGCCCGCCAGAGGCACCGCGGCGCTGGCGATGTTCAGCGTGGCGTTCGTCGCGCCCGCGAGGGCCGCGCCGTTCCGCCGCCATTGATACAGCAACGGCCCATCGCCGCCCGCCGACACCACGCGGTTCGACGGCTGGCTCGTGCCAAAAACGGCCTGCACTTGCAACGAACCCATAGGATTGCCTGCCCTTCTTGAGCGTGTTTGAATCGCCGTTGTGAAACTGCCAAACGGCGAACGGGCTTTTGTGAACATGATGAAGCTGGCTGGCTATTCGCTCAATCCAAGTCACGAAGAGGGCAAACACAAGGCGCGGGTTTTCGCCGCCGCGCTCGGCCTCGGACCAGACGACGCGGATTGGCTCCGAAACCAACTGCTCACTGCGGCGCGCGAGATGGACTGCGATTTGGGAAAGCTTGATGAGCACGGGCAACGATACGAATTGGATTTTCTGGCGGCGTTTGGCGGGAAGTCAGCGTGGTTGCGCAGTGCCTGGATCGTGCGGCCCGGTGAGGATTACCCTCGCTTGCTCAGTTGCTACGTGCTAGAAAGGTGACGTGCAAAACGAGCCGGTAAAACTTCTCGACGTAGTGGCGCTGCTGCAAGCCCGTCCGCGAGAAGGTCTCGCCCTCGGCCAGGTTGGGACGGTGGTGGAGGTCTATTCACCGGACGCGTTCGAAGTGGAGTTTCTTGATTCGCAAGGTCGCACGATTGCTCTCGTCCCCGTGAAAAAATCCGAGGCGCTCCTGCTTCGGCACGAAGCCGTTCCCGTGGGTTGATTCTTTCGGGTCATCCACAACCGCCGTTCGGCCCGCTTCAGTTCTACGGATCAATCAACATCCGATAAAACCGCCGCGCGCGGTGTGGTCTCTCTGCGAACTTTGAATATGGGGTCGAAATCTCCCGCCGGGAAACGGTCGCTGCGATCAGAAATGACTTGGCTCTCTATGCGCAATTGGGCGGAGCGTTGAGTAGAGAACGCTTACAAGCGTATTGCCGGATTGCGAACGAAGTCCAAACGGCTTTCAAGAATCAGCATGACGCCGCAAGCGTGTCCGCTCGGAGAGCATTCGCCGAAGTGTTTCGGCATGCTGCAGACGAGTTGATTCAAATTCGACTGGGCAAGGGTCCCATCACCACCGTGTTTGAAAAGACAATCCTTTATCTGCTCAAACGCGATGGGCCAATGCCGACCTCAAAGCTCCATGTTCTGATTGAGTCCATACACCCGGACTTGTGCGACAATCTCGTTTACCGTGAAATCAACGGCAGGCGCTTTGGGCGCAAATGGAAGCATTCAGTGCGAACAGCGCAAACCCACCTTAAGGACCGCAGGTTGATTATGCTGTCTGACGGAGTTTGGAGTCTCAGGCGAAGCGCCAGCTAAACTTGTTCACGAACGGCTCGTTGGACAAGCCGAAGAGATTGCCCTTCGTCTTTTCAAACGGCACCACCGCCTTGTGGCACACCGAGCGGGCATCGTAGCTCTCGCGGAGGGAACTTCCGGTCTGGATCGCCCGGGCGTGAATCTTCGGGTTCGTGGACTTCGCGACGTAACCGGTCACCAGGATGTATTTGAACGTCACGTCGCTGGCCGACATCACGCCATCAATGGTGGCCTTCATCGGTGCCGGGACGCTGGCGATAATTTCGGCAGACGCCTCCCACGCGCGGTTCAAGTTCCGCGTGACGGCTTCGATTTCTACGCTGGTGGCCATGCTGGTTTTGGCGACGATGGCAAACGCGCGTCGCGTCACGCAAGATTAACCACCTGATACACAATTCCTTCCACACTCACACATGAAGAGGGCGGTCAATGGTCTGGGCCTATTCATCTGGAGGCTTGGTTCGTGAAGTGCGCGGCGAGCTTGCGGACGTGGGCGAGAGTGAGGTTGCGGTCGCCGCGCAGAATCAGCGCGCCGAGATGGCGGCTTCCCGCTGATCGGGGGCGCAGGCACCTTCGGCGGCGACCTGCCTCCACTCGTCGTCGTTCCCCAACGCTGCGGCAAAGCAGCCTTTGCCAAATCCGATGGCAGCAGATAGGGTCGCGCCATGAAGACGCTGACCGTCACCGAGGTGTCCCGCAGTTTGAGCAGCGTGCTGGATGAACTGGAGCGTGAGCAGGAGGAGATCGTGCTCGTCCGCAATCATCGGCACGTCGCGCGGGTGGTGCCGGAGCCGCCCGGCCAGAATGCGCTTCAGGTTTTCGGCGATTTGCATGGCACGCTCGACGAGGCCACGGCGGACGCGCTGGCCAAAGGCATCCACGCCTCACGCAACGTGAAGGGTGCAAAGCTGAATTCCTGGAAAAATCCGTGGGCTTCCTGATCGATACGGACCTCTGGATCGCCATCGAACGGCGCAAATTGAGCGTCGCCGATATTCACGCGATCACGAAGCAGCACCCCGTCTTCCTCTCGCCGATCAATGTCGCGGAAATTTGCACCGGCATCGAACTGGTGGAGGACGCGAAGCAAAAGCAGCAGGCCCTCGCGATGCTGCGTCGCATGAGGCGCAAACCGTTGCTGCGCATCACCCGCGAAACGGCGGAAGTCTTCGGCCTGCTCTCGGCGAAGCTGCTGCGCGCGGGGCGCGGGTCGGATTTTCGCGTGCAAGACCTCTGGCTGGCCGCGCAGGCGGTGTAGCGCAAGTTCACCCTGCTCACCGCCAACGCGAAGGATTTCCAAGACATCCCGGATTTGAAGCTGGTGGTGGTGAAGGTGGCGTGAAGTGCGCGGCAAGCTTGCGAACGTTGGCGAGAGTGAGGTTGCGGTCGTCGCGCAGAATCATCGCGCCGGGATGTCGGCTGCACGCTGGTCGGGAGCGCGGGCAGCTACTTGAAGGCGAAGCGGTGGTGGCGCGGGTGATGGTGCCAGGCACTATCAGGAACGGGACGTGAAGCGGGCCGTGGCCGCGGTGAAGGATTGAAAGCGTTATGACTCGAAAGCAAATCAAAGAGCAGGCGGCGCGTTACGCGAAGTTCGTGGAATGGAGCGACGAAGACGAGTGCTTCATTGGCCGCTCCCCCGAAATCGCGCTCGGCGGCGTGCATGGCGATGATGAGGCCAAGGTGTACGCCGAATTGTGCGCGGCGGTGGAGGAATGGATCGAACTGCTCCACACGGACGGCGCGTCGTTGCCCACGCCGCTGGCGAAAGGGAAAAAGTTCAGCGGCAAGTTTGTGCTCCGCGTGGAACCGGCATTGCATTACCGCCTGGCCGCCAAAGCTCTCGCCGCCGGGGAAAGCCTGAACAGCTATTGCGTGAAGACGCTGGTGAAAGCGTGAAGGGCGCGGCGAACTTGTGCGGGCGTCCACAGGCGAAAGCAAAGTCGTGCGCGAGGCGCTCCGCGATCAGGAGCAGCGGGACGGCTGGGAATCGCCCGCGCTGGAAGCGGCATTGCTCGAAGGCGTCCCCAGTCCGCATCGGCCCGACACCAAGGCGACGCTGGATCGAATCCGCAAGAACGCGCGCGCGACGAAGTGAAGCACTCCGTCTCCCTCTCTGGCCGCGCAGAAGCCGACCTCACGAACCAGTATCGTTGGTATCTGGACAACACCACGGTCGATGTGGACGAACGATTCCTGAAAACCTTCGACGCCAGAACCGACTTGTTGGCGGAGTTTCCCGAACTGGGTCAGGCCCGAAGATTTCGCGCGCCAGAGCTGCGGGGCGTTCGCTCCCTGTCCGTGGGTGGACGCTTTTGCCGACCATCTTGTTTTCTATCGCGCCACGGGGCGTTCCGTGAGCATTGAGCGGGTCATGCACGGCTCCCGTGATCTGGAGAGGCGTCTTTTGGAACCGCCGGAGAATTACCTCACTCATTGAGTTGAACCTTCACTGACTGACTTTGGCTGACGACCCTTCTGAAGGAATCGGTCAATGGTCCTGGCCTATTCATCTGGAGGCTTGGTTCGTGAAGTGGGTGGTGAAGAAATTCGTCATCGATCCGCACCAGATGGTGAAAGCTTAAATCAGACGCGCAGCAATCAGAAGCGACGCCAGACAGCCCTTTGGTCGTGAGACCGGTTTTCCAGAAACAACTTGCTCAGCGCTCCGCGATTTTGATCTCGAAATCGCCACGCAGCCAGTCGGCAAGCAAGCCGATTTGTTCGCGGGTGAGGATGTTCTGTTCGGCAAACGAGGGCATGCGATCGTTGCGGCGACCGTAGAAGCGCGGGTGCTTCGCATCCGCGATGATGGCGATCAGCCACTCGCGCGAGCCGAATCCGGTGAGGTCGGGCGCGATGGCATTCTCATCCTCTTTGCGGAACTGGTGGCACTCGGTGCAATTCATCGCTTCGTTCGTGATCACGTTGCGTCCGGTGGCGATAAGCGCCGCGTCTGCGGAATCAAGCACGCGTTGCGCGGGCAACGCAGCCTCGGCGGATACGGCGGCAATGACCTGCTTCAGTTGCTGGTGCTGCTCGGGAGTGTAAGCGGGAACATTTTTCTGAACGAACTTCACCATCTTCGTCGCGGCGAATCGCGTGCCGCCATAAAAATTCGAGGTCGCGATTTGCTTTGGATCGAGGAATGCGGCGAGCCACTCGCGCGAGGCAAAGCCCTTCAGGTCGGGAGCGGTTTGGGCGTCGGTGAGTTTGCTGCCCATGCCATCCTCGCCGCCATAACGGTGGCAGCTCGCACAATTCTTTACGAACAGCTTCGGGCCTTCGAGCAACGCGTCGCGTTTCATCAAGGCCACGGCGCCTTCCGGCGGAATTCCTTTGGCGACGGCGAGATGACGCAAGCGTTCGGACTCGTGCTCGGCCTGTTTGACTGAGGCGGCAAACTCAGGCTTCCCGCGATCTTCCGCATAAGAGAGATACGTCAGCAGACCAGCGCCGGCGAACATGGCCGCGAGGAAACCGAGATTGAAGCGATGCCCCAGTTTCCATCGGCCGATGATGGGCATGCCGGCGAGGATCGCCATTGCGATTCCAGGAATGATGATCGCTCCGACCAGTTCGCCGTAATGGCCGAACACTTTGACGAGCCAGCCGGCTTTCAGGAACTGGAAGAGGAACATGAAATACCACTCGGGTCGCGCGGCGGAATACGCCTCGGTGGGATTGGCGGGCGGACCGAGATCGGCGCCGGGCATTCCTGTGCCAAAGAGTCGCGGCTTCAGCACGAAGAACAACACGACGGTCATGACGGCGAGGCACGCCACGGCGTCCATCAACACCTGATCGGGCCAGAACTTCACGTCGGGCCGGCGTTTCGGCGCCTTGGCGTGCAGCCCGTGTTTGCGGAAAAGATAAATGTGGAGCGCGGTGAAAACGATCATGAGCCCCGGCAACACACCCGCGTGGATCGCGAAGAAGCGCGTGAGCGTGAGATGTCCGTAATCGTTTCCTCCGATAAATACTTTCTGAAGCGCGGGTCCGATGAACGGTACGACCGCGATAATGTTCGTGGCGACCTTGCTCGCCCAATAACCCTTCTGGTCCCACGGCAGCAAGTAACCGGTCAGTGACAACCCGAGCACGCAAACGAGCAGCACGATGCCGAACCAGTAGTTGACCTCGCGCGGTGCCTTGTACGCGCCATCGATCACCACCTGCAGCAAATGCAGCACGAGCAGGATGGTCATGGCCTGGCCCGTGAAGTGATGAATGCCGCGCAAGAGCCATCCGCCCCACATCTGGTTCTGGATGTAGAACACGCTCTCCCACGCCCCGTGGGAGTTCGGGCTGTAAGCCATCCAGAGAATAATCCCGGTGATGATCTGGACGAAGAACGTGAACGTGAGGGTGCTGCCCCATACGTATCGCCAGCGGGCGCCGCCGGGAACATTTTCGTAGAGCGCTTCGTTGAGCAGCTTCTTGTAGCCCGTGCGCGAGTCGATCCAGGACAGGAATGCGTCGGCTTTCTTCATGCGGGCACTTTCCCTGTGACACCGGCGCGGTAGTTTTGGAACTTCACCCAGATCTCATTCTCGTTGCGAACTTCGACTGTCAATTCATCCAATCCGCGTGGCGACGGGCTGTTCGGATCATTGATCGTTCCGTCGAGGGCGAACGTGCTGTTGTGACACGGGCAGAGGAAGTTGTTCTTGCCCGCCGCATAATCAACGAAACAGCCGGCGTGCGGACACACCACGTTCAGCGCTTGAATGGGTTTTCCCTTTTGGCGCCGGAGATAAATCGCTCCGATCGGCACGGCCGGCGAACGGTTCCAGGCATCGACGCGGCTGGAGACGATTGGGAACTTGCGAGGAATGCCATCCTCCGGCAACGACGTGAGCGTCGTCACCTGCACGAGTGTTCCGCTGGTTTCGACCTTGCGGCGCAACGGATCCAGCAACACCGCCAGGCTGGCGCCAATGGGGCCAAGCACCGCCAGCGCGCCGAGCAAGCCGGCGGAAAATCTTTTCAGGAAGCCTCTCCGGTCTGGAGGGGCACTCTTGCAATCGCAGCTACACTTTTCTTCCATGATCGATTGGGCGTGGTGAGCGCCTATTTGGACGCAGAGTTTCCAAGACTCACTGGCAAAAGCAAAGCCTTCGTTGTTGGGCGAGCACTCTCTTTTGTTGAAGTTGGAAATCTGCGGCACAATTCCAGTTTGGTTTTCGCGCGTGAATGCGAAAGTCGCGCCATGACGACTGAGCAAATTGTCGGTTTGATCATCGCGCTGCTGGTCATGGGCATCGGCTGCGCGGGCAGTGTGCTTCCCGGCATCCCGAGCACGCCGCTCGTGCTGATCGCCACCATCGGGCACAAGCTTTACTTCGGCGCCACGGGCGCAGGCTGGCTGACGATGACCCTGCTTGTCGCGATCACTGCCGTCGCGCTGGTGATGGATTACCTGGCGAGCATCTACGGCGCAAAACGCTTCGGTGCCACGCGCAAGGGAATGATCGGCGCGATCGTCGGCGCACTCGTGGGTCTTTGGTTCAATCTGCCGGGAATCATCCTCGGCCCCTTCATCGGCGCGGCGTTGTTCGAAATGATCGGCGGGCGAAGGTGCGGCGAATCCTTCAAGGCGGGGCTCGGTGCCACGCTTGGATTATTTGCCGGTGCGGTCGGCAAGCTTCTCTGCTGCGGCGCGATGATGATGTTGTTCACCGTCAATATCGTGTGGCGCTTGATGAACGCCGCGTAATCACGGCACCGCGATGACGCGGAAGAAACGCTGCGTGTCGCTCGGGTACACTTCTTTGCTGGCGGTCGCGTCGTCCGCGACCACGTCACCGGGCAGGTCAGTCCAGGCGCCGCCGAAAGAGTCCGTTGTCTGAATGCGATAGCGAACGTCCGCGACGGAATACCACGTGAGTGTCAGTGAAGCATTGCTCTGCGTTGGAACACGGAGCAACGGCGACTGCGGCACCACGGCTCCAAGCGTCACCCAATCGGTGCGCGCCTTCTTCAACTCGCGCGGATGCAAATGTTTCGCCTGGATGTCGTCGCCGTAATAGAGGGTCGTTCCGTTATCGCTGAGCAATTGCACGCGCGAGTTGCTGGTCCACGGCAATTTCGGCAAGTCCACGATCGCTTCCGGATTCAGGCCCGTGAGGTCCGCCGCGCGTTGCTGCGGTTGGTCTTCGGCTCGCCCGGTCCAGGTGAACAGTTTGAAATCCTTCGGCGGAGCGTTGCTCGCCGGTCCGGGCGGGCCGGCGACAATCAGATAGTTCGTCCCGACACTTTCAATGCTGCGGATGCTGCGGCCGCCAAGATTCAGTTCGATCGGTGCTCCGAAACGTGCGCGTCCTGGTTCGCCGCCGCTGATGGCCAGCGCGGCAAAGTTCGTCACGGGAACGATCAATGCCTTCACCCGATTCGCGGGCGGGATGAGCGGCGCGCGAAACCCAACATAAGCGACGTTCGAGCTGTTGGGTGCCATCGTGAGTCCTTCGATGTTGAAGCCGGAACCGTCTGGCGATTTTGCATTCACCCCTTCCTGCGAGCTGTCGACGAAGCCGTAATAGGAAACTCCCTTGCCATGTTCGCCCAGCGAATCCCAGTACAGCAGGTCAATCTTCAAGTAGTCGTATCGCCCCACGTACGTGAGCGCGACGTTTGTGCCAGTGCCGGAAATGTCGGTGGCAAACAATCGGGCGCGGTTCGTCGCAATGAGCAGGTCGCCCGTGTGCGAATGGGAGCCGAGCCAGTAAATGCGTTTGCCAACGTGGGTCGACGCTTCGATGTCGATCTCCTTCGGTGTGCCGTCGTCGTAAAGATCCGTCAGCCCGAGAAACAGATTCATGTCGAAGGTGGCCACCGCAGGATCTGAGTTGCTGCGCGAGTAAAGCCGCAGGACTTGCCGTTCGTCATCGCCTGCGATCATCCAGCGCGCGTCGATCGCGTAGGCTGTGGACGCATCGCTCGCGCCCGAATGGAAGCGACCATTGCCGCGCTCGTCCACAGAGGCTCCAAAGTCAAACGCCCGCTCGCTGCTCTGCGCGCCATCACTGACCGTGATGATGATTCGCGAGTAGCCGACGCCGATCGGCTCGATCTTCAACGTGCGTTGCGCGCCACTGCCGCTGAGAAAAAGTTTCTGATCCGGCACCACCAGGGCGTTGGTGCTGCGTACGCTCACGTGCAGCGCGTTCACCGGCGATTCTGCATCCGAAATCGTGAAGTGGATCGCGGGTGTCGTGGGATCTCCGATCGTGCTGGTGAACGGAGGCAACGCGGAAACTTGCGGCGCGGTGTTGTTCGTCACGCCCGGCGACATCGCCGTGCCAAGCGGGAAGTTCGCGGTGACGTGTTCCGGATCGTAAGTGAGCGACTCGGCATTCGTCCCGTCGAGCCGTCCGCCGAACCACGCGAGCGCGGAATTCGGTGTGTTGTTGGTCGAGAAGCGAGTCGCCGCATCGGGTTTTCCTGATGGCGGTTCAAGCACGGCTTTGGTGTAAACCTCGTCGCCGCCGTCGCCATCGAGCCACGCCAGCGAATCGGCGATCACGGCGTCGAGGGGCAAACCTTCGGCCTGACCATTGTCGCCCGCATCCAGATCCGCGCCTTCGACGATCTGGTTCGTGGTGCTCACAAGCAAAAACGTCACCGCGCCATTTCCCAGTCCGCCGCCCGCGCGACTCAACTGCGACGCGTAACAAACCGTCGTGCCGGGCAACGCCACATACGGAGTGTTCGGCGCCACAATCATGACGAGACCGTTCGCACCGATGCGCAAGCCGTTCAAATCGATCACAGCGGTTGCGATACCTGGATTGAGTTCGGTGTTTCCTTCAAGTGCGACGAACGAAAGGTGCGTCAACAGCGCGCCCGGGGTGCCGCGCAACTCGATGAACTCAAACGGTGCGTCTTCGGGCCCAGGTGGATTTGCCTTAATTTCGCTCATGACGACGCGCTCGTCATCGTTCACGCGCAGAGTGGCCGGGGGAATGATCGTGCCGTCGATCGGATAATTCACTGCGTCGCCACTGCTCACGATTGTGTGGGTCATCTTTGCCTTGCGCGTCGGAATGCCGACGACGTCATCATTCTTCGGCAAGCGCACCAAAACGGTGCGAGGCGAAACGCCCGCGAGTTTCAAGATCACGTTGGTCCTGTAACTGCGGCCGCGGTCAATGCTCACTTCGGTTCCAGCCGGCGCATCGATTTGAATCATCAGTCCACGGGCGCATTTCAAGCTCAGTGCGAGCGAATAGCTGCGGGCCGGCGCTCCTTCCGTGATCTCAAGCCCGTCAGCCGGCACACGCACAATCACTCCAGGCAAACGCGCGCCACCGAAGTTCGGCGCGCCGAGATGGTTCAGCGGCTTGTTCACGAGCTTCGCGAACGACGTCGCGTCGCGGCTCAGCTTCCAGCGTGGTGGCACACCGACGAGGTTGTCCCCCGCGACCCAATCCGCCGCGGACCACTCCTTGGAATTTTTCACCCGCCCGATGTAGCCAGGCGTGAACTCCAGCGGAACAAGGACTCCGCTCGCAGCGGTCGCCTTGTGGCCGGGATCGTTCGCGCGGCGAAAATTGATTTTGCCGTAAGCGATGTCCCCCGTGCCGTCGTTGTCCAGGACGCCAACGGAATCCAGGACGTTCCAACTCGCGAACGCCGCGCCGTCCGGCACACCATCGTCGTTCGCGTCGATGTCGTTGCCAATGTCTGGAGCGATCGTGGTCTCGATGAGAAAGAAAGTCACCGAAGCGGGCTCAAGTCCGACCTGACCATTTTTTCCGTGATGCTTGATGGTGCTGCTTGATCCGCTCCCGAAGCCCGCGCCATTGGTGTTAACCAATGTTGTCGCGCCAGGGTTCACCACGTACGAGTTCGAGTTTTGCAGCAGGACGAGGAAGCCGTTGCCCCCGATGCGCTGCCCGTCGAGGTCGAATACATTTTGGATCGTGCCGGGGTTTCCGTTCGAGTCGCCTTCGACGGCCACGAAATAAGTATTGGTGAGCGTGAGATTCGCCGGTCCGCGCAGCTCGATGTATTGGTCAGGGATGTTGTTCGTGCCCGGTGGATTGAAGAGCACTTCGTTGATCCACGCGGCGCGCGATGTCAGCGCAGCAAGGAGGAGAGCGAACACCATCAGGGGTATCCGGCGGCGCGCGGTTGTCTGTGGGGCACGCACTCGTTGAGTTGATCTAAACAGGCTTGTGGCTTGGTACGCGAAATTCGTCGCGAAGTCAAAACGGGAGCGTGGTGGGCAAGTAATCAGTAATCAGTGAAGCAGTTTGTGCCCGGCCACCGTTACCCAGATTACCGATTCACTGATTACTGATCACTTTCACAAACCCAAACTCGCGCAGAAACTCTTCATCACCCGCCCGGATCCGCACCGGCTTGCGCGTGAACACATCGCGGTAACTCACTTCCACAGCGCGCAGCGCGAGCGGAATGTTGCTTTCCTTGCCGTAGAGATCGTCACCGAGGATCGGCAACTTCGCCGCCCTCAGGTGCAGGCGAATCTGGTGCGTGCGTCCCGAGAGCGGGCGTGCTTCGATCAGCGTCCGATCGCCGCGAGTCTCGATCACGCGAAAACGCGTTTCGGCTTCCTTGCCCTCCTGCGAGACTTTCATCGAGCCGACGTGATCCGGGTCAGGCCCGATCGCGGCGTCGCAAATCCATTCGCGTTGTTTCGGTACGCCAGCAACGACCGCGAGGTAACGTTTCTCGATCTGACGTGATTCAAACAAGTCACCGAACGCGCGCGCGGCGCCGGCACTTTTGGCGAAGAGAAGGATGCCGGTCGTGTCCGCATCGAGCCGGTGAACGAAGCGGAGAAACTTCAGGTTGCGCGAAGCCGCCCAGAAATCGCCGCCAATGATGGAGGACGTGATCGCCGCTTGAAGATTGCGATTGGTCCGCTGCCACGTGAACGGCACGAGCATCCAGTGCCGCGGCTTGTCAACCGCGAGGACGTTCCGATCCTCGTAGAGAATGGGAATGCGGTGATAGACCTTGCCTTCACGGAGCTCGATGAAATTGGGTTTCGCCATGCAGGGCCGCCGGCGACAAATCAATCGCGCGATTCGTCGCGGCTCTCCGTGTCGCGATTCTCCTGCGGCTCACGATCTTCACGAGGGCGTGATTCGTCGCGGTTGCCACGTTCGTCACGTGCGCTCCGCTCTTCACGTGGCCCGCGATGACTGCGGTCGCGACTATCGCGTCCCGAACCATGTTGCTGTGGCGGGAGGCGCGAGCCGCCTCGATCCAAGTTCTTGATCTGGCGGCGCAGGGAATCGATGTCGCGTTCGTCGGCGTGCTTCTGCACCTCGGCGAGTTCCAGCGTCTCAAGGATCTCCTCCATCGTATCAAGGACTTCTCTGAGCGATGCGATGCAACGGTTCACGTCTTCGATCGCCTCCGTGATCACTGCCGGCGCGGCGGGACGAAAATCTCTTCGTTGTTCGCGCGGGGCGGTACGCTCGTGGCGCTGGACTTCCGCGGTGGCCACTTCGCGGCGTTGCTCATCCAGCGGAGAATCAGGGAGCGGCGCCTCGGCGAGCGACGGATCGCCCAGCGGTTCACCGGCCGATTCGGTGATATCTGCGTCTTCTTCGACGCCAGTGTCCGCGTGTTTCGGCTCGATATCGGCATGTTCCGTCGGAGTGGATTTATTCGCAGGCGCGCTCAAAGGGCTGCGGACCCGGCCTCCACGGCGACCACGCCCACCGCGGCGTCCGCGGCGGCGGGATTTCAGTTCATCAGCTTGGGATTTTTCCGGTGACGTTTCGTCAGGCATCGTTTCGCGAAGCAAATTGCCCGTGCGCACCGAAAAGGCAACGGAAAACTCGCCGCTTCCCGCCACCCCCCGTGCGATTTTAGCAACAACGATTGATTCCTTTGAACCGCTGTTCGGTGGATTGGAGGTAAGCGTGCGCGCGCGCGTCAGCGCATTGATGGTGCGCACAGGAAGATTGTTGAACCATCCGGTCCACCTTCGCTTCACCTGAAAGCTCGCGGAGGAGAGCGAATCCAAGTGCGATCAGACTCGTGACATGCAACGGGCGCGATTCCGCGAGAGCGTAGTCCGGCAACCATGTTGCGGCGGTTTCGCGCAGCTCGGCCACCTTCTTCCGAGCGAGCAATAAAATCCATTCGCGCACGCTAATGAGCACGATCAGGACGACGAGGATGAGGAACACGGCCGCGACGACGGTGTCCACGGTGTTGTTCACGATCTGAATGTGATTCGCGCGCAACGCTTTTTGAGCAAGGTTGATTGCGTCCGCATTCGCGGAAGTTCGAGCCGTCTTCAATGCGGCTTCCAGCGCCGGCCGTTGTTGCTGTGCAAACTCACGTGCAGCGATGAAGCCAATCGCTTTGCTGCTGTGAAAAATTTTCTGCACGCCCGCGGTCATCGTGACCGACAAGAGCCAAAGCAACGGCAGCAGCGTGACGAGCGCAATGACTGGCTTGCGCAACGCACCGCTGCCGGCGTCGGAGCGCAGTTGCATCTTCAACAAAATCGTCGTGGCGAAGCAGAGCGCGATGGCGGCGAGCAACTGGTTGGCGATGCCGAAGAGCGGCCACAGCGCCTTCACGCCGCCGTCCGGATCTAGCACGCCTTGAATCAAAAAATATCCCCACGCGCAGACGATCAGCAGGCTGGCGACGATGTTCGCGAAATGGCTGCGTGTGTTGCCAAGCGGTTTCGAGATGTGTCCGAGCGCGTCCTGAAGCAGGTAGCGCCCAACGCGCGTGCCGGCATCGAGCGTCGTCAGGATGAACAACGCCTCGAACATGATTGCGAAATGATACCAGATGCCGAGCCATCGCCCGTGCGTCAGCCTGGAGAAGATGTTCGCCATGCCCACAGCGAGCGTCGCGGCGCCGCCGGTGCGATTGAACAGCGTGGTCTCTTGAACTTCTGCGGCCATGCGATCCATCGCCACGGCATCAATTCGGAATTCGCTCGCACCGACATCGGCAAGTTTCTTCGTGATGGCGGCGGCCTTGGCATTCGAATCAGCTCCCGCGCTCGCGACGTTCATGCCGAGATAAATTTCCGGCTGCAACGTGCAGGCGGCGATCATCGCCATGATTGCCACGAGCGATTCCAGGCACATCGCACCGTAGCCAATCGGTCGCGCGTAACTTTCCCGCGTGATGATCTTCGGCGTGATGCCGCTGGCGATGAGCGTGTGGAATCCGCTGATCGCACCGCACGCGATGGTGATGAAGCAGAAGGGAAATAGTTTTCCGGGAACAACCAGGCCGGTGCCGTCCACGAACTTCGTGACCGCGGGCATTTTCAAGTCGGGGAGGACGAAAAAGATTCCGATCGCGAGCGCGCCGATGGTGCCGAGCTTCATGAACGTGCTCAGGTAGTCGCGTGGCGCAAGCAGGAGCCACACGGGAAGCACACTCGCAGCGAAGCCGTAAACGATGATTGCCACCGCAAGCTTCATTGCGCTCACGGTGAAGAGGGGCGATAGCGACGCGCTTGCGTGGACGTATTGCCCGCCCCAGACGGCGAGCAACAGGAACACCACACCGAACGCAGACGCTTCCAGAACTTTGCCGACGCGCCAGAATCGCAGGTAACCGCCCATGAGCATGGCGATCGGAATCGTTGCGCCGACGGTGAACACGCCCCACGAACTTTCCGCGAGCGCCTTCACCACGACGAGTGCCAGCACGGCGAGAAGGATGATCATGATCCCCAGGATGGCGATGGTGCCGATGACGCCTGCGGCGGTGCCCAGTTCGTCCTTCACCATTTGGCCGAGGGATTTTCCATCACGCCGCATGGAAGCGAACAGGATCACGAGATCCTGCACTGCGCCGCCGAGAACGACACCGATGAGAATCCACAGCGTGCCGGGCAGGTAACCAAACTGCGCCGCGAGGACTGGACCGACGAGCGGCCCCGGCCCACTGATGGCTGCGAAGTGGTGGCCGAAGACGATCCACTTGTTCGTCTTCACGTAATCGGTGCCGTCCTCGTGGGCTTCGCACGGCGTCGCGCGACGGTCGTTCAGCATGAGCACGCGCGCCGAAATCCATTTGGAATAGAACCGGTAGCCGATCGCGTAAGTGCAAAGCGCCGCGGTGAGAATGTAAGCAGAGTTCAGCGGTTCACCGCGATGCACCGCGAGCGTCACGTACGCAAACACGCCGAGCAGCGAGATGCCGAGCCAGAGCAAAACGGAAAAAGCTCTCTTCATGATTCGCCGCGCATCGAACAACAAACCCGCACCCAAGACCAAGCGGAAACGCCAATTGCACTGCAAATCCACTCAAGTTTTTGCCCTCATTGTCCGCTCATTTGAGTGCCGGGACGCTTCCCGGAAGAATCGACATGACCAGTACCTTAAGCCCGGGTGAGGAAACTCAATTGTTGCAGACAATTGAGATGTTCGAGGTCATCACCGAATCCCAGCCGCAGGATTATCAATCCCTTGAAATCCTGAAGGAAGCTTACATGAAGCTGGCGCGGGAAGATGAGGTGGTAGAGACCTCACGCCGCATTGGCCAGGCGTATGTGCATCTGGGGCAGCTTTCCTCGGCGATCCTGGAATACGAAAGCATTCTCCAGCGCCGGCCTGACGACCCCAGTGTGCTGGCGGCGCTCGGCGAAATTGAAGCCAAGGCCAACAGCCTCAGCAGCGCGGCCGTGTCCGTCGGCAGCGATGCCGACTTTGCGCCGAAGATGCAGCTCACGGAGGAGAGTGTCAGTTCGCGCAACGGCAAGCCGTTGCCCGTGGACATGGACGATGGCCGGCAGGTCATGCACAAGCTGTTCGTGGACAGCAAACTGATTTCCAACGGTGACTTTGATTTGAACTGGCACGTGCCGAACATTCACGTGCCGCCGGGCCGTCCGCTCGATCCCTTCATCCAAAACCTCGCGGATAAAGGCACAGTGCCGATCGAAAGGGCGTTGAAGCTGCTCGCTGAAAAGTCGCGGCTCGGATTTTTACCCATCGAGAAATACGACGTGGATTTGGATTTGGCGCGCACGTTCCCGGTGGAATCGTGCCAGCGCTGGTGCGTGATGCCGTTCGACAAGATGAGCAAATCGATTCTTGTCGCGACGGCTAATCCGTTCAATCGCCAGGCCGCCAAGGAACTTGAAAGCGCCACCCAGGCGCGACTGATTTGGTACGTCTCGCCGCCCGCTGACATCATCAAGTGGCTGCGCCGGGCGTTCCGTTGATTACCATGGCTGCTGCACCAAAAAGTTTCGGTGAACGTATCGTCGATGCACTCGTTGAGGACGGGTTGTTGACGACGAAGCAGGTCGCCGAGCTCGTCGAGCAAGGCAAGAAGGAAGGCGTGCGCCTGCTGAAACTCGTGGTCGAGAAAGGCTGCGTGAGCGAGCAGGACCTCGCGGTGTCGATGGGACGCGTGCTGAACGTGCCGCCGGTGAACATCGCGCGGCTGTCGATCAATCCGGACGTGTCCGACCTCCTGTCACGAGACGTCGCGCACAATTACAAGGTGTGCCCGATCGCGCGGCTGGATAACCGGCTGTTCCTTGCGATGGCTGATCCGTTGAACGTCCTCGCTGTCGACGACGTGAAGCGCATCACCAAGCTTGAGATCACCCCGATGATCGCTTCGGAAAAGGCGATCCTCGACAAGCTGCACCAGATCGAGGGCGCCAAAACCGGCACGATGGAGGACATCATCCAGGACGCCGAGAACAAGGCGGCTGATGATGCTGACTCGCTCGAAACGGTGAAGGAAGTGATCGAGGAAGTGAACCTCGACCAACTCTCCGCGTCCACCGAAGAGGCGCCCGTCATCAAGCTGGCGAATTTGATTTTGGTCCAGGCGATCAAGGAACGCGCGAGCGACGTTCACATTGAGCCGTTCGAAAAAATGGTGCGCTTGCGTTACCGCGTGGACGGCGTGCTGCTCGATCGCACACCGCCGCCGAAGAATCTGCAGGTTGCGCTCACTTCACGGTTGAAGATCATGAGCAGCCTCGACATCGCCGAGCGCCGGCTGCCGCAGGACGGGCGCATGCGCGTGAAGGTCGGTGGACGTGATTACGATTTGCGCGTGTCTTTTTTGCCAACGTCACATGGCGAGAAGGTGGTGCTCCGCGTGTTGGATAAGTCGAACTTGTCGGCATCGATGGACAAGCTTGGTTTGGACCCCGACACGTATCGCCGCTTTGCTTCAGCCGTCGCCGCGCCGCACGGCTTGTTGCTCGTGACGGGACCAACCGGTTCAGGAAAGACGACCACGCTTTATTCCGCGCTCAACGAACTGAACAGCCCGGAGTACAACATCGTGACCGTCGAAGACCCGGTCGAGTTTCAGTTGGCCGGCATTAATCAGGTGCCCGTGCGGAAGGAGATCGGGCTCTCGTTTGGCAACGCGTTGCGCTCCATACTTCGTCAGGATCCGGACATCGTGATGATCGGTGAAATTCGCGATACGGAGACGGCGGAAATCGCCATCGAAGCAGCGCTCACCGGTCACCAGGTGCTTTCGACGATGCATTGTAATGACGCCGCAGGCGCCATCGCGCGTCTGGACGACATGGGCATCGCACCGTTCTTGATTTCGTCCTCGCTGATCCTCGCTTGCGCGCAACGCCTCGTGCGCCGCATCTGCCTCGGTTGTAAGGATCCTGTGAGTTACCCGGCCCAAATGTATCGTGATCTCGGAATCGATCCGTCGTATCTGGATGGCGTGCAGCTTTTCCGCGGGCGTGGATGCGAGCGTTGCAACAATTCTGGTTACGCCGGACGCATGGCGATCATCGAAGCGATGACAGTCACCGACGAAATTCGGAAGATGGTCATCGCGCGTGCGCCGGCGATGGAGATTGGCAACCTTGCCATCAGCCAGGGCATGAAAACGCTGCGCATGGTGGCGCTCGAAAAAGTCAAAGAAGGTCTTACGACACTGGAGCAAACGCTCGTCGTCACTTCCGCCGCCACGTAGCGGTTTGCGACTGACAACGGCAGGCGCGATGCCGAACATCGCCGCATGTTGTCACTGGAAGAAGCGCAAGCGCGTGTGTTCGCCGCCATCACCCCGATGGGAAGCGAAGTGGTTCCACTCGTATCTGGCGCCAGGCGCATTGCCGCTGAGGATGCGGTCGCCGGAATCGATCTCCCTCGGTTTGATAACTCAGCGATGGATGGTTTCGCCGTGCGATCCGAGGACGTTCGCAGCGCCAGTGAAGCAAATCCGATTCGGTTGCGGGTTAACGACACGGTCGCTGCGGGCCAACAATCTTCGGCAATCGTAACGCCACTGGCGGCAATCCGCGTTTTCACCGGTTCTCCCATGCCCGCCGGCGCCGATGCGGTGGTGATGCAGGAAGACACGCGATCCGCAGGACAATTCGTGGAGGTGCTGGATTCCGTGAAGCCGTGGGAACACGTTCGTTTTCGCGGCGAGGATCTGAAGCGCGGAGAAACGATCGTGAGGCGAGGGGAGGTTTTGACGGTCGGCAGAATCTCAGCGCTCGCCGCAACAGGATCCGCGGAGATTCGCGTTGGGAAACGACCTGTCGTTGCATTGCTCAGCACCGGTGACGAGTTGTGCGAGCCGGGAACACCGCTCGCACCGGGACAGATTTACGAAAGTAATCGCGTGATGCTGGCGAACCTGATTGCGGACGCCGGCGGCATCGCCATTCCATTTCCATTGGTTCCAGACACGCTCGCTGCGACGCGTGCCGCATTGGAAAAGGGATTGAGCGAAGCAGACGCGGTGATCACGACAGGAGGCGTGTCGGTTGGCGAACGGGATTTCGTGAAAGCGGCGTTCGAGGAGATCGGCGGAGTTCAGGATTTCTGGCGCGTCGCCATTCGCCCAGGAAAGCCATTCGTGTTCGGAAAGTGGCGCGAGAAATTTTTGTTCGGGCTTCCCGGAAACCCCGTGTCGGCATTTGTCACGTTTCTCCTGCTTGTTCGTCCTGCACTGCGGCAATGGCAAGGTGCCACGGAGACAGGATTGCGGCGACGGCAGGCAGTGCTCGGCGACGCCATTGTCAACTCAGGTGATCGTCGTCATTTCGTGCGTGTGACAGTGGATGCGGATGGAGTTGCTTGTTTGGCTGGCGTTCAGGCGTCGCACACGCTCGGTTCGCTCGCACGGTCGAATGGGCTTCTTGATCTGGCGCCGCATGCATCCTTACGCAGCGGCGAGAAAGTCGACGTGTTGCACTGGCAGGCGGCCTAGAAACGTCGCCCGGGAAAATCCTGAAACGTCGGCTGCCGCATCAGCGGCGGGCGCTGGTCGGCGGTTTCGGTGGAGCGCGCGGGCTTCGGAGCGGGAGTTCCAAATGCTTTGCGATTCAAATCGTCCATGCTTGGACCAGCCCACCGACGCTGCTGATCGTTGTAACTCTGCATCGGGTCGAGAGATGTCCTGGCCGGCGTATCAACCATCGGAATGAGCGGAGCCGGTGGGCGCGCCGTTCCAAAAGGCGTGGCGGGAGCACCCAAAGGCCCATTGCGCCCGATCATTGCAGGCAATCCTGGATTCAGCAGTTTTTCGAACTCCGCTTTCCCCGCCAAATCCTCCCGGCTCAATTCGCGTTTTGCCGGCGCTTCGAAAAAACCAGTGAGCGCATCCCTTCGAGGGTTTCGCTCGTCATCACGAGACCGGCTGAATAGCCCTGACTCAAAACGATGGCTCTGATCGGTATTGTCTTTGACGCTTTTCTCAGAACTCTCCGGCGCCCAATCATACTGCCGGATCGGTGACAACGCGCGGTCCTGTTCTGCATTGCGGGTGGGATCATAGCTGGGCCAGGCATACGGCTTGACCTTTTGCGTCCGTGTTGAATCCCCATTGCGCTGACTCTTATCCGAAAACAACTCCGGTTCGTCGAACAGCGTTCGCCGCTCAGTCTTGCGCGGTGGTCCTGGCGCCACCGGAGGAGGAACGTACGGAACAGCACTCTGTGGCGGTTGCGGCTGAAACGAGAACGACCGCGCCTCAGAAGCGGGAAGGCGTGATTCGCTCATTGACCGGGGTGCGGAAACCTCGCGATCCGGCTTGGAAAAAATGATGGGCTCGCCGGCGTGTATTCCCGGAGCCTGCGCACCCAACCCGAGCAGGGCTGCGGCGACACACCGAAATTGTGACCGAGAAGCTTTCATGCTGAGCGGCGAACTATAGGCGTGTTCGAAGCAACGTCAAACCCTGTGCTCCGTGGAAATGAAAAAGGCGCCCTTGCGGGCGCCTTCATGAAGTTCATCCTCGGATTACGGCATCCGGAAAATGGGAGCTTTACCCTCGGCCAAATCGTTGGTGAGTTGTTTGCGGAAAAGCACGGCGGTGACCTGTTGAGCACTGCCATCCGATAAACCAATGTTACCTTGGTTTACGTGGATGCTGTTACCCCAACCGGCGCCCGCAATGTCAGCACCGTTATTGTAATTGCGCGTATTTCCCGTGCCACCACCGGAAATATTGCTATCGCCAGTCAAAACCTTCTGGGGCATACTTTCATCCGCCTCTTCACCAGTAAAGTAGCTAATGTTACCATTGGCACCCGCATTGAAGTTGACGTACCATTCCGATGCTTTGCTACGGGCTCCGTCACTATTGCAAGCAAGGATCTTCGGAGTGCTCAGTTCATTGGAGCAAACGAGAAAATTGCTCAAAGTTGTTCCCCCAAAATTTTTGGTTCCACCGTCCGACCCATCAACACCCCAAGGATAGCGATCACCGTGGTCATTTGAGAAAATTCGGAATGCCAGACCGATTTGCTTGAGATTGTTGATGCATGCGGTGCGTTGCGCACGTGCCTTCGCCTTCGCCAGTGCAGGGAGAAGTAAGCTGGCAAGAATCGCGATGATGGCGATCACAACGAGCAACTCAATGAGGGTGAAAGCTTTGTTCTTTCGTTTTTGTGTCATAACTTGTGTCTGTTTATTTGGGTGACAGAGCGCGAACTTTAGATTTTTGACTCGCTGTGTCAATTGCATTCAAGGAATCGCTAAGCAGTGCCGGTGCCAAGCAAGAAGATGAACAGACAGCCTTCAAATCGAGGTTGTTGCGTTCTTGCGACGTGTGTAATTCACGCCATTCGCGTGAGTCTCACACAAATGTGCGCCGCGGTGGTGAAATATTCGCCGGCCGAAGGACAATCCTTTCCGCGGCACATTCATCTCGGTGAAACCGCCGGGTGAGCGATGAAATCGATGCAGAGTCATTCGGTCCAACCAGAACACCCGGGCTTCCATTGAAGCAATCAGTGTCGAAGGTGCGCCGCAGAAGGTAACCACAACCTCGATTAGCGCTGCTGGTTTGGCATGTGCGGAATAAATTTCTGGACGTCCGGACTTTGAACCGACGCGAAAGTTCGATTCGTATCGCGGTGCCGTCGACAATCAAATTGACTTTACTCTTGCGCCTTGTAATCTGGCGGCCAATAAAACACTTTGTCTTGGCTCAGCCAGCACACACACTATGAAATGGAGTCCCGGATTCATCTTCAAATCGGCCACACTTGCCGCTTTGGTTGCCGTATTCACTTTTGCGACCGCGGTGAACGCGGCCGACAACGACGTTCTTGTCACTGCCATAGGAGGCAACGTGAAGTATTCCAGTGGTGGGGGCGCTTTCGTGCCCTTGCCCGTCGGAACTCACCTCCGAAAGGGCGATGTCATCAAGACCGGACCCTCCTCACACGCGGACTTGGAAGTGGGCCACAACGTTGGTGTCGTGCAAGTGACGTCGGAAACGACTTTCGGCATCAGCGAGTTGACTGCGACTGAAACTCCCGCGGACACAGTCTCCACGAGCGAATTCGATCTCACCACAGGCGCTATTTACGCGAAAATCAACAAACTCGCGAAGGCTTCGCGCTATGAGATCAAGACGCCCAAAGGCATCGCTGGTGTACGGGGCACCACAATTTATCTGACCGCGAACGGCTGTCTGACCGTGGGCGACGGCACAGCCGGCATCGCCTACTTCGGCGGCGGCGCGTTTGTGTTGCATGATAACCAAACGATCTGCCACGGCGACAACGCGCCGCGTCCCGCGCCCGGGGATGTTTTGAAGGACATCATTGATTCGATCTGGGATGCCACACATCACGGGATCGGTCGTGACCTCCGTCCGTTCGTGCCGCCCGTGGACATTTTCATCTCGCCGATTCTGCCGAAGCCACCGGTATCGGGTGGTAGCCAACCGCCGCCCGAGAATCGCTAAGCGAAGCGACCTTTCAAAACCCAGAGCGACCTTGAGTTGCTCTGGGTTTTTTGTTTTCGTCGCGCGGTGAAGTGGAAATCACCTGCGTTGGTTCCCGTTCTGATTTGCGCAGGCGTGGCCGTCCTCGTATGCCTGCTCGCACTGCTTTCGGAAACGCAACCCCGCTTCACGTTTTTCCGCCGGTTGGAGTGGATCACGTACGACTGGCGCGTTCGCCTTGCTGCGCGGCAATCACCTCTAGCGGCGACGAACCTCGGCTTCGTCGCGATCACGGATGACAGTATCAAGGCGCTGCTGAACGGTGCCCTCCCGTATAAATTTGGCCTCTACTGGCCCAG
>JBBRBM010000083.1:0-23883 GCA_038205745.1 Verrucomicrobiota bacterium | reverse complement strand
GCGGAACAAACGCCAGGTGTTCAAATTCAAGAAGCGGGGCGATTACCTTGATGCGACGGCTGAACTGCCGGAGCCGCACGAGTTCAACGCGGTGCTGAAACTGAAGCACGGCAGCAAGACCGAGAAACACGAGATCGAGTTCGTGGAAGACCACCATCATCACGAACACGACGACGACCACGATCAATCGCACGAACACGGGCGCACCTTTGCGCAGATTCGGAAGATGATTCAGGCGAGCAAACTCTCTTCGTGGGTGAAGGACAAAGCCGTCGCCGTGTTTCATCGCGTGGCGGTGGCTGAAGGTAAGATTCACGGGCACCCGCCGGAAGATGTTCACTTTCACGAAGTCGGCGCGGTGGATTCGATCGTGGACATCGTGGGTGCCTGCGTGGCGCTTGAGATGTTGGGCAAGCCGCGCGTCCTCGCCGCGAACCCGATCGAAGGCACCGGCACGATTCGATGCGCGCACGGCACGTTCCCGATTCCGGCTCCGGCCACGCTGGAAATTTTGCGCGCGCGCGAAGTGACCTTGCAGCAATGCGAAGAGCCGGGCGAACTGATCACGCCCACGGGCGCGGCGATCCTCGCGGAATTCGTGGAAAATTTCGGGGGGATGCCGCCGCTCGCCATCGAGAAGATCGGTTATGGGCTTGGCACACGGCAGAACAAAACTCGCCCGAACGTTCTGCGCGCGATGCTCGGGTCAGCGCCATCCGCCACGACGGCGAACGACTGGGAGACTGACACGATCGCGGTCCTCGAAACAAACCTCGACGATATCAACGCCGAGGTGCTCGGGGCGTTCGTGGAAAAAGCTTTTGCGGCTGGTGCGCTCGACGTGTTTCACGTGTCCGTGCAGATGAAGAAGAATCGTCCCGGCGTGTTGCTCACCGTGTTGTGCGCTGCGACGGATGCGGATCGTTTTGGCGAGATGATTTTGCGTGAGACCACGGCATTCGGCGTCCGGCGTACATCGGCAGAACGGCGAAAGCTCAAACGCGAAATCGTTTCCGTGAAGACGCCGTTTGGCGAGGTGTCCGTGAAGCTGGGGCGATTGAATGGTGACGTGATTCAGTCATCGCCCGAGTTCGAGTCCTGCCGGCAAGTCGCCGAGAAGAGCGGTGCTCCATTGCGTGCGGTGTACGACGCGGCGAAGAAAGCATTGAAGATATGATCGATTCTGAATTGCTCGTGAAGCTGCGTTGTCCGGACACACGACGGCCGCTGCGCCCCGCGACTGCCGCGGAACTGGCGGAGCTGAATGAAGTGATTGGCCGCGGTGAAGTGACGAATCGCGGCGGCAAAGTGGTGAGCGAACGCATTGATGGCGCGTTGGTGCGTGACGATGAAACGGTCGCTTACCCGATCCGCCACGACATCCCGCTCATGCTTGTCGAGGAAGCGATCCCGTTGGTGCGCTGACTTTCGTGCCGGGCGGCGGGCGGCGTTTCAGCTTCACGGCGCTGTCCACCTGCATCAGGTAGATGCGGCGTTGCGCGTCGAAGGCTTCGCGCGATTGCGGAGTCTCCGCGATGATGCGGTGCAACAGGGCGCGCGCTGCGTCCGGATCGTTGCGTTTCCTGGCGTGCCAATCCGCCTGCATTGAAAGCCACCTGGCCCGTTGCGCGTCCGGTTGGTCTCGCATTTCGAGCAGCAGGTTCAACTGCGCGATTGCCTCGTCCGCCTGTTCGAGCGATTCGGCGAGCAGCGTCGCGAAATGGACACGCGCTTCGACGTCGTCCGGGTTCTTCTTCAACTGCTCGACGCACTGGTTGGCCTCCTGCAGCGCGACTTCGCGGGAGGTGGGAATGGCGCGGCGCGCAGTGATGCGGACAGTGTGACCTTCCGGCGCGCTCAGCCATTGTTCACGACCGTGTGACTCGTCGCTGGTGAGCGGTTGTTGTTCATCAACGGCGAGAAGGCGCACGGTGTGTCCGTGGCTTTGCTGGTGTAAATATTCCTCGCGCGTGGCGGGCAATTGTTTGATGCGCCCACGCGCCATTTTCTCCAGGTGAGTGTTGGGCAGTCGCTCGCAAAGTTTCTCCAACGCCCAGCGTGCGTTCGCTGGATTGTTGTCGAGCTTCAGGTGCCAGTCAGCGAGCCGGTTCAATGCGATCGAAACTTGCGCGGGGTTTGTATTCGGATCGTCGCACAGGTCGCAGACCGTCTGCTCCGCGGTTTTCAGATCGTGGAAGTGGACGGCGTAAAGTTCAGCCAGCAACATCCAGCCGTCGAAATCGCTCTCGGCTTTCTCGAGCTGGTGGATGATTTCGATTTCCGCTTCGTTGAATTTGTCGAACGCGATCCTGGCGAGCGCGCGCGAGTAGGTGGGCGGAAGATCCTTTCGCCGCTCAAATGGGGAGATGCGCAGCGTGCCGTGAACGATTGATCCGCCGCAAACGGCCGCGGCCACCCCGATTCCGCCCAGGCCCATCATGAGCAAAATGAAGAACGCAACCGGCGTCGCGAAGAGCAACCACACCGCGCCGGTCGCGAAGAAATCGATGCGCTTTTCCGTGCGGAGGCACACGCGCGTTCCAATCCAGGCGAGCGTCACGACGATCCACCACGAGGTGGCGTATAAAAGAAATGCCGACGTCGCAGGAGCGAAAACTTTGGCCCAGTTCCCGGCGCCTTTGGCCTGCGATATTCTTGGAATCAGCGCGTCGATGAGCCAGCCCGAGTTGAAGAAAGTCCAGAGGAGCAGAGGAGCCACCAGACCTTTGGCTGCCCAGAGAAGGAAGTCGCGATTGCCCTCTTCGTCACCGCGCTGCTCCGCGTCCTCGTGCCAGTAGTAATACGCGCCCATGGCCGCAGCCGTTACCACAATCAGCATGAAGAGCAGGCTCATGGTGCGCGGTCAGTGTACGCACGGTGGCGCAAAAGGCGAGCGAGGAGCGCGGACGGCCACGTCCGCAAGGCCACGAATCATTTACCCAAAGGCCGCACATCCGAATCGGCAGCATGCAAGGTCGCGTGGGATGCTGCCTTCGATGAACGTGCGGACGTGACCGTCCGCGCTCCGTTATTCACGAAGCCAGCGGGCCACATCGACGGCGGCATAAGTAATTAAAATGTCCGCTCCCGCGCGGCGCATCGCGAGCAGGCTCTCCATCATCACGGCGCGTTCGTTGATCCAGCCATTCGCGCCGGCGGCTTTGATCATCGAGTACTCGGCGCTCACGCTGTACGCCGCCGTGGGGTAACCGAATTCGTGCTTCACGCGATAGATGATGTCGAGATAAGCGAGCGCTGGTTTCACCATTACCATGTCGGCGCCTTCCGCGATGTCCATGGCGACTTCACGCAGCGCCTCATTCGCGTTTGGCGCGTCCATCTGATAAGTGCGGCGATCACCGAACGCCGGCGTGGATTCCGCGGCTTCGCGGAATGGACCATAATAGCCTGACGCGAACTTCGCCGCGTAACTCATGATCGGTGTGTCGGTGAAACCTTCCTTGTCGAGCTGCGAACGAATGGCGCGCACGCGTCCGTCCATCATGTCGCTTGGGGCGACGATGTCAGCGCCTGCGGCGGCATGGCTCGCGGCAGTGCGAGCGAGCAAATCAAGAGTGGGATCGTTTTGCACGCGGCCCGATTTGTCGCCCTTGTGCAACACGCCGCAATGGCCGTGCTCGGTGTATTCGCACAGGCACACGTCGGTGACCACGAGCAGTTCAGGAAGCTGCTTCTTCAGTTCGCGCACGGTGCGCTGAACAATTCCGTTCGTCGCGTAAGCACCGGACGCGCGTGCATCTTTCTTTTCCGGAATTCCGAAAAGCAGCACCGCGTTCACTCCCGTGCTCTGCGCGGCGGCGGCTTCCTTCACGAGTTCGTCCACCGAAAGTTGAAACACGCCCGGCATGGCGCCGACGGCTTTGCGCACTTGTTTGCCCGGCACCGCGAAGAGCGGCAGCACCAGTTGATCGGCGCTGAGACGAGTCTCGGCGACGAGCCGGCGCAGAGCAGGGGACTGGCGCAGACGTCGCGGACGATACGCGGGAAACTGTCCGGTGATGATCGAACTCATTGGTCGCGGAGGCTAATGCAAGGAATGTCGCGTGAGCAACGCCGGTGTGTTGGCGTCGGTTGGTGATCTCCGGCACATGATTGCGGCGCAGCAAACGCTCGCCAGCGATTGTGCCGCGATTACACTGCGCGCCATGCGAACGAAAGTGGCTGTCGCGTTGATTCTCGCCGCGTTCCTGGTCGGAGTGGTGATTGCGTTCAGCGTCACGCGCGCTCTCGTTCGCAACAACGCTCCGCAGGTCGCCGGCACCGCGACGGTCATTCAGCAGATTCAATCGCTGTCCGAATTGGTGACGGTGAAATACGTGATGCAGAAGATCGTCATTTTCACGAACGCTTCGACCACGACGCTTGGGCAATTGCCGAACGTGATCAAAATTCCCGGCTTTGACGAAGACCGCGTGATGTTGATGGCGTACGGCGTCGTGAAGGGCGGCGTCGATCTTTCGAAGCTGAAGCCGGAAGATGTTCAAATCTCCGACCACACGATCGCCATCCGTCTTCCGCGCCCGATTGTGACGGACGCTTATCTCGACGATGCCCAAACACAGGTGCTCGATCGCAAGACGGGATTGTTTCGCAGCTTCGACAAGACACTCGAAGCGCAAGCGCGCCAGTACGCACGGCTGGAGGTGACGCGTGCGGCTCGACAAAACGGCATCGAGAAGGAAGCCGAACAGCGCGCGCGCGAGCAACTCGGGAATCTGTTGCGCACGCTCGGCTTCACGAACGTGACAGTGACGGGGCGGTGAAGTCCGCCGACGACGTGCCCCCGGCGTCTCGCCGGGTCGGGACATTGTGCGAAGAGAGGCGTGCTCGATTTTTCCATGCGCGGACCCGGCGGGACGCCGGGGGCACGTTGGCGTTGGAAGGGCAAATCCGCTTGTTCGCTTTAATGGCATTTGTTTACCTGACGCCCGCACAATGAAGTTACGCACGTTTCTCTGCTTGCTCGCGCTCTCGCCTTTGCTCGCGTTGCGCGGCGCGGAAACGCCGCCCGCGGAAAACGTGCCTGACACCGGCCTGATCATTACGGCAATCGACACGAATGCCTCCGTTCAAGTCAACTTTCGCACTGGAGAAATGACCCACACGAATGGCGTGATGGTGCAGTATGGACCGGCGGTGTTGATTGCTGACCGTGCCACGGCCAGTAGTCAGACGGGGAATGTCGAAGCTCGCGGCAATGTCGTCCTCGTGCGCGAAGGCGGACAGGTCTGGCGTGGCGAGCAGTTGCGATACAACTTCAAGACACGCGTGATGAACGGCTCCGTCTTTCGAACCGGGCAGCCGCCGTTCTTTGCCACGGGCGAAAGTTTCATCACCGATCCCGCGACGAAGTCGTACATCGGCACGAATGCCTACTTCACCACCGACGACAATCCTGTTCCCAACTACCGCATTCGAGCGAAGAAGATCGTGATCATTCCCGGCAAGTCCATCGAGGCCCGCCACGCGATGCTCTATCTCGGAGATGTGCCGGTGTTTTACTTTCCGTACTACCACAAGAGCCTCGAGCGGCATGAACAGAACTTCGAGTTTCTGCCGGGCTTTCGCAGTTCGTGGGGGCCGTTCCTGCTGAGCACTTACAACTGGTACGCGAGTCCGAACCTGCACGGGGCGCTGAATCTCGATCTGCGCGGACTGCGCGGAGTGGCGGGCGGGCCGGACGTCTGGTTCGCCGCGCCGAATTTTGGCGAGGCGCTCGTGCGCTATTATCTCACCGAAGACCAGGATCCGCGCTCTAAGGTTGGCTTCGATAAAACACCCGAGACGCGCCAGCGCCTGTGGGTGAATTACCAGAACTCGCCGATGACGAACCTTAACCTCAAAGGCGTCCTCGCGTATCAGAGTGATCCGCTCATCATCCGCGACTTCTTTGAATCCGAATATCATCAGAACGTGCAGCCGAAGAGTTTCTTTGAAGTGAACCAGCAATTTTCGAACTGGAGTGTCGATGCCCTGGCTCAACCGCGTGCGAATGATTTTCAGGAAACCGTCGAGCGCCTGCCTGATGTGAAACTCACGGGACTGCGCCAGCAACTCGGTCCGACGCCGCTCTATTACGAGAGCGAGAGCTCGATTGGATATTTCCGCCACATCTTCCCGGACATTCACACGAACCAATATTTTCCGCAGCGCACGAATGCGTATGCGGCGACACGCGCCGACACCTTTCACCAGATTCTGCTGCCGTGGACGTTTTTTGGCTGGCTGAATGTCACGCCCCGCGTGGGAGAACGCGTCAGCTACTACAGCGAAGCCGAAGGCAGGGGCACAACGCTCGACGAACAAACGCGCAACATTTTCAACACCGGCGCCGAGGTGACCTGGAAAGCTTCGCGTGTTTATCGCCAGACGGAAAATGAACTGCTCGATGTGCATGGACTTCGCCACATCATTCAGCCGTCCGTGAATTACGTTTACATTCCTGATCCAGACACGCGTCCGCACGAACTGCCCCAGTTCGACACGCTATTGCCGACATCGCGTCTGCTTCCGCTCGAGTATCCCGCGTTCAACTCGATTGATTCGATCGACAGCCAGCAGGCGATCCGTGTCGGTCTTTGGAACAAGCTTCAGACGAAGCGTGAAGATGGCCTCGATTATCTGCTGAACTGGAATGTGTATGGCGATTGGCGGCTATCACGGCACCACGGCCAGCGTGAATTCAGCGACGTTTATTCCGATATGGATTTCAAACCGCGCTCATGGCTCACGTTCAGCTCAGAGACACGCTACAGCATCGGCGAGGGACAATTTCGTGAGGCCGGCCATGTCATGACGATCGGGCCGAACGATACGTGGAGCATCCAACTCGGCCATCTGTATCGCGAGAACACTCCTGAGCTCGGCATCGGCAACAATCTGATTCGCACGACACTGTTCTATCGTTTCAATGAGAACTGGGCGTTCCGCACCTCGCACTACTTCGAGGCGCGCGATGGCGTGCTCGAGTACCAATATTACTCCGTGTATCGCGACTTCCGCAGTTGGACGGGTGCGCTCACACTGCGCTGGCGCGAGAACCATTCCGGCAGCGAAGACTTCACGATTGCGTTCACGCTTTCATTGAAGGCCTCACCCCGCTTTGGAGTGGGCAAGGATGCGGTTCATCCGCAGCGGTTGATCGGCGGATGATGCGCAAAAAGAAAAGCGGCCGCGAGTTTGGTTCTCGCGGCCGGTCGAAAATATTTGGATTCTACGGACCCGTCACGCCGCCTGTTCCCTGACCGCGCAAGACAGAATCGACGAACCACATGTTGATCGGATCAAGGGATTGCCCCCACTTGAGATAGCGAGCGCTGCCGTCAGCAAACGCATACACCGATCCGCCTGCAGTGGAATTGCCCACCTTCATATGGCGAGTCTGGTCGAGTTCGCTGTAATCGTCGCCCATCCAGTAATCCATCCAAAAATGTCCTGAACTCGATTCCTTCTCGCCAAAGAGCACGGTTTCACTGGTTTGATTGATGGCTGATTCAGGCACCATGGCACCGTTGGTTGGTGTGGTCTTAAAGTAATCGTTGAACCCGTTGAAGATGTAACTGCGCCTGGCGGAAATGTAGGGGGACGGACTGTTTGATCCAAAGTTCGCAGGCAATGGAGCGTCGCTGGGACAATAGAGGATCTTCGGATCTTTGTAGTTATCCGAGAGTTGCTGTGGCCAGCGATTCGATGCGTTTCCACCGGTGTTACGTGCCGGATAGAAACCTTCGTTATCGTCCGTGTACATCACTACGGAGAGTCCCAACTGCTTCATGTTGTTCGTGCAACTGATTCGCTTGGCGGATTCCTTTGCCTTGGCCAACGCCGGCAAAAGAAGACTCGCCAGGATCGCGATGATCGCGATCACCACGAGCAATTCGATGAGCGTGAAGGCTCGCTGCTCTCTTAAATTTTTCCAGGTCATATTCAAAGTTCCCTTACTGCTGACGCCCGATATTCACAATCGGTTACAAAACGAATCGACTTAAACAGGCACCGAAAAATTCACATGCAGTTCTGGTGGGCCTGGCGCGCTGACTCGATGGCGACCCAGTGTCCGGGCTCGATTTCGCGCAAGGGAGGCGTCACGGCATCAGCGCCCGGCGCGAGTGTCATGGGGGAGATTTTGATCCGCGTCCGTTTGGAGTCGGGATCGATCTCCGGCACTGCGGAGAGCAACGCCTGCGTGTAAGGATGCTTCGGATCACGCACGATTTTTTTCGCCTCGGCCGTTTCCACGACACGGCCGAAGTACATCACCATGATGCGGCGGCTGATGTGTTCCACCACCGCGAGGTCATGCGCGATGAACAGATACGCGATGCCGTGTTCCTGCTGGAGATCCATCAGCAGGTTGATGATCTGGGCCTGCACGGAAACGTCGAGCGCGCTCACCGGTTCATCGCACACGATCAATCGTGGCTCGACAGCCAGCGCGCGCGCGATGCCGATGCGTTGCCGCTGGCCGCCGCTGAACTCGTGCGGGTAACGCTCGGCATGGATCGGATCGAGACCGACATCGCGCAGGAGATCGTTGATGCGCGCGCGAAGTGCGGCCGAGGAATCGGCGAGTCCATGAATGTCGATCGCCTCGCCGATGATCTGCGCCACCGTCATGCGCGGATTCAGCGAACCGTAAGGATCCTGGAAAATCATCTGGAACTTGCGGCGTCGTTTGCGCAGTTCGTCACCGGCGAGACATGTGATGTCTTCGCCCTCAAAAAGGATGCTTCCGGCATCGGGCTCCAGGAGGCGAATGATCGCGCGGCCGAGCGTTGTTTTGCCGCAGCCGCTTTCGCCGACGAGCCCGACCGTTTCGCCCGGCGCGACATGCAGACTCACGTCGTCCACGGCTTTCACCCAACTGCGTGCGCCGCGGAAGATCCCGTGTTTGATCGGGAAATGGACTTTGAGGTTTTTGACTTCGAGGAGATTCATTCGTCTGCGGAGGGCCAAAGTTCAATGACGCTCGCACCGGTCTTGAGTGCTGCGGCAATTGTGGACATCTGCTTCTCGAAGGCGGAAAGCAGTGCTTTGTTCCGGCAATTGCCCAACCGCACCCAGACGACTTGCACGTGGGAAGTGAACGAGGCGCGATGAGAGAAGTCTTCGTCCTTCGAGATCACTACCAGCTTGTTGGTCTTCGCGTAGTTCCAAATTTCTGTGTGTGGAGATGTGTTTAGTTGCAGTTCCAATTCATGAACGGCGTCCCACCCGCTCGCCACCCGCCAATCCGCCAAGGCGACCGGCCATTGATTATCGACAATGAACTTCATGCCGCCGCCGGAACGACGACGTGGTCAGCCTGTCGCGCGGCAAACTCAATGCACGCCAGAATATCTTCGCGATCGAGGAAACTGTAATCCGCGAGAATCTCTTCGTAAGTGGCGCCGGCACTCAACAGTTCCAGCACGTCCTTCACCCTCATGCGCTGCCCGCGGATGCATGGTTTGCCGCCGCATTTACCGGATTCGATGGTGATTCGTTCCAGCAGCTTGGCTTTGCTCATGGGTAAACTATTCCGTTGTTGGCGAGAGGCGGCAAGGAGTTTGAAAGTTCAGCGCAACTCGTTTGCATACAGGCACCGCACCCAGCGGCCCGGCTCGGCTTCGATTAACTCCGGCGCGGTCTCCATGCACTCGGGATGTTGCGGCGCGTTCGGGCAGCGTGGAGAAAATCGGCAACCCTTCGGCCACGCACCAAGATTGGGCACCGTGCCGCCGATGGCCTGCAATCGCGTTGTCTCCCGACCGAGCTTGGGCACGGAGTTCATCAGCGCGCGCGTGTAGGGATGAAACGGACGGCGCAGCAATTCCTTCGCCGGTGCGAGTTCCACGATTTGTCCGGCGTACATCACCGCGAGGCGATCGGCGATGTCGCCCACGATGCCGAGATTGTGCGTGATCAACAGCATCGCCATGCCGAGGCGCTTCTTGAGATCGAGCAGCAGATCGAGAATCTGGGCCTGGATGGTAACGTCGAGCGCTGTCGTCGGTTCATCGGCCACGAGCAACTTCGGTTCACTCGCCAGCGCCATCGCGATCATGATGCGCTGCTGCATACCGCCGGAAAGTTGGTGCGGATAATCGCGCAACCGCGACTCCGGTGACTTGATGCCGACGAGATCGAGGAGACGAATGACTTCCGCGTCCGTTGCTTTCCCGGGCCGGTGCAGTTGCAGTGATTCCTTGATCTGATTGCCGACGCGGAAGACCGGGTTCAGCGATGCACTCGGCTCCTGAAAAATGTAGCTCACCACGCCGCCGCGAATGCTGCGCAACTCCTGCTTGTTCATCCGCAACACATCTTTGCCGTTCAGGAGAATGCTTCCGCCGACGTAGCGGGCCGGTGGCGTCGGCACAAGTCGCGCGATCGAAAGCGCGGTCACACTTTTACCGCAACCGCTTTCACCGACGAGACAAACGGTTTCACCTGCGTTGATGGTGAAGGAGACGCCGTCCACGGCGCGCAGCGGACGTTCTTCCGTGCCGAACTCGAGTTGAAGATTTTTGATTTCAAGCAGAGGCGTGCCTGATTTCGCCTTCGCATCTGAAGCCGAAGTCTGGGTCGCGAACTCGACGCGTTGTGGCGCCTGCGTCGTTTGTTTCATCTCGAACCGGATGCTCATTGGTTCAGCAATGCGAGCGCTTCCCCGAAACGGTTCGCGCTTTGAACCCTTGAGACGACACAGCCTTGTTCGGTGTCCACGCTTTAGCGTGCTTCTGCACCTCTGGCACCCTGAAGGGTGGACACCAAACGGGAGGTTCATGGGGAGGGCCGGGGAGAGAATTCGCCCAAGCGGAACTTCGCGCTTGGAACCCCTGAACTGTAGCAGCCGACGTAAGGAGGCTCCGATCTTCCTCCGCCGGAGAAGTTTGAGCCTCCTTACGTCGGCTGCTACGTGGGGAAGGTTCATGGGGAGGGGTGAGAATGTGCAAGAGGGACAACGATGAGAAATTCATGGAACGGAATTCGTGACCTGTTTTGGCAACACGACGCGTCACAGCCGTAACCACCCCTCACGTTCAATCCTTCTCCCCGTTGAGGGGAGAGGGAAGTCAGGAAAGTGCCCGGTACTTTCAATCGCACCTTTGTTGCTCTCGACCTTCGATGTTTGACTCTCGACGTTCATGTTCTTGTAGCGAGCGCGTCTCTTAAGCCATCAACCCGGAAGTTAAAAGCGAGAACGGTCAGGAAGATCGCGATGCCGGGCGCGAGCGGCCACGGGTAATTTCGGAAGCACTCATGGCCTTCGCCGCGCTCAGTGTGTTGCCCCAACTCGCCCCTCGCCGTTTCGGTTCCAACAGCAAGCGTCCGCATTTTTCCGAATGCGCACCCCGGTGATTGCATCTATTCACCATGCAACTTCAGCCCTCCAAAAGTTCGTCGTCGGGAAAACCCACAACGCGACGCGGATTCCTGCGTCGCTCTGCCCTCGCTGCCGCCGCACTCTCCGTTCCGACTTTCGTGCCCGCTTCGGCCTTGGGCCGTGACGGTGCCACGGCTCCGAGTGAGCGCGTGAACATGGGCTTCATCGGTTTGGGCGGGCAGGGCACTGGCCATCTGCTCGGCGGCGCGTGGACTTATGTGCCGGGCGGCTACGTGGCCCGGCCGGATGTGCAGGTGCTGGCGGTGTGCGACGTGCGACGTGAGCGTCGCGAGAGCGCGCACCAGCGTTCCAACAAAATGTACGCGCAGAAACTCGGGCGTGCCGACTTCAACGGCGTGCAGGCGTACAACGATTTCCGCGAAATCCTCGCGCGCCCCGACATCGATGCGGTGCTGATCGCGGTCCCTTATCATTGGGCCGCGCCCATGGCCATCGCCGCGATGCGCGCCGGCAAGGATGTTTACTGTGAAAAGCCCATCGCCATCACCGTGCGCGAGGGCCGCATGCTGGTGGAGACGGCGAAACGTTTTGGCCGCGTGTACCAGGCTGGCATGCAGCAGCGGTCCGAGTACGGCGGAAAGTTTCGCACCGCATGCGAACTCGTGCGCAACGGTCGCATCGGCCAGCTCAAGGAAGTTTTCGCCTACCGCCAGCCCGGCGCGTTTTTTCCGCGGCCGTGGACCAGCGATGCATCCGTGCCGGTGCCCGACGGCTTCGACTGGGATATGTGGCTCGGGCCGCTGCCGTGGCGCCCGTTCGCTGGCGAAGCCGGACACGCGCTCACCGGTTGTTTCATCGGTGACGTCAACTGGGCGCCGCATCACTACGACATCGTCCAATGGACGGTGAATCCCGACGTTAACGCGCCGGTGGAAGCGCAGTTTGAGCGTGATCGCCAGGGCGGCGAACGCATCCATTACCACTATGCCAACGGCGTTGTTGTCCATTCAACCGGCTACCCGGGTGAAGCGATCGGCGGCGAAGGCGGCGCTGTCTTTGTGGGCACCGAGGGCCGTATCGCGGTGGATCGGAACAATCTCGTGTCTTATCCCGCCAGCATTCTGAAGACGCCGCTCCGGCCCGCCGACCGCCGCGTCTATCACGTCACGAGTCACTCGGGAAATTTCCTCGAATGCATCCGCAGCCGCCGCCAGACGATCTGCCACCCCGAGACGGCGGTCTACACCATGAACGCCATTCTGATCGGCGGCATCGCGCTGGCGCTGCAACGAAATGTGAAATGGGATCCTGCGCGTGGCGAGTTTCCCGGCGACGATGCGGCGAACCGTTTGCTCTCCTATAGCTCGCGTCCGCCGTGGCACGTCTGACCGACAACCCAAGTGAATTTTCACGAAAGCACATGACTATGAATTTCTCCCCTTCAGCCAAGCTCACTTCTCTAGTTCTCTCCACGATGCTGTTTTTCGTCGCCGCTGGCGCGCGCGCCGATGAAGAGCAGGATCTCATCGCCCGGCTCCAGTCCGGCGCGAACGTCACTGACAAATGCGCGGCCTGCCAGCGGCTCCGCGTCATCGGCACTGCGAAATCCGTGCCTGCGCTCGCGGCGCTATTGCCGGAAGAGCGCACGGGGCACGCGGCGCGTCACGCCCTCGAAGCCATGCCGTCCGCCGAAGCGGGTGGCGCGTTGCGCGAGGCGTTCGGAAAAACTTTGGGCGTCGCACGCCTGGGGATCATCGATTCGCTCGGCTGGCGACGCGACCTCGCGGCGCTCCCGTTGCTCACGCCGCTGTTGGGCAGCGCTGACACTTCTATCGCCAGCGCGGCCGCCGCGGCGCTCGGACGGATCGGCGGCGAACGCGCCGTGCAAGCGTTGGCGGCCGCTCGCGACAAGGCTCCCCCAGCCGTGCAGGCGGTTGTGCTCGAAAGTCTTCTCCAGTGCGCGGAACGTTTCCTGACTGATGGCAACGCGTCCGCCGCCGCGGCGATTTATCGCGAACTTTTCGCGGCCAAAACTTCTTCTCACGTGCGTGCCGCTGCGTGGCGTGGGCTCGCGCTGTCTGACGCGCGTGAACGGACGAAACTCCTGATTTCGGCTCTGGCAGCGAGCGACGAAACCCATGCCGCGGCGCTGAAGTTGGTGCGTGAGTTAAGTGATGCCGACGCCGTGCGCGCTTGCGTGGCCCAGTGGGATTCGTTGCCAGCGGACGCACAAGTCGCAGTGCTCGACGCGTACGTGAAGCTCGGTGCGGAGTCGTTGCCGCTCGTGCGTCGCGGCTCCATGAGTAAGGCGATCACGGTGCGCGTGGCGGCGCTGCAAGCGTTGGGTGAGTTGGGTGACACCGAGTGCTTCGTCGTCCTTTCCGAAGCTGCCGCCCGCGGTGAAACGGCTGAGCGCGACGCCGCGCGCCAATCTCTCGCACGCGTCCGCGGCCCGGGAATTCGCGAAGCATTTCTGGCACGGTTGAAGGAAGCCGGCACGCCGGAAAAGGCCGAGTTGTTGCAGGCGCTGGGCGAGCGCGACGATCGCGCCGCGGGAGCCGTTCTGCTGCAACACGCGGCGTCGGCTGACGAGGTCGTGCGCGTGGCGTCGCTGGAATCGCTGCGGCGCCTCGCGTTGCCGGAGAGCATCGCGCCGTTGCTTGAACTCGCGGCAAAGTCCACCTCGGATGCGCAGCGCGATCCCGTGCTGAAGGCGCTTTACGCCGTCTGCCAGGCCAGCGCCGACAAGGCGGAGGCCGCGCGGCAATTAATTGCTTCGATGAACCGCTTCTCTGCGGCCGAGCGCCGCCAGGTCCTGCCGCTGCTCGCTGAGTTGGCCACGCCCGACGCACTCGCTGCGGCGCAGTCAGCCACGCGCGAGCAGGACGGCGAACTGGCAAGGGAAGCCGTGCGCGTGCTGGGGCAGTGGCCGAACGCCGCGCCCGCGTCGCAGTTGCTCGAACTCGCGCGCACCGGGGCAACCGTCACGTTGCGCACGCTGGCATTGCGCGGAGCGATCGAGGTCACGGGACAGGAACCCGACGCCGGCAAGCGCCTCGCGTTGTTGCAACAGGCGATGGCGTCCGCGCAGCGCATCGACGAGAAGAAGCAGGTTCTCGGGCAAGTGGGACAGATCCCGTCGCGCGAGGCGCTCGACTTCGTGCTGCCGGAGTTGACCAATGCTCAACTCGCCAACGAAGCGGCTCTCGCCACGGTTAGCATCGCGGAGAAACTCGCGCCGTCGAACGCCGTGCTCGCGGACGCCGCCGCCTCGCGTGTGCTGGCGCAAGTGCAGGACGGCCCCGTGGCGAAGCGTGCCTGGGCGCTGCGCATCAAGCCGGGCAGCGGCGCATCGTTCATCCGCGATTGGGTCGTGTGCGGCCCATACCGGCAGGACCGCGCCGGAGCGGAAACGCTTTTCAACATTCCCTTCGGGCCGGAGAAAGCGGGCGAAAAAGTGGAATGGAAATCAGTTCCGCGCGCCGACCACGTGAGCTTGCTCGGAGTTTTCCCGAACGAAGGTTCGTGCGTGGCCTACCTGCGCTCGGAAATCATCGCTCCAGCGGAGGTCACCGGCGCATTGCTCATGGGCAGCGATGACGGCATCAAAGCCTGGCTCAACGGCACCGTGGTGCATGCGAACAACATCGATCGCGGCGAAGCCGCCGATCAGGACACCGCCCCAATCAAATTGAAAAAGGGAACGAACGATCTCTTGTTGAAGATCACCCAGGGCGGCGGCGGTTGGTCGGCATCGGCGCGACTCGTTGGCGCGGACGGCAAGCCAATCCCGGGCCTGCTCACGCAACGTCCAGCAGGCACGGCACTGCCGGCAACGTTGCGGCGCTGAGACGCTTCGTGCTGGAAGTTCTCAGTAGAGTAGGCGGAGCCGACGGATTGAGAGGCACAAGGCCAATCACCGTCTGGCTCCGCCTACTCTACTTGGACCGTGCGGAACGAGCGCGCGGCGACTCACCCAATGCTCACAACGCGCTCGTCTGAACGCAGGTCGCGGAGCAAGTGAGAAATTGTCTTCGACTGATTCGGCAGGACAAAGTCCGGCGCAATCTCCACCAATGGTTGGAGGACGAAGCGTCGCAGATGTGCGCGCGGATGGGGAAGCACGAGTTCCGGCGAGTTGCGGATTTCGTCGCCAAAGGCGATGAGGTCGGCGTCGAGCGGGCGCGACTCGTTCAAAACGATCTTGGCCTTGCGGCCGAATGTCTTTTCCAGCGCCTGAAGTTTTTGGAGCAATGACTCAGGTGTCTCGCCATCCCGCAGTGCAATCGCCACCGCGGCATTCACAAAGCGCGGTGAACCGGGCGGGCAATCAACCGGTGTCGTGTCCCAAAGCGAAGAGCGAACCGCTGGACGCGCCGAAAAGTCTTCAAGCAAATCCATCGTGCTGCGAATTATCGAGATCGAGTCGCCGAGGTTGGACCCGAGCGAAACCAGCGCCACGCGTTCGATGCTCACTCCAACCCCAACACATCCTGCATGTCGTAAAGCCCCGGCTTCTGCTTCACGACCCATTGCGCCGCGCGCAGTGCGCCATTGGCGAAAGTCTCGCGACTCGATGCCTTATGTGTGAGTTCAACGCGCTCGCCATTCGCTGCGAACATGACGGTGTGATCGCCCACCACATCACCGCCGCGCAGTGCGTGAATGCCGATCTCGCTCGCGGTGCGTTCGCCCACGATGCCTTTGCGTCCGTGACGGAGCGCTTGTTCAAGCTGCACCTTGCGCACGTCGCCTAGAATTTCGAGCAATGTCGTCGCCGTGCCACTTGGCGCATCCTTCTTCATGCGGTGATGCATCTCTACGACTTCGATGTCGAAGCCCGGCCCGAGAATCTCCGCCGCTTTGCGCGTGAGCCAGAACAACGTGTTCACACCTGTGGAATAGTTCGATGCCCACACGATTGGAATTTGCAGCTTCAACGCCGCGATCTGTGATTTCTCCTCGGCCTGATGTCCCGTCGTTCCGATCACCAGCGCCTTCTTGTGCTGCGCGGCAAGCTCCGCCACGCCGAGAGTCGCGTTGTGAAAGCTGAAGTCGATGACGGCGTCACACTTCGTGATGATGTCTTCGAGTTTGTCGCCCACGTCGATCTGTCCGACGACTTCGAGTTCAGGAATGCGCGCCGCGCAAGAGATGAGCGTCTGGCCCATGCGGCCTTTGGAACCGGTGATGATGATCTTTTTTTTCAAATCAACTGGGAGAATTCTTGCGCAAGTAAATACGGCACGCGAACCTCACGCGGCAGTAAAACAAAGCGTAGTCCACACCGGGAAAAGCAAGAGCAACCTTGTTGTCGAAAAGTGCCCGGGTGAGATCGTCGAAGCGAGATTCTGCTTCTCTCGCGGAGAGAGAGAACGGATCAAACGCGAATTCAAACTGGTCAAAAAGACCGGCCAGTTCAGCTAGCTCAGTTCGGGTAACAATTCCTTCGGGAAGTCCTTCGTCCGGCATTGCGCCTCCTCAATCGCCCCGCGCATTCGTTTGTCTGCGGCAAGTTTGTAATCAAGCACCAGATCGTAGAGTTGCGGCGTGCCGCAAAAAAGATATTTGTCCTTCAACCTTAAAAGCACTTCGAGCGCGGACTGGCAGAACTGGCTCATGCGCTTCCACACTTCTGCGACTTCGTTGATGTCGTCTGCTTTCCTCGCGAGCGTTGCGGCGATGCTGTAGGTATGCATCACGGTTCCTTCCACCACTCCGACCTGATGGGTGAATGCGGTGCAGGCTTCGGCGCTGTCGCCATTTGGGAACGAGTTCCCAATGCGCTCCATCTCAGTGATGCGCGGTTGCCCGACTTCCAGAATGTCGCTGAAACTTAAACAGGCCTTCATGCGATCAGAGTAGGAGAATGCATCGATCGCCGCAAGCGTTAGACCAGCGCGAGTTGCTTCAACGTCCCGCGCAACACTTCCTTATTCTTCGCGCTCATCGGAACGAGCGGGAGGCGATATTCCTCTTCGATCATTCCCATCATTGCCAGCGCCGCTTTGACGGGCACGGGGTTCGTCTCGATGAACAGGTCTTTGAACAATGGATAAAGATGCGCGTGCATTTTCTGCGCGGCGACGATTTTGCCGGACGCGAAGGCGCGCACCATTTCGCTGACCTGTTTCGGTGCCACGTTCGACGCCACGCTGATCACGCCCTGCGCGCCGACAGACATGAACGGCAGCGTAAGCGAATCATCGCCGCTGAGGATCTCGAACTTCGGCCCAAGTGCCGCGCGCAATTGGCTCACGCGATCCGCGTTGCCGCCTGCTTCTTTGATGCCGACAATATTCTTGTGCGCCGCAGCAAGGCGTTTCGTTGTGTCCACACCGATCTCGATACCGCAACGACCTGGGATGCTGTAGAGCACGAGCGGCAGTTTCGTCGCCTTGGCGATGGCGGAGAAATGTTGGAACAAACCTTCCTGCGTCGGCTTGTTGTAGTAAGGCGCGACTTGCAATGAACCATCCGCGCCCGCTTCCTCAGCGGCCTTCGTGAGATAAATCGCTTCGCTGGTCGAATTGCCGCCCGTGCCGGCGAGCACTTTTACTTTGCCGGCGGCGAACTGCACCGCGAGTTCGATCACGCGCACGTGCTCCTCGTAATCGAGCGTCGGCGATTCGCCGGTCGTTCCAACGGGCACGATGCCATCGACGCCGCCCTTGATCTGCGCCTTGACGATTCGGTCGAGTGCGGGTTCGTCCAGAATGCCTTTGCGAAAAGGCGTCACGATGGCGGTATAAGTTCCAGTAAACATTTCAGTCAAAGTCCGCGTAACTTCAGCGAATCACCGGCGTGTGGCGAGTCTCTTTTTGGCGACCAATGGACATCGCGAACGGAATGTTGTGAACCGGAGCGCGGAGCATCGCTCGGCGCGAAAGAAGCAGGCCGTCCATCCAGCCGGGCAATGCCCGGCGTTTCATTTGGGTTCAGGGGAACCAATCGTGAGCCTTGGCAGTTCATGGAGTCTTCACCGGGACCTGACTCTGGAGTGCGGGGACTTGGCACCGCTTTTTGGTTTGGCGACTTGCCGCCAAACAGCGACGGGACAAGTCCCGCCGCGGGAAAGCGGCGACCAGTCGCCGCACTCCAAAACAGGCGCGAACTTCGTCCGGCGGATTCTCTCCCTGTTGAAGCGAGAGGGAAGCTGGAGCGCGACCGTCACTTCTGTCGCACGTCCTGGTGTTCCGTTGAATTTCGCGCGTGCCGTGCTCGTCGCGTATCTGTTAGTTTGATCGCATTCACATGGGACACCACGCATTCAATCCAGAGCATCTCGCGTTGACGAAGCGCGAATTCCTCAAGCGTTGCGGCATGGGCATGGGCGCCCTCGGTTTCGCGTCCATCCTTGGCAACCTCAATGGCCTCAACGCCAGTGAGTCCGGATTCACCAATCCTCTTGCGCCGCATCAGCCGCACTTCGCGCCCCGCGCCAAGCGCATCATCCACATTTTTGCGAACGGTGGCGCGTCGCACGTGGACACATTTGATCCCAAGCCCTCGCTCGACAAATATCACGGCAAGGAAATCCCGCTTCAGCTAAAGACCGAGCGCAAGACGGGCGCGGCATTCAAGTCGCCGTACAAATTTCAGAAGTACGGCCAGAGCGGCATCGAGGTGAGCGAGATTTTCCCGAACGTCGCCGAAAGCATCGACGACCTCTGCGTGATTCGTTCCATGCACGCCGACGTGCCTAACCACGAGCCGTCGCTGCTCCTGATGAATTGCGGCGATGCCCGGCAGGTCCGGCCCGCCATGGGTTCGTGGGTGACTTACGGACTTGGCAGCGAAAATCAAAATCTTCCTGGCTTCATCGCCATGTGTCCCGGCGGTTATCCGATTCAGGAATCACAAAACTGGCAGAGCGGTTTCCTGCCCGGAGTTTTTCAAGGCACTTACATCAACACCGAGCACACGCAAATCGAGAAGCTCATCGAGAACATCCGCAACAACTACACCTCGATGCCCGAGCAGCGCGCGCAACTCGACCTGCTTCAAAAACTGAACGTTCAACATCGCGAGAAGCGCAAGAACGACGCGCAGATCGACGCCCGCATCCAGTCTTTCGAGCTCGCGTATCGCATGCAGATGGATGCGACCGACGCCTTCGACATCACCAAGGAGCCCGAGCCGATTCGCAAGATGTATGGCGAAGGCACGCAAGCGCGGCAGCTTCTCATCGCGCGCCGATTGCTCGAACGCGGCGTTCGCTTCGTCCAGGTGTGGCACGGCGCCGGCCAGCCGTGGGACAACCACGACGACATCGAAGTGAACCATCGCCGCCTCGCCAAGGAATGTGACCAACCCATCGGCGCGCTTCTCAAGGACTTGAAACAGCGCGGCATGTTGAAGGACACCCTCGTGATCTGGGGCGGCGAATTCGGCCGCACGCCGACGGTTGAACTTCCCACGCCCGGCTCAAACGCCGGCAAGATCAATGGCCGCGATCACAATCACTACGGCTTTACCATGTGGATGGCTGGCGGCGGCGTGAAGGGCGGCCACGTCCACGGCGCCACGGATGAATTCGGTTTCCAGTCCGTGGAAAACAAAGTCCACATCCACGACTTGCACGCCACGATTCTCCACTTGCTCGGCTTCGATCACGAGAAGCTCACCTTCCGTCACGCAGGCCGCGACTTCCGTCTCACCGACGTGCATGGGCATGTGGTGAAGGACATTGTGGCGTGAACGCTTTCACGAACCTCGGCGAGTTCTAATGCCCCGGAGGGGCACAGGCTGGTAGCCACGGGTGAAGGAACCCGTGGTCAGAATAGTAAAAGAAGCGTCCGCCCCGGAGGGGCGGCGGATTCAGTCCCACAGGTACCGTTCATCGAACTCGACGCGATGTGCGCGCAAGAATTCCCTGAACTCCTCCTGAAACGTCTTTCGAAGATGATGTTCTTCCTGTCCGAGAATGTATTCCCGCACTCTCTCCACAAGGGATTCACTGACTGAGAACTCGGCGTAACCCTCCTGCCATTTGAACTGCTGCAAATCGGCAAACGTCTCGTGAATCCATTTTGAGGAATTCGATTTCAGATTCAATTCTTCACGCGTAACCGAGCCGTCGCCCATCACGGCTGGGCGCGGCTGGATGCCGGAAAGGTTTTGCGCGCCTACGTTTGGGCTGGCGAGACACTGTGGAATCAAGGAACTCCCACCGAGAGCGAGCGTGAATTAAATCTGCGCTGCCTGAGATATGCCGAAAGCTCCGACGTGCTCGGTCTGAGTGAAGGCGAGTTGCTCTCCCTGAATACGGAACGAGTCATTCGGCTCGCGGGAACCTGGAGCGTTGACCCGACGTCCGTCGAAGCCGAGGCGTTCGACGCCAAAGGAATCGCTGGCGACCTTCTGCATTCCAAGTTTCACTAGACGCCATGCCTGCTCCCGAAACGTGCCCGGTCTGCGGCGCGGATGTGCCGCGTCACGCGCGAGCCTGCCCTGGCTGTGGCTCCGATGAATCGACCGGCTGGTCCGATCACGCCCAGGTGCAATCGCTCGATCTGCCGGACGACGAATTCAACTACGACGAGTTCGTCGAACAGGAGTTCGGCAAAGCGAAATCGCGCCGGCCCCATTGGTTCTGGATTGCGACGGCGATCGTTTTGCTTGGGCTTACCATTTGGTTTTTTATGCGCCGCTGAGCGCCGTGCGCAGTGTCACTCGTCATTCCCACTTCGGCGCGGCAGACTTCGGCCATGACGCGCCTGATTTTTCTTTCCTGCTTCGCTGCGGTCGCGCTGCAGGCGCACGACTGGCCGCAATTGCTCGGGCCAAATCGCAACGGTGTCTCGGACGAAGCAAAGATCGGCACCAACTGGGGCAAACCGGGACCGCGCATCCTTTGGCAGCACGCCGTCGGGCAGGGCTGGAGTGCTCCAGTTGTTGCTTCAAATCGCGTGGTCTTTTTCCATCGTCTCAAAGATCGCGAAGCTGTCGAGTGCGTCGATGCCTTGAGTGGGACGCCGTTTTGGAAAGCAGATTACGCGACTGACTACCGCGACGATTTCGGTTTCGACGAAGGCCCGCGCGCGACGCCGGCGATCAGTGGCATTCGCGTGTTCACGTTCGGCGCGAATGGTGTGTTGAGTTCGTGGAACCTCACCAACGGCGCGCAGTTCTGGCGCATCGACACTCGCAAAGAATTCAACAACGACAAAGGTTTCTTCGGGATCGCGTGTTCTCCGCTCGTGGAAGGCGACGCAGTGATCCTGAACCTCGGTGGCGCAGGCGGGGCCGGCATCGTTGCGTTCGACGCGGCGGGCGGGCGCGTGCTGTGGAAGGTCGCTGATGATGAAGCGAGTTACTCCTCGCCGGTCGCAGCGACGTTTGGAGGAAAGCGCCGCGTGCTCGTGCTCACGCGAGGCAATCTGGTCGCGCTCGATCCTGCGTCAGGACGCGTGCTGTGGATCTTTCCATTCAAGCCCACGATTCACGCCTCGGTGTCGGCAGCGACTCCGCTGGTGATGGGGGATTTGATTTTCATTTCAGGAAGCTACGGCGCGGGCGCCGCAATGCTGCGCTTCAGCGAAACCAAACCGGAGGTGTTGTGGCGAGGCGACGACATTCTTTCCAATCACTACGCCACGAGTGTCGCACACGACGGATATCTCTTTGGCTTCGACGGGCGACAGGAGCAAAAGTGCAATCTCCGCTCTGTCGATGCGAAGTCCGGCAAGGTGCGCTGGAGCGAAGATCGTTTCGGCGCGGGAACGATCCTGCGCGTTCAGGATCAACTCGTGATTCTCACGGAACGGGGTGAATTGATTGTCGCATCTGCGTCCGAAAAGAAATTTGCGCCGATCGCCCGCGCGCAAATTCTTGGCCTCGATTGTCGCGCTCATGCCGCATTTGCGAACGGCCTTCTCTACGCGCGGGACAAAAACAAACTCGTGTGTGTGGACTTGCGTGCTGCGCCAGGAAAATGACGGGTCACCCGACGAGTTGGTATCGGGTGCTTTCTGGCCTCCCTCTCCGTTGAGGGGAGAGGGAGTAAAACTCCTGCGCGTGCTGGTGCTTGGCAGCTTTAACCGTTTCCGTTGATCTCAAACGCCTTTCAGTTTTCGCACGAACTCAATAAACCCTTTCTGCTGCGCGCGCAGGCGGTCCACGAGTTCCGCGTCCTTGAGTCGGCCGTTCGCGTCGAGTTGATCGCCAATACGTGGGATGAACACACGCTCGGGATAAAGGTAAGCGTTGCGATAGCCGAAGATCGCCTGGAGTTGCTCCACGGGCCGGAGCGCGCCCCACATGCCCGCGGCCAAACCAATGAAACAAACGGGACGTCGTTCGAAGCTCTCGGGGAACTTCAGCATGTCGATGAAGTACTTCAGCACACCGGGCACCGAGCCGTTGTATTCGGGCGTGACGACTACGAGCCCGCTCGATTGCAGCACGCCTTCGCTGAACGGAAGAAATGAAGCCGGTTTTTCTGCGTACGAACTGGGATGGAAAATCTCCGCCGGCAATTTTGCCAGATCCAGCACCTTCAGCGGCGTCGCCAGTTCGCGATAAATTTCCTCAACCTGCGCAGCGACTTGTCGTGTCTTGCTCCCCGGCCGATTTGTCCCAGCGATCAAAGTAATCATACGCGCGGGACAATGACGGCGAGGCGTAGGCAGGGCAAGTGCTTGAACCGATTCACTTTTTCTCAAACAGCCACGCGCCGTGCGCCTGCGTCTTGCGACGGAAAATTTTGTCCGCGTTGCACACGTAAAGATACTCGCCGCCGAAGCCGCAGCTCACGATGCCTTTGTCCTGCGCCTTCGCGATCACGCCGCCCATGCGCCCCGTCGAATCGAACATCTGAATGCCGACCGCGCTCGTGACGTAGTAACGCCCGGCAGCGTCCGCGCACATGCCGTCGCCAGCGCTCTGGGTTTTGCCCACCGGGGTGCGGAGCGTCATCGTGCGTGCGCCGCCGTCGAGTGTGCCGTCGGCCTTGACGCGAAACGTCCACACGTTCGTGCCGCGATATTCTGAGACCGCGAGCGTCCCGCCATCAGGCGAAAGAGCGATGCCGTTCGGCGCGATGATGTTAGTGGCGGCGGTGAAAACTTTTCCGCCCTTCACCTCGACGCCCACGACTGAGCCTTTGCCGGTGTCGGTGAAGTAAACGAAGCCATGCTTCGACACGACGAGGTCGTTTGGCTGCACGTTGTCAGCGACGACAGAAATCTCCTTGGAAGGCAGCGTGATCGCGACCACTTGCTTCTTCGGACCTTGTGTCGCGGCGTAGAGTCGACCGTCAGGGCCGAACTTCATGCCGCTGATCTTTGGGCCATTCTCGAGGAACGCAGAAACTTTTCCATCCGGCGTCACTTTGTGCAGCGTGGCTTTGGGCAAGTCCGAGAAATAAAAATTCCCTTCCGCATCGCTGCACGCTCCATCAGTGAAGCCATACACGCCGCTGACTTCCTGCCAGCCTTCGCCGTCGATCAGGATTTTCGAGAGCGCCTCGTCGCCCGCGAGGTTTTGCGCATGAAGCGCTGTGGCGAAAAATAAAGCAGCCAGCGTGGAGA
>JBBRBM010000082.1:0-23931 GCA_038205745.1 Verrucomicrobiota bacterium | reverse complement strand
ACCATTCTGGTCGTTGAGATGCAGTGACCAAAGTTTTCCAAAGGCGGACGCGAAATCGATTTCATCGGCGGGATCGAGTCCGGCAAGAATGGCGTGCGCGCTTTCGATTAAGCACCCGACGCGTTTCGAATCGCTCGTGAGCTGCGCGACGGCGAGCGCGTGGCCGATCGTTGGCAATTACGCGTGGTCCATCGGTTCGTTCGGCTTCGGCTCAATCGCGAGGCGCGCTTTCTTGTCATGCGCGAGCATCTTGTCGAACGCGGTCACGAGATGGTCCACGCACCTGCGCGCATTCTTGGACTCGCGGATGTAAGCGCCTTCGCGCGCGAGCCAGAGCACGATGAGGTCGGTGCCGAGAATTTTTGCGATGTCGATGGTGCGCAGGGAGCGGTCGATCGCGTATTGGCGATGTTTCGGATCGTTGCTCGTGTAGCCGCCGTCGATCGTTTGCGGCGCAAACCACAAACGCGGCGCGACCATTTCCGCGACGATGCCCATGTCGTCGAGGCGCTTCTTGAGTTGCTTCGCCTCTTTGCGGATTTGCGCGTCGGATTTGTTATCGATGTCCGGCACGGCATCGTCGTCGTGGAACATCATGGCTTCGAAGCCGTGTTTCTTCAGTTGATCGAGCTTCCAATCGAAGGTTTGCGCGCGGCGCGTCGTGGGGCCGTAAGGGTCTTGTCCCTCGCTGATGTTCCAGGGACCGAAGCAGAATTTGTATTTTTGGGCTGGCATAGTGCGCCGACGCTAAGCGGCGCGAAAACTCACGCAAAGAAAAATTGCTTGGGCGCGCTGCGCATCGCCGATAAGCTCCGCGCCGCATGGCACACGTGAATGCGATCGAACCATTTCGGCGATTCGAAATCCCGGGTCGCGTTACGTTGCTCGAAGGCAACGGCGATCTCCCCAAGATCGAAGTGAAGAGCGACTGGAGCCACGCGGAGATTTATCTGCATGGCGCGCATGTCACCGACTTCCGGCTCAATAATCAGCCACCCATCTTGTTTCTCTCACAATGCAGCCGCTTTGCCGGCAACCAGGCCATTCGCGGCGGCGTGCCGGTGATTTTCCCGTGGTTCGGTCCGCGGGAGGGCGAGCCGATGCACGGCTTTGCGCGCCAGACCGGCTGGGAACTTCACGAGACGACATCATTGCCGGAGGGCGGAGCGAGTTTGCGCTTCACGTTGCCGGACGTGGCGGGGGCGGGGATGTGGTCGCAGTTCTCTGCGTATTTCGTCGTGACGGTGACGGACAAGCTCACGATGGAATTGATCGTGACGAACACCTCGCGGGACCCGCAGTTCTGTTTCGACAATTGCCTGCACAGTTATTTCACCGTTGGCGACATCACGAAGGTGGCAGTGCGCGGTCTGAAAGGCGCGGCGTATCTCGACAAGGCGGACGGCTACGCGCAGAAGACCGAGGAGCTGGACGAAATTCTCGTGTCGTCCGAAGTGGATCGCACCTACATGGACACGGCAGGCACGGTTGAAATCATCGATCGTTCGTTGACGCGAAAAATTCTGGTCGAGAAGGAAGGCTCGAACTCGACCGTCGTCTGGAACCCGTGGATTGCGAAGTCGCAGCAGATGCCCGACTTCGGCAACGACGAATACAAACAGATGATTTGCGTCGAGTCGGGCAACGTGGCGCGCAACAAACTCACGCTCCCGCCGGGGCGATCGCACGTCCTCAAAGTTACTCTCAGCAGCGCGCCGTTGTGAGCGGCGCCGCCCACGCCGCATGAGCGAGCAAACTATCAGCGTGCTGATCGTCGAGGACAGCAAGGTGGATTCGGCGTTGCTCACGAAGATGCTCGCCGCTTCCGCTCACGAGAAATATCGCGTCATCCTGACGACCCATCTTGGCGAGGCGTTGAAAGCTGTCGAGCGCGCGCAGTTCGACGTGATCATCTCGGACCTGTCGCTGCCGGACAGTGTGGGGCTGGCGACGGTTTCGAAGCTGCGTTGGGCGGCGATGCACTCGGCGATCATCGTCATCAGCGGCACTGAGGATGGGCCTGTTGCCACGCAGGCGGTGCGAGAGGGCGCGCAGGATTATCTCGTCAAAGGGCAGTATGACGCCGGTGAATTGCGTCACGCGATTCGTTACGCCATCGAGCGGCATCGGCTTCAGACGGCGCTCCAGGAAAGTGAGAAACACTACCGCCATCTTCTCGAAGCAACGACCGATTACACGTACCGCGTCACGCTGGCCGACGGCAAGGCTGTGAAGACCGAGCACAGTCTCACCTGTGCGGCGGTCACGGGCTACACGCCCGCGGAATACGACGCGGATGGGGGGCTTTGGTTCCGCATGGTTCACCCGGATGACGAGGCGTCCGTGCTGGAGCAGGCGAAACGCGTGGCGTCTGGCGAAACATTGCCGCCGCTGGAACACCGGATTCTTCACCGTGACGGCAGCCTGCGCTGGGTGCGCAACAACGTGGTGCCGCATCATGATGAGCGCGGGAAGCTGATTGGTTACGACGGCCTTATCCGCGACATCACTGCACGCAAAGCGGCGGAGGAGCAGCTCGTCCGTTCCGAGGCGTTCTACCATGCGCTGGTGGAAAGTCTGCCCCAGCACATCCTTCGCAAGGATCTCAACGAGCGATTCACCTTTGCGAACCAGAAGTTTTGCGATCTCGTCGGCAGGCCCCTCGAGGAACTGATCGGGAAAACGGACTTCGACTATTTTCACCCCGAACTGGCGCGGAAATATCAGGAGGATGATCGGAGAGTGATCAAGAGCGGACAGACGCTGGAGATCGTGGAAGAGAACCGGGCGCCGCATGGAGAGACGCGTTACGTGAACGTGATCAAGACGCCGATTCACGACGCGCGCGGGCGCACGATTGGCATCCAGGGAATTTTCTGGGACATCACGGAAAAGATGCGCTCTGAGGAACAACTGCGGAAGGCCAACGAAGACCTGCGCCGCTCGCACGAGGAGGTGAAAGCGGCGCATTTGCAATTGATCCAGGCGGCGAAGATGGAGTCGATCGGCACCCTTGCGGCGGGCGTGGCGCATGAGGTGAAGAACCCGCTGGCGACGTTGACGATGGGCATCAATTACCTCGACCGGGCGCTCCTCCAGAAAGATAAGAACGTGCTGCTCGTGCTTGAGGAGATGCGGTCAGCCATTCTGCGCGCGGACACGGTGACGCGCGGGCTGCTGGATTTTTCCGCCGCGCGGCAGCTCGACGTCCGACCGGAGAGTATCAATGGCTTGATCGAGCAAACGCTCGTGCTCGTGAGGCACAAGTTCAAGGAGCAGGGAATCGAGCTGGTGACAAACCTTGCGCCGACCTTGCCGGATGTTTCTGTCGAGAAGAGCCAGATCCAGCAGGTGTTCGTGAACATCCTGATGAACGCGCTGCACGCGATGGAGCAGGGCGGCAAGTTCACGATCACCACCCGTGCGGAGAAGCTCGTGCGGAGCCTGCACGAAGAGGGCGCGCGCACGAGCCTGCAGATGTTTCGCGGCGAACCCGTGGTCGTCACGACGTTTGAGGACACCGGGGCGGGAATCTCGCGGGAGAACCTCGCGAAGATTTTTGATCCCTTCTTCACGACGAAACCCACCGGCGTTGGCACGGGCCTTGGATTGCCGGTGAGCAAAAAGATTGTCGAGTTGCACGGCGGTTCGATTGAGGTTAGCAATCGCATAGAAGGCGGAGTGAGGGTGACCATCATCCTCCGCGCGGAAAGAGCCCATGAAAAAGAAAGTGCTGCTGGTCGATGACGAGAAGAGCTTTACGAATCTTCTCAAGATGAACCTTGAACAAACCGGCCGCTACGAAGTGCGCGCCGAGAATTGGGGCGAGGACGCGCTGCCCGCCGCGAAGGAGTTCAAGCCGGACATCATGCTGCTCGATATCATCATGCCGCGCATGCCGGGCGGGAACGTGGTGGCCCAGTTCCAAGCCGATCCCGACATGAAAGACCTCCCCATCGTCTTTCTTACCGCCGCCATTCAACGCAGCACCGTGGCCGCGCACGATGGAATCATTTGCGACCACCCGTGCATCGCCAAGCCCGCGAACCTCGACGAGATCATCGACATGATCGAGAAGCATTCGGTGAAGGCGGCGTAAGCTCGCAGCGCGCTTCGCTCGCTTCTTGAATGTTACAGTTGGTTTCGTAACCAGTGGTCCGGCCAGTGAGTCTGGCATTGAAACCTGATCGCCCGCGCCGAACACTGTCCGCGCGTCAGCGTAAACTTTATGAGATTCTCTTCTTCAGCCCTGGTCGGTGCGATGATCGTCACTTGCGCGTCCGTTTCACTGGCCGAAATCAAAGTCGTCAGCGAACACAACGAGAGCGCCGCAGCCTTCAAGTTCAAGAACGTCCCGTCGCCGTCGAAGGGTGATGTCGCCACACGCGCGAAGTTCATCGTCGTGGACGGGACGCGCGATGGTAACGGCGGCGATCTTCGGCGATTGCACGACGGCAGAGTGCCGAATGAGGAGGATCAGCCGGCGGAGAATTTCTTCTTTGCGCAAGGCAGCGACGGCGGACGGCTCCAGATCGATCTCGGGACCAACAGCACCGTCAAGCAGGTGAACAGTTACTCATGGCACGGGGGCACGCGCGGGCCGCAGGTTTACAAACTTTACGTGAGCGCTGGGGTTGCTGATGGATTCAACGCGGAACCGAAGCGCGGCACTGATCCCGTTTCGTGCGGATGGAAGCTGCTCGCGAACGTCGACTCGCGGCCCAAGGAAGGGCAGGGCGGCGGACAGCACGGCGTCAGCATCTCGGACTCAGACGGAAATCTCGGAGCGTTTCGTTATCTGCTCTTCGACATTTCACGGACGGAGGATCGCGATCCTTTCGGCAACACGTTCTACAGCGAGATCGACGTGATTGATCCGAACGCGCCGGAGATCGCGGCGACGAGCGAGGACACCAAGCCGATCACGCAGAGCTTTGACACCGCGAACGGCAAATATCACTTCACGATCGACACCACCATCGCTCCCGATCTCACCGAGTGGGCGGACAAGGAGCTGCGGCCTGTGGTGCAGGAATGGTATCCGAAATTGGTCGAGATGTTGCCGAGCGAAGGTTTTAACGCGCGAACAAATGTGACCATTCGCTTCCGCGATAACATGGATGGTGTACCGGCGTCGGCGGGCGGTGGATTCATCAACTGCAACGCGGGCTGGTTCAGGCGCGAACTGAAACGCGAAGCGCGCGGTTCAGTCGTCCACGAAATGGTCCACGTCGTCCAAAGCTACGGAGGAGGCCGGCGGAGCGATCCGAACGCCACGCGCATGCCCGGCTGGCTTGTGGAAGGGATTCCCGATTACATCCGCTGGTTTCTCTACGAGCCGCAAACCAAAGGCGCCGAAATTACGCAGCGAAATATCGAGCGCGCCAAATACGACGCCAGCTATCGCGTCACCGGAAATTTCCTCAACTGGGTCTCCGGGAGATACGACACGAACGTCGTTCAAAAATTGAACGCCGCCGCGCGCGCCGGGAACTACAGCGAAGAAGTTTGGAAACAATCCACCGGCAAGACCTCCCCGGAACTCGGCGAAGAGTGGAAGAAGTTTCACGAGCAGCGCCTGGCTGCTGCGCAAAACACTGGCGGTCCCGCCGAAGAGCCAAAGAAACCAGCGGTACAATAAAATGAAATTCCACATTGCTTTTGTTGCCGGAACGCTTGCCTGTGCTGTGGCCCACGCGGCGGTGACTGTTGACGCTGGTGACTTCGATCGCCGCGATACGGTGGTGATGTTCAAGACGGTTGCGCAGTTGGAGAATCATCAGTTGGAAGCGGACGGAGAACGCCTGCCACTGCAACTGGACGAGTCGGGCAATGCCTGCTTCGTCGTGCCGCAGTTGAGGCGCGGCGAAAAGCGAACCTTCAAGCTGGTTCCCTTGCGCGCGGACTTAGCGATGAGCGTAGTCGCGAAGAAGACCGGGGCTGCTCTGGATCTGAGCGCGGGCAATCAGTCGGTGTTCAAATACAATATCGCCAAGACCGAGTTCCCTCCCGACCGCGCGGACTTGAAACCCATTTTCCACCGCGCTGCTTACATTCATCCCGTGCTCACGCCGGGCGGCGTGCAGGTGACGGACGATTATCCGTCGAACCACAAGCATCATCACGGCATCTGGATGTCGTGGACGGGAACGGAATTCGAAGGCCGCAAGCCGGACTTTTGGAACATGGGTGATGGCAAGGGAACGGTTGAGTTCGTTGCACTGGACAAGACTTGGAGCGGGACGGTTCACGCTGGTTTTATCGCAAAGCATCGCTACATGGATCTCACCGCGCCCGAACCAAAAGCAGCGTTGAACGAGACGTGGACGGTGCATCTTTTCGAGGCGGGCTCCAAGAGTGCGAAGCCCTACTATCTCTTCGACATCGACGTGAAAGACGAGTGTGCGACGAAGACGCCGGTGAAGTTGCCCGAGTATCGCTACGGCGGATTGTGCGTGCGCGGCAACTGGGCGTGGAATGGCAAAGGCAAATCCTTCGTGCTCACGAGCGAAGGCGAGACGGACGCGGCGAAGGGCGACAAGAATCAGGTCCACGCGCGCTGGGTTCACCTCGGCGGAATGGTGGATGGAAAATTTGCCGGCATCGCCACGCTCGCGCATCCGACAAATTTCCGCGCGCCCGAGCCGATTCGGCTGAATCCTGCGGAGCCTTACTTCAACTTCGCGCCGCAGCAGGCGGGCGACATGGAGATCACGCCGGAGAAACCTTTCAATGCGCGCTATCGTTTTGTTGTCGCGGATGGAAAGCCGGATCGCGCCGAACTGGATCGCTTGTGGAATGACTATGCGCATCCGCCGGTGGTGACGGTCAGTGATCAGTGAAACAGTGATCAGTGAAACAGTAGCATTCGCGTCGGAGGGTTTGATAACTGACCTACTGATTCACTGATTACTGATTCACTGATTACTTCCTCCCCAAGGTTGCCCAACCTGCGCTCGTGCTGCATCGTTCCCGCCAATGCTGCCGGCATTTCCGATTCGCGGGCCGTGGAGATTCGACACGCCAAACCAACGTTTGGCGGTGGCGCTCGCGCTCTCGTTGGTGATTCACAGCGCGTGTTATCTCACGTGGCGCATCACCCCGGCGCTGAAATCCTTCGCGAAAGTGGTGATCCAGCGGGTGTTTCCGGAAATGGCGGAGCGCCTCGTCTCGGCTCCACCGCCGCCCAAAGCGTCGCCTGCCCCGCCGGAGACGGCGATGACTTTCGTGGAAGTCGATCCGGCGCTCGCGTCCGCCGCGCCGCCGAAGGAGACGAAGAATTATTCCACGCACAACTCCGTGGCGGCAAATCCGCAACCGCAACCGAAAGCGGTCGTGCCCAAGATTGACGGTTCGCAGACGAAGATGCTGCGCATGGCGGACAACCAAAAACCGCAGCCAAAGCCGCTTGAGCCGACGATTCCGAAACCCGAACCAAAACCCGAGCCCAAGCCGGTAAACACCCCCGAACCAGCAAAGCCCAAACTCACGCAACAGGTTGGCGACCTGGCGATGGTGAAGACGGAGCCCGTGAAGAAGCCCGATACGGGCACTGCGGCTGAAGAGAGGCCGCAAAAGCCCCGCACGCTTCGCGAAGCGGCGCAGCGAAACCCATCGCTCGCTGGACAAAAGAGTTTGCAGGATGGCGGCGTGCAGCGTCGCGCTCACATCGCAATGGTGGACGCGAAAGGTTCACCGTTCGGCGAATACGATTACGCGTTCATCCGAGCGGTCGAGCAACGATGGTATCAGTTGCTGGATGACAATCAGTATTTGCTCGATCGTCAGGGCAAGGTGGTTCTGGAGTTTCGGCTGCACTTCGACGGGCGCATTTCGAAAATGTCCGTCGCGGAGGCGAACGTCGGCGACATCCTGTCGCTGCTCTGCCAGAAGGCGATCCTCGATCCCGCGCCGTTTCCGAAATGGCCAACCCAGATGCGCCAGGCGGTGCATGCCGAGTATCGCGATGTGCGCTTCACGTTTTATTACGACTGACATGTTTCTGGATGGACAACGGTTCGGGCGGCGGTCATAGACCGCGCACAATTTAGCGATGGATACATTCTTCATCATCATCCTGGTGCTGACATCGGTTGTCGCCCTGGCGTTTATCGTGGAGCGCGGCATGGCGCTGCGTTGGAACAAAGTGATTCCGCCGGCCACCCGCCACGCGGTGGAGGCTTACAACACACCGGATGAACTGGGTTACGTGCAGGCGGCGTGCGAACAGAATCCTTCCCCTTGTGGCCGCCTCCTGCTCTTCGCCACGCAACATGTCGAGTGGCCGCGCGAGGAAAATGTCGAGCTGCTGCAGACGCGCGCGCGTCATGAGGTTTCACAATTGGAGCGCGGGTTGGTGGTGCTGGAGATTGTCGTCGGCATCGCACCGCTGATGGGTTTGGTGGGTACGATTTACGGATTGATCACGTTGTTTGGCAGCATGAATTCCGGGGCGGCAGTGGACAACGGCAAGTTCGCGCAGGGCATCAGCCTCGCGCTGAACGCGACGTTGATGGGTTTGCTCATCGCGATCCCGGCGCTGATTTCGTGGAGCTATTACAGCAAGAAGGTCGAGAATCTCACGATCGAATTGGAGACGCTCTGCGACGAGTTCCTGCGCAAGCATTACCACAGCGAGGCCGCCCGGCGGGCGAGGTAAGCCATGCAGTTCAGCACCCACAAACGCCGCCGCGCGCCATCCGTGATCATCGTGTCACTGATCGACGTGCTGCTCGTGGTGCTGATCTTTCTGATGGTGACAACGGCGTTCAAGGATACGCCGGCCTTCCGGATTACTTTGCCAGAGACCACTCAGAAATCCCCGCAGCCCGGTGCGAAGGAGAACCCGCCGCTGATCATCACGATCACCACGAACACGCCGATATTCTATATCGCGAGGAATCCGGTGACGCTCGATCGGCTGAAGGCGGAGTTGATGCAGCGCTCGAAGGAAAACCCGCGCCTCGTCGTGGCCGTGCGCGCGGATGACCAGGCTGCTTACGGCAACGTGGTGAAAGTGACCGAAGCCGCGCAGGCCGCTCACGTGAAGGAAATCCGCACCTTCCTGAAGCCGGGCATCAGGCCGTGATCGGGCGTCTTTTCGAGTAGCGCAACCACATCAGCGCACCCCATCCGCCAAACAGCACCATCGCGACTGCGACCGCACCACTGTTGGCATGGCTTGGAAGCAGGTGAAGCGACGCCGCGCTGATGGCTGGTCCTGCGCAACTGCCGACTCCGATCATTCCTTCGTGGACGCCACCATGATCGCCTCGCGCCTCACCGACATGCATCGAGTAGTAGAGCGACGAGTAATAGATCAAGCCGGTGCCGAGACCGAAAAAGATTTGTGCGACGATGATTACCGCCAGCGATGGCGCGATCAGGATCGTAACGAAACTTGCCGCCATCGCGACATACGCCGCGACCAACCAGCGAAAGCGGTAATGCCATCCCTTCCATTGCCAGAGCACGACGAACGAGCCGGCACGCACGAATTGCCAGATCGAACAAATGATCCCCGCCCACGCGACCGACAGCTTGAGATTATTCGCCAGCGCCGGGATCACTGCCACGACGGTGCCGATGGTGAGATAAGCCAGCGGATTCGCGAGCCACGCCATCCGCAAAAACGTCATTGGCGGCACTGGCGAACGGCTTCGTTCCCCTTCCTCCTCGTCGGGCAAAGCAGATGGGAGTGCATGGTGTGCGGGTTGAGGCTGCAACCTCTTCGCGCGTTCGAGCAGCGCTATGATGACGAGTTGCAAAACGAAGATGGCGGCCGGCACGAGAAACATGGAACGAAACGACCACGCCTTGATCATCGAGCCGCCGAGGAAGTAGGCCAGCGCGCCTGACGCCGCCCAGACGAGATTGTAAATGCCGATGTTGCGCGGCAGATGTTCGGGAGCGTCGCCTTCGCTCACGAGCGCTTCGAGTGATGGCCACGTCAGCGCCATGCCGCACACGCCGATGAACACGATGATGCAATGAACGGGCAGTGATAGGATGAATGCGCCCGGAGCAATCGCCAGTGCCATCACGGCGCAGCCAAGTTTCAGCGCGCTGAAATAGCCGCGGCGTTGTGCGAAACGTCCACCGAGAACGGAGGCGACGCCGTAGATCAGTCCAATCGCCGCCGCCAACAGGAAGTTCTGCACCTGTGTGAAACCGAAGGTCTGCCCCGTGAACCAGTAGATGTAATAAAAGTAGAGCGTCGTGGCGAAGGAGTTGAGCCCCTCGACGAGGAAATAGCCGTTGACCAGTTTGCGGGCTTGCGAGCGCTTTTCGTTCAAGGCGGCAGAGGGTCGGGCACACCGTGCCCGGCGCGCAAGCGCATCTTCACGAGGATCGGCCAGGGAACTTCAGCAGGCGTGAGATTGGTGACCGAATGTATCAACAATGGAAACCACCGAGATCTCGTAAAGCTCCGCGCCTTTGCCACTGACTCCGACGAGGACGCCGTGGACCGCGGCAGCCCGGCAAAAAGTCAGCGCATCGATGTTCGTCTCGAACCGCACCGCGCCGTTGCGGTCGGTGATCCATCCGCCGGGAAAACTGCGCCACAATTGCTTCTGTGGATGACGGATGAAAACCTGTTCCTTCACATCAAACGGCGCCGTTTCGTCCCGGTTGCCGATCAACTCCTGCAATAGCGTGCTGTCTGAATGAACGTCCATGCGCACACGTTAAGGGACGCCGCGCACGAATGCTCGTGGGGCATTTACAGGAAATGCCATCGGGAAAGTTCCTATGCCCTCAGCGAAGATTTTTCTGAAATTCCTGCCCTGTCGCGAAAGAATTTTCGTCTGACCCGGACACCGTCAGGTGGTGAGAAGTTTGTCGATGACGTTCTCCACCGTCATGCCTTCCGCCTCGGCGCGATAGTTCACCAACACGCGATGACGCAGCACCGGTTTTGCGAGCACGCGAATGTCTTCCGCCGTGACGTGGGAGCGGCCTTGCAGCAGGGCACGGGCTTTGGCGCCGAGGACGAGGAATTGTCCGGCGCGCGTGCCGGCGCCCCAGCTCACAAAATGATTCACGAAGTCCGGCGAGTTTTTTTGTTGCGGACGTGACGCGGCTGCAAGTTTCACTGCGGTGCGAATGAGTTCTTCCGCAATCGGAACCTTGCGCACGACCTCGTGGAACCGAAGCACGTCTTCGCCCGTGAAGAGCGGCTCAATGGCCGCCGGCGCGCGTGAAGTCGTTTGCTTCACCACCGCCACTTCGTCGTCTTCCGGAAGGTAGTCGATCACGACGTTGAACATGAAGCGATCGAGTTGCGCCTCGGGCAGCGGATACGTGCCTTCCATCTCGATCGGGTTTTGCGTCGCCAGCACGAAGAACGGCTCGGGCAACGGATAACGCACGCCCGCCGCCGTGACCTGATGTTCCTGCATCGCTTCGAGCAACGCCGCCTGCGTCTTTGGTGGCGTGCGGTTGATTTCGTCGGCGAGAACGATGTTCGCGAAGATCGGCCCGCGCACGAACACCATGCCGCGTCCGCTTTCGGATTGCTGAAGAATTTCCGTGCCGATGATGTCGGCCGGCATCAGGTCGGGCGTGAACTGAACACGCTGAAATTTCAGGTGAAAAATCTGCGCAATGGATTTCACCAGCAGCGTCTTGGCGAGTCCCGGCGCGCCGGTGATCAAACAATGTCCGCCCGCCAGCAACGCGATCATGATCTGCTCGATGACGGCGTGCTGGCCGATGATGACCTTGGAGAGCTCGGTCTCGATGCGCGCGCGTCCGGCGACGAGTTGTTCCACGGCTTGTTGTTCGCTGGCGTAAGTGTCAGAGGAGGTTTGCATTTTGGCGTTCCTTGATGGCGAGAAGATGGCGTAGAGCGACTTTGTCCTGCAAGCGATTCACCGCTTGTTTCGCGCGGATCAACGCATCGATGGTGAGCACACGACAGCGTCCGCCGGGCAGTTCAACTTCGACGCTCTGCTCGAAAGCTGCGACGTAATCGCCGACCCCGGAAACATGGCCGAGACAATCGAGAACTCCGAAATCGGTTTGAAGGTACAAGTTTCGAAGTGAACTCACATTCGCCGGCGTGATCTCCAGCGGCAACTTTTGCGGCGTCATGCGGTGAACAGGATGCCCGTCAGCCAACGCGCTCTGGAGTCTGAACAGGTTTTCTGCCGCCAGATCACAACACACATCAACGTCGAATGTCGTTACCGGCGCACCGTGAGCGACTACCGCAATGCCGCCGATGATGACAAACCTTACCTGGCCTTGAATGAGCCGATTGATGAGCGCTTCGAGGTCAGGCTGTTGCATCACGCTTCTCCATCGCTTGCCGCAGCGTCCACGCGAACTTCACCACATCGTTATTGCGGCGGATGCGTTGCGCGGGAGTTTCGTTGAGCGTGATCTCCAACAGTGACATGTCGATGCCTTCCGCCGCTGCCGCTTCCCATGCGCTCGCCTGCCTCGGCGCATCTTTCAACTCATCCGCCTCGTTCATATCAGTGCGTCATCGCGTAGAAGATGATGTTGATGCCCAGCGGATACGCGATCTTTTCGCTGAAGTTGTGAAAGTAGTAGTCGCTCTCGCCCTCGCGCTCCCAACCATCGCCGTTGTCGGTGTTGTGCGTGGCGATCACCATGATGCGGCCCTTGTCGTCGAAGAGGGCGCGATGGTGGACTTCGGTGGCATCCTCGCGTTCCCATGTCATGCCGCCGTTCCACTGGCTTTCGACCCCGAGCCGGATGTTCGGCACCTGGCCCTTCGATTTGATGTCGAAGACACAATGATAAAGCGGATGATCGAGTGGCAGCTCGACGAACTTGCGCTCGGGGAACACGCGGCTCAGTTCGTATTCCACGTTCGCCCACGCCCGTTCTCCCCAGAAATCGTCCAGCATCAGGAATCCGCCGTTGAGAAGATATTTGCGAAGAATCGGAACTTCCGCGTCCTGAAGTTCAAGCCCGCCGGGTTCGACAATATAGATCCACGGATACCTGAAGAGCTCCGGATCGGTGATCTCCAGGCAGCGACCATTTGGATCCACTTTCAAGGACGTCACTTGTTGAAGCCGGAACGACAGGTTCAGATCGCTGTCTGGCAAATCCGTATCCCATCCACCGTTCGGACCGCCGCGCCAGGTGCTTGTGTATTTGATGCGGACAAACGTGAAGACATCCTTCTCGAAGCCCGGTGCGTTGGTCCAATTCGGTGTGCCAGTGCTGTTGGACTCCAACTCACGGGCGGTACTGACGCCCGCCGCGCGGAAGCTTCGGCGACGGTATTGGCCATGCACCATTAGCGCAGCGAGTGCGAGCAGCGTGACGATGCCGATGATGAGCCGCCGGTTCATGGTTTTCGACTTCCCGGCGCAAGCTCTGCTGTTTTCCTGGGCGCTTCAACACTGGATTGTGAAGCTTGGATTTCCCGCAACAGCTTGTGCGCGTCGCGAAAGCGCGGCGCTTCTTCGAGCGCTTGCAGCACGTGACGCTTCGCCGCGCCTTCATCGCCGCGCCGATGCAGCAGACGGGCAAGTTTGAAATGAACTTCCGCCGGATCGGCCGGATCGAGCAGAAGCAAAACAGAATTCTCGCGAATTGCCGTGGAGTCTTCCTTCAGGGCTTCCGCTGCGGCCGAAAGCGCGCGATGCGGTTGTGCGATGAGCGGGTTCACTGCGAGGTAATCCTGCGCGTTGTCGCGCACCAGCTTCCAATCACCTGTCGCCAGGCCGATGTCGATCAACCGCTCGAATGCGTCGATCGCATCGGCGTCGCCAGCAGCGACTATTTCCAGCGCCGCGCGTTCCGCGTTCGTGTCGCCAAGCCCGCGATGGATTTGCGCGAGGAGCAACCACGGTGTTTCCGGACCGTTGAGGGCGGGCGCCAGTTGCGTGAGCTTTTCCACCGCCGCCTTCGCATCGCTCCAGTTCTTTTCTGCAATGGATTCACGCGCCCGCCGTTGCAGCGCCCAAAAGTTGTTCGGATGTGACGCGAGGAAATTGGTGGATCGAAGTTCCGCCGCGGTTGGCTTTTCCCAATCCAGCTTTGGCCCGAGCGATTCTGCGCGAGCGCGGGCGAAGGCCACGAAATCCGTTTCCAGCTTCGGCAGCGGCGCGGTGTGTGTCGCGATCGCCTTGTTGATTTCAATGCCTTGACCGAGATCGGTGAGAATCTTCTTCACTGCGTCGAAGCCGAAATCCTTCACCAGAAATTCCACCACCAGTTCCGACTCGAAATACGCGAACTGCAAATGCATCGGCGTCTTGGGTGCGAGGAAGGCGCTGCTCAGATCGCCAATCGGCGTCAGTTCATCGCCGAGGATCATTTCGCGATAACGCGCCGTCATGTGCTGGCCCCACGAAGCGTGGGTCTGCAACTCCGCCCAGACCGAAAGGCCCTCGCTCAGCCAGCGTGGCATTTTGTTGCGCGTCATTTGCAGGGTAATGACGTGCGTGAACTCGTGCCAGAGGACGGCCTGCCAGTTCGCCGCGTGCGATACTTGCGCCGCCGGGCTGTTCGCCGTGATCACCGGGCCAAAGCAGACACCGAGGAACCCCGGATTGTCCGGCATCCCAAACGTGCGCACGCCGAAATCTTTTTGCTCCGGGAAAATTTCCACGATCGTCGGCCGGGCGAGCGTGACTCCGAATTTCGCCGTCAGGTTTGACTTCGCGCGCGACAAAAGCGCCAGCGCTTCCTCGCCGTAGATGGGCGCTTCATTCGTCGCGATGCGCAGGATGAAGTCGGCATTCGTGAGCGTGGCAAACCTCCTCATCTTGTCCTTCAGCGTGACGAGGTTGAAAAGCGTGACGTCATATTCGTCTTCCTTGTGCGCGGATTCCGCGAGCTTCCATCCTTCCGTTTCGTCGCCCAGGCGCAAGAGGTCTTGTGCGAGTTGTGCTTGTGCCGGAACGAAGCTCGGGTCGAAAGCGAGCGCGCGCCGCTGGCTCGCTGCGCCTTCGGCGAAGCGATACTTCTTGGAGAGATTCCGACCGATGAGGAATTCCACCTGCGGGTTTTTCGCAAAGAACTTCAGCGCGTTGGTGTGCGCAGTTCGTTCGCCCGCCTCGTCATTCCGCAAACGTAGAATCACCGTCCGATGCGCCCACGCCTCCGGATGCCAGCGATTCACCGTGAGCGCGCGGTCGATGAGCTTGTCGGCTTCCTCGTATTCCTCCGCATCCACCAGGTGATCGATGAGCAGCAGCAGGGCGCCGACGTGATTCGTGTTCTTCTCCAGCACCGCCTCGATGTGTTGCAGCATCTGCTTGCGATCACTTGGTTGATAAGCGCGCGCGAGGCCGAAGTTCATTTCGGGATCGTCCGGAAATTTCTTCAGGCCGGCGTTGAACTGCTTCGCCGCGAGCGCGAAGTCGTGCTTGTCGAGCGCAAGTTCACCGATCGCAAGATACGGCTCGCGCAACTCGGCGTTCTGTCGCTTGGCTTCCTCGAACAGGTTGTCCATCACCTTGCGCGGATCGGCGCGAAGCAGCAACGCGGCCCTACCGATGGCCACGAGCGTGGCAGCATCGCGATAGCGAGAGTCGTTGCGGGTGCTGATGACACCTTCGATCTGTTCGAGCATCTCGGGCGCGCGATTGCTCTGGCTGGTGTAATGGAATACGTGGCGGCCCAGCAGTCGCAGCGGGATGCTCCACGAAAAACGTTGCAGCGCATTCGAAAGCGCGAGCCCCGCCGACTCGTAGCGACCGAGCGCGAATTCGGATTTGACGAGCAGTTCGTGCCATTCCTCCTGATACGCGTAGTCAGTGAGCGCTTCGCGACAGGTGGTGGCGCAGTTGGTGTATTGGCCGGAAAGAAATTGTTTGCGCGCATCGGCGAGTTCCGCGCCGCGACTCGCCACGACGAAGAGAATCAACAGCGCTGCGCAGCAGAACTTTCGTTGAGGCTTCCAGTCCGTCATGGTGTGTTTGCGCTCTAAGATGCTTGAAGCGTTGGGAAGCTCAAGCTCGCGCTGTGGTGGGTGAGGGGAAACGGCGCGTCGCATGACAAACCGTTGTCACTCGCGAAGGTTCGTGAGATGGAAACGGAGCAGACAAAAAAAGCGCGGCGAACTTTCGTCCGCCGCGCTTGCGAAAAATGTTCGTTGCTCAGCCGAGATTCGCGTTCACCACGTCCCAGTCGATGAAGTTCATGAACTCATCAATGTAGCCGGCACGGGCCGTGAAGAAGTCGGCGTAGTAAGCGTGCTCGTAAACGTCGAGCGCGAGGATCGGCTTCACGTTCCAGATTGGGAACGTGTTCTGTGCGTCGCCGATGTAGTTGAAGAGCAGCCCGGTTTGCGGATCGAAGCCCGTCCACACCCAGCCGCGCGCGGCGATGCCAGTGGCCTTGAGATCCTTTTTGTAAGCTTCGAAGGTGCCGAAGCTCTTGATGATGAGGTCGGCAACCTTGCCGGTGGGCGCGCCGCCTTTGCCGCCGAGATTGTTGAAATAAAGCTCGTGATTGATCACGCCGCCGAGCGCGAATGTGAAGTCCACTTTGCGCGAGCGGATCTCGGAATAAATCTGGTTGGCGTGCGCCGGATTCGCCGGATCGAGAGTTTTGCTCAGCTCTTCGAGTTCCTTGAGGATCGCGTTCGTCTTGTTGATGTAGCCCGTGTAGAGCTTGAGATGTTCTTCGTGGGTCTTGTCGGAAATCTTTCCCGTTTTCCCCTTCACCTTCGCCAGCAGAGATTCCTGCTTGTTGACGTATTGGTAAGCCATGGTCAGTCCTTTGATTTCAGTGTTGTGTTGCGCCGCTGTGGAATCCACTCGCCCCGGCGGCCGCTCCATTGGCGCGACTATAAAAGCGAAGCCGCTTCGCGCAAGCGGCAACTGTTCCAACGTGCCCCCGGCATCTTGCCGGGCCGCGACGAGTGAAGTGAAATGAGGTGCTGGAAGTCTTGGGAAGCTCCGGCCCTGCAGGATGCCGGGGGCACGTTTCGTCATTCGTAAACCAATTGTGCCGTCGCAGTGCTGTCGTGATCCGCAACCACTCGGACCCAATATGCGCCGAACGTTTCCGGGAACTTGTGCTCAATGCTCTTGCCCGCGGGCACGATGAAATCGCGGTAGGTGGCCCATGAGCCAATGCCGGCGAAATCAACTTCGACACGGAAATTCAGCGCCCGGCCCGACGTGTGTGAAAGCGTGAGCCGCTTCTTGTCGAAGCCGGTCATGAGATACGGATCGCTCGGGATGTTCGCTTTCACCGCGGAGTTTTTCCACGGCCCCCCGACGCCGCGCGCTTTGCCGAACTTCCACAAGTCATCGACCGCTCCGACCCACAGAGCGCACTTGCCGTCGTCCGATCGAATGATGTGATCGCTCTCTCTCGCGTTCGCGGACACGCCGCTCATCACGAGCATTCCGCGATAGGAGCAGTAATCATTGAGGCGGCGATTGTGCGTGGTGATCGGACGAATCTTGGCGAAGCCGCCCGCATTGTCAGCGGGAAGCTCGTAGAAAATCCCCGCGCAGTTGAAGAGATCGCGCTCGGTGCAGACTTCGCGGTCGATGCGCTCGTCGCTCGCGGGTTTGAACGAGACGTCGCCTTTCGGCAATCGCCAGCGCTTTCCCTGATCATCGATGAAGAGCACCGACGCTTCATCGACCGTGTAAACGTTTTGCGGAATGGCAACGTTCTTCAACGTCCACGCAAGGCCGGCCGCGTCGTTCGTGTGGACCAGTTTGAGGTCGGCACCCATGTCGTAGGTGCCGAGGGATTCGCTGGCGAAACGGAGTGTGCGCAGATTGGCGCCGCGAGCGTAGAGGAGTCCCGTGCAGGCGGGGGCGCCTGCACGGCTGGCGACAGGCGATGTCGCCTGTCCCACTACATCCGGGCCGAGCCCGTCGAAGAGCCGGCTGGGTTTCGTGCTGCGGCGATCACGATTACTGTAATGGAAGAATGCCGTGGCTTTCGTGGCGTCGCGATCGGTTCGCGCGCGAATCCACGCGCCGCGTTCCTTCAATTCCACGAATGCGTAGCCGTGCGCCGGAACCACCACGCGTTGGGACTCGCGCCATGTGCCGTTGCCCTTGATATCGATTTCGAGCGTGAAGGTGATTGGCTGTGCAGACTCGTGGCTGAGGTGCAGGGCGCGACGTTCGAATCCGTCGAATAGATACGGATCGCTCGGTTTGTTCGCGGCGACATCTTCATCGAGCCATACCGCGCCGCGACCGAGCGCCGGGCCGAGATCATCAATGCCGTCGGGATCCACGAACCACACGTTCGATTGCGACTGGCCGGGGCCGACGATCGAGCCTTTGGCTTTGCGCTTGTTGAGGAACTCGCTCTTCGCCGTGTCGTCGCAGCCGAAGACCACGCGGTCGTTCCAGCGACAGAAGTCGCCGATGACTTTCAGGTAAGTCGAACGCGGCGCGATGCCGGCGCTGTTCGCGACGGAAAGCGTTTTGGGAAATCGCCAGAACATTCCGTGCATGGTCATGAGCAGGGCGCGTTCGCCGATGTCGCGGATGCGCGGCCATTCGGTGTTCCAGCCGTGCGCGCCGTCGTAGGTGTGACTCGCCTTCGGCAGCCGATACGCGTGCCACTCGCCGCGATCGAGCACCATCAGTATGACCGAGTGCGCATCCCAGCCAACGCTCCACACCGGATCGCGACCAGGATGTTCGTTGCCGTAAATGCCGCCGGGTCCGGTGACTTCAGTAAACTGATTGCGGCGAATCAATTTCCAATCTCCATCGCCGCGCCATTCGGCCAGTGCGCCGGAAGGAATCGTGGGATCAACGAGAGCCTTCGCGCCGTGCTCCCCGTTGTTTGCGTAAACGACCCGTCCCTGACCGGAGTAAAGACCTTTGCCGTGATAGCCGGGTAATTCTGAGGCGATCGTGGCGGGATGCGCTTCCTGAGTCTGACTAGGCTTCGTGGCGTTGCCGTCTTTTAATTTGCCGAACACTTCGAGCGAGCGGACGTCCACTTCGTAGAGCCCTTCCTCCATCGTCGCGAAATAAATTTTGTTCGTCGGATCAGTCAGGTGACGCGCATTGCCCGTGAGACGTCCCGGCATTTTCTGCGGAGGAATCACGCGCACGTTTCGCGATTCGTCGATGAAGTACGGTCCAATGATGAGCTGTTTCGATTCGCCATGAATCATCCGGTTCGCGGGCGTGCCGCCGACGCTCTCCGGACGCACGATCTGCCGCAAGTCAGGCGTGATTTCATAAAGCTTGTCTGACGATCCAAGCGGCAAGTGCGGCCCGTACGAGATCACCCACAACCGATCTGCCCACGGCACCACGGCGCCCGTGCCGCATTCGCCCTCGTTATTGAAGGTGGCAAGCTGCGGGTAAATTCCAGACACGCTGCGCGGCGTGGCGCACTCCGCCGACACGCACGCGATGAGTGCGAACGCAGCCAGTATTTTGGCGAGATTTTTCACGCGCCGAGGAAAGCGGACGGAGTACGCGCTGGCGAGAGAACTTTTGCGCGCAGTTCGCATCCCGCCTGCTATCGACATTCGCGAGCCGCAAACCGCAGACTATCGGTCGTGGTATTCATTGTTGTGCTGGATGCGACGGGGTTGTCGGTTTCGTGTTGTGGCCGCGGCGAGAGTGCCTGGCGGGTTGAACTCGGTTGCGCGCGTTGACTGCCATGCTGCCTGGTAAAGAGTTTTTACTTTTTTTCGTAGTGGGTGTCACCACGACGGTCGTTGATTTCGGCGTGTTCAACTTGCTGACGCGGCCTGCGGTGGGTTGGTCGCGGATTCCTGCCAACATCGTTTCGGTGGCGATCGCGATGATTTGGTCGTTCCTGGCGAACTGGTTCATTGTATTTCAGCCAGACGGAGACGAATGGCTGGCGCGAGCCGGGCGTTTCCTGGTGATCACCGCTTTTTCGGCGTTCGTCCTGCAAAACGTAATCCTCTACGTCACGACGTATCTCTGGAAACAGCCGGTCAATGCGGTGTTGTTCGCTCTTCGCAACCTGCGCCTCAAGCGTCGATTGAACGATGAGCTGATTTCGCGGAACACCTGCAAGGCGCTGGCGGTTTCAGCCGGGCTGGTTTGGAACTTTTGCTGGTACAAGTTCTTCGTCTATGCGACTTAAGGAGTGCAAACGTTCACAAGTGCCGCAAAGCAAATGACAAATTACGTCTTTCGTTCCACAGGCGATCCGGTGTCCGCTTGACTTCATAGAATGGAGCGCGGATTTTCAGCGTCTATTTAACAAATGAATAACTTGCCCGTGTCACCGGACGGCTCGATGGATTTTTCGCGCCGCGACTTCGTTAAGAACAGTTCTTTCGCCGCCGCCATGATTGCCATGGGCGGCGTGCCATTGTTTGCGCAGGAGAAGAAGGAGGAAGCCGGAACGAACTTCGACGCCAATGCGGTGCTTACCAAGCAGCGCGTGGCCGTGATCGGCTGTGGGGATTGGGGCCGGACCATTCTCAATCGCCTGGCCCTCATGCCGCGCGGTGAAGTGGTCGGCGTGTGCGATCCGTACGCCGTTTCGTTGCGCCGCGCCAAGGAAGCCGCGCCGAAGGCCGAGGGCTATTCCGATTACAAGAAGGTGCTGGAGAACAAGGAAATCCATGCGGTCATCGTGGCCACACCGACCCACAAGCACAAAGACATCGTTCTTGAGGCGCTCGCTGCCGGCAAACACGTCTATTGTGAATCGCCGCTCTCGAACAGCATCGACGACGCTCGCGCGATCGCGAAGGCGGCGCGTGACAATCCGCGCAGCTATTTTCAATCGGGCCAGTTGCTTCGTTCGCATCCGCATCAGGCCTTCCTCATGGGCTTCGTCCGCAGTGGCGCCGCCGGCACGCCGATCAAGGCGCGCGCGCAATGGCACAAGAAGCAAACGTGGCGTCGTCCCGCCCCCAATGCCGAACGCGAGAAGGAATTGAACTGGCGTCTGGACAAGGAAGTGTCACTTGGCCTCATCGGCGAGATTGGCATTCAGCAGATCGATGTCGTGAACTGGCTTTGGAACAAGCGTCCCGTGGCCGTGACGGGTTTCGGGACCATCGCCGCGTATCAGGACGGACGCACCGTCGACGACACTGTCCAGGCAATCTACGAGTATGCGGATGGCGTGACGATGAATTACGAAGCGACGCTCGGCAGTTCCTTCGACAGCCAGTACGAAGTGATTTACGGCGGTGACTCCACGGTCCTCAATCGCGGCAACAAGGCGTGGATGTTCAAGGAAACCGACGCCCCGTTGCTCGGCTGGGAAGTTTACGCGCGCAAGGAAGTTTTCGGTGCCGAGACAGGCATCGCGCTGATCGCCAACGCCAGCAAGAGCACTCCGCAGGACAAGGGCGGAAACCTCGAAGCCCCGAACTCCGAGCCGCCGATTCATTTCGCCATCGAGAACTTCCTGAAGAACTGCGAGCTCTACGGAAACTCGATCGAGGACTTCGCTGCCACGTTCGACGTCAAGGACACCAAGGCGCTGAGCGAATTCCTCGCCGGCGTAAAAGGTCGTGCTGCGGCCGCCAGCGCCCAGGATGGTTTCGAGGCCACAGTTCTTGCGATCAAGGGCGCCGAGGCGGTCGCCAAACGTGAGCGCGTGAAGATCGAAAAGTCACTATTTCAAATTTAATCCGTCCGTTTACGTCGAACCATTAAATGAAAGCTACATCTCTCATCACACTGACCCTGACACTGGCCGCGGCATTGGCTGCACGCGCTCAGATGACATCCTTCGCAGCCCAGCCCACCGGCAGCAAAGTGAAGATCGAGGGCACCTCCACGATCCATGATTGGACCATCGAGGGCGGCATTATTGCCGGCACACTCGAACTGGATTCAAAGTTCGTTGCGGATCCCACCAAGGCCCAGCCCGGGAAGATCCCCGCGAAAGTGGAAGTGACCATTCCGGTGCGCACGCTCAAAAGCGGCAAGACATCGATGGACAACGTCACGTTCCAGGCGATGAGCATGACGAATTATCCGAAGATCGAGTATCGCGTCACGGAGTTGACCCTCAAGGAAACGCCCAAGAGCGCGAATGGCCCGTTCAACTTCGATAGCAAAGGCCTGCTCATTATCAAGGGAACGACGAACAACGTTACGTTTCCCGTCACGATGACTCGCAACGGTAACGCGCTGAAGACGAGCGGCACCTACAAGCTCAAGATGACCGACTACAAAGTGCCGCCCCCGGCGCCGAAGATTTTCGGAATCCCCACGATCAAGACCGGAGACGACGTCACGCTCTCGTGGGATTGGGCGACGCAGCAGAAGTAGTTTTTTAAGACTGTCACGAGGCTGTGGCGGCGAACCAGCCTGTGCGCGACGCGCACGAGATAAAACCGCATGACGACGACTTTTTCTGATTTTGCGGCGCGCTTGCGCGAGTTCATCCGGAACTCAATGCTACGCGCCGCAACCGTTGAAGCCTTCAACGATCTCGCGCTGGAGTTGTTCCAGCTTCAATTCGCAAACAACCCGGCGTATCCGCGGCTGTGCGAGTTTCGCGGCGTGAAGGCGGACGCGGTTTCGGACTGGCGGAGCATTCCTGCAATTCCGGCGAGCGCGTTCAAGGAACTCGAACTCACGAGCCTTCTGCCCGAGGAGCGGACGAACGTTTTTTTCTCCAGCGGCACCACGGAACAGAAGCGCGGCCGGCATTTTCATTCCGCCGAATCGCTCGCGATCTACGAGGCGTCGCTGCTCCCGTGGTTCGAGCGTCACTTGCTTGGTGATCTCGACTTGCTCGTCGATGAACAACTGCTCGGCCCGATCGACAAGCTGCCGATCCTCAGCCTCACGCCGTCGCGTGAACTCGCGCCGAACTCATCTCTCGTCCACATGTCCGACGCGGTGATCCGCCAATTCGGCGCGCGAGATTCTTTGTTCACCGGAGATGTCGATGCGAACGGCGCGTGGAAACTCGACATGGACCGTGCGCTCTTCGCCATTCGCAAGAGCATGTGCGCGAACCGTCCGCTCGTGCTGCTCGGCACGGCGTTCAACTTCGTTCACCTGCTCGACCACTTCGCCGCGAACAACATGCGCTACCGCCTCGCGCGCGGGTCGCGTGTTATCGAGACCGGTGGCTACAAAGGGCGTTCCCGCGAGATTCCGAAAACGGAGTTGCACGCGCTGATCACGAAACATCTCGGCATCGCGCCCACGCACATCGTCACCGAATACGGCATGAGCGAGTTGAGTTCACAGGCGTACGACTCCGTTGTTCAAACACCCGAAGCAGGTCGTGTCGGCGCGCCGTCGAACGCGCCGCGGGCGTTTCTGTTCCCGCCGTGGGCCCGCGCGCAAATCATCTCGCCTGAAACGGAAGTGGAAGTCTCCGATGGCGAAACCGGATTGATTCGCATCTTCGATCTGGCAAATGTGCGTTCGGTGATGGCGATCCAAACAGAAGATCTCGGCGTGCGCCGAGGCGACAGCTTCGAGTTGCTCGGCCGTGCAACGGCGGCTGAAATGCGCGGATGTTCTTTGATGAGCCTGAACGTGTCACAATGAACGATCACCGCTCTCGCACGCTCGCGCTCGCGACGGTGCTCCATGCCTTCACGCACATCTACCAGATGGCGCTGACGCCGCTGTTTCTTCTCATCCAAAATTTCTACCGCCGCGACACGATTGAAGACGCAACGCTGTTGCTCACGCTCATGCTCGTGGCTTATTTCGCGCCGAGCTACGGGATGGGAATGCTGGCCGACCGGTTCAGTCGCAAGACACTCTTGACCGTGGGCCTCGCGATCAACGGCCTGGGTTTCATCGGGCTCGCCCTGGCGCCGACTTATGCGCTGGCGGTGGTTTCTGTGATCGTGGCCGGCCTTGGCGGAAGTTTTTTTCATCCGGCGGCGACGGCGCTGATCGCGCGGCTCTATCCGGGCAAGGCAGGACGTGCGCTCGGCCTGCTCGGCGTGGGAGCGAGCGTCGGGTTTTTCATCGGGCCGTTTTACGCCGGGTGGCGCGCCAAGATCGCGCACGACTGGCG